>PFPU01000028.1 GCA_002793215.1 Flavobacteriales bacterium CG_4_10_14_0_2_um_filter_35_18
TCAACTTGGTAAATGGTGTCTTTTACTTCAACACCATAAGCACCAATGTTTTGAATAGGACACGCGCCAACGGTACCGGGGATGAGCGCTAAATTTTCTAAACCACCGTAATTTTTTTTGATGCACCACATTACAAAATCATGCCAATTTTCGCCTGCCATGGCGCTTACTAAAACACAATTTGGCTCGGCTGTATAAGCGGTTTGTGAAATGCCTTTTAAACCGATTTTTATAACAGGTATAGCTATGTCTTTTGTGAGTAACATATTGCTTCCACCCCCCAAAATAAAAGAATTGGGATTTTGAATTAAAGCTTCTTTTAAGGCTTGCTCTGAATCAATTTCAATAAACTGCTTGGCGTTGACATCAATGCCAAAAGTATTGTAAGGTTTTAGCGATATGTTTTTTAAAAGTGTCATTAATTTTTATACACTTTTAAGGCAGCTTTTAAAACGTTAACGGCGCTTATTAAATCTTCTTTTTTAAGAACATAAGCAATGCGAACTTGGTTTTTACCTGTACCTTTGGTTGAATAAAATCCGCTGGCGGGCGCTAACATTACCGTTTCGCCGATAAGGTTAAAATCCTCTAACAGCCATTGTGCAAACTTATCTGTATCTTTAACAGGAAGTTGTGCAATACAATAAAAGGCACCTTTTGGCATACTTACTTTAACGCCATCAATCTTTTGCAAAGCAGTAATCAGGGTGTTTCTTCTACTCACATATTCGGCTTTTACCGCATCAAAATAATCTTGAGTGGTTTCTAATGCAGCTTCGCTGGCAATTTGAGCATAGGTTGGCGGACTTAAGCGCGCTTGAGCAAATTTTAAAGCGGTAGCCAATAACTCTTTATTTCGGGTAACGATGCAGCCAATTCTAGCACCACACATACTGTAACGTTTTGAAACAGAGTCAATCATAATGGCATGTTGGTCTAAATCCTTTTCGGTCATTATGGAGTGAAATTTTAAACCGTCATAGACAAATTCTCGATATACCTCATCGGCAATTAAAAATATATTGTATTTAAGAACCAAGGCTTTGAGTTGTTTAATTTCGTCTTTTGTATAAATATAACCGGTCGGATTTCCAGGGTTACAAATTAAAATGGCTCGGGTTTTTGGGGTAATTAGTTTTTCAAAATCGGTAATAGGAGGTAAGGCAAAACCTTCGTCAATAGAAGATTTTACGGGAACAACATTTACACCGTTTAAGGTTGAAAATCCATTATAATTAGCATAAAAAGGTTCTGGAATAATAATTTCATCACCTTGGTCGGCAATACTTCCAATGGTAATAATAAGCGCTTCTGAGCCTCCAGTGGTTATAATTATTTCATTAGCTTTTACTTTTATGTGATGTTTGGCATAGAAATTTGCGAGCTTTTCGCGATAAGCATCTGAGCCTTCCGAGCGACTGTATGCTAATACTTCAAGGGTGTTATTTTTAACGGCATCTAAAGCTACTTGTGGTGTTTTTATGTCGGGCTGACCAATATTTAAGTGATATACTTTAATACCTCTTTTTTTGGCGGCTTCGGCATAAGGTACTAATTTACGAATAGGTGATTCAGGCATTGACTGCCCTTTGAATGATATTTTTGGCATGATTGATGACTTTAATTTGCAATGCAAAATTGCAAAATATATTTTTAAGAAGTCTTAAAAAGTCTAAGTATTTGAGTCGTTAAATTTTTACCAAATGTTTTTATTTTGCAGTAACAAATGCTATATTTGAATGTTTTAGAATTATAAATCAACCTGATAAATATCGGATGTTTAGAATAAGATTAACATTTATAATAACACTCTTTATAATTTGCCAAAACATCTTGGCACAAGACCAATTTTATATAAATAACAATAGTGATAAGTATGTTTTATCTTTTAAAATGGTAAATAATTTAATGGTTATCCCCGTTGAAGTTAATGGTAAAAAATTATCCTTTTTACTAGACACAGGGGTTTCTAACACCGTCATTTTAAATATCAAGGTAGTTGACTCACTGAAATTAAAAAATATCGAAAAAATTAAAATCCAAGGTTTAGGAGTAGGCGAATTTGTAGATGCCATCAAATCGACAAACAATAATATTATAGTTGGTAAAAACATCACCAATAAAAATCATAAAATATATCTGATTTTAGAGGGCGGAATTAACTTATCTAACAGAATTGGCGAAGAAATTCACGGCATTATTGGTGGCGATTTGTTTAAAGATTTTATCATTAAAATAAACTACAGCACAAAGCAAATTACGTTTTATAAACCAAACACTTATCATTATAAAAGTTGCAAAAAATGCGAACTATTACCCTTGAGTTTTATTGCCGAAAAGCCCTATGTTAATGTGGTAGCCAATTTTTCGGACACCATTTCCGTAAATTCTAAATTATTGCTTGACACCGGCGGTAGTGATGCACTTTGGTTATTCGAAAACAAAGAAGCAAAGATAAGCGTGCCACAACTTTTTTTTGATGATTATCTAGGGCAGGGATTAAATGGCAATATTTATGGTAAACGAAGCCGAATCAAAAGCTTGCAAATAGGAAAATTTGAATTGAAGAACATCACGGCATCTTTTCCTGACACCTTGTCATTATCACAATCTATGCGTCATTTCAGTAGGCGCGGTACCATTGGTTCCGAAACACTTAAGCGCTTTTATCTCATTATTGATTATCCTAATAAAAAAATCACTTTTAAAAAGAATTCAAAGTTTTTTGATGAAGAATTTAATTACAATATGAGTGGTATTGAAGTAGCTTATAACGGACAAATGTTGGTGAGTGAAAAGGTTATAAAAGATTTTCAAACTAGCTCGGGCAATAAGGTTTCGAATGCCGAAAGGGGCATTACCATTGATTATGAATACGGTTATGTTTTGAGCCTCAAACCATCCATTCAAGTTACCGATATTAGAAAAAATTCCCCCGCCGAATTGGCTGGAGTTCAGGAAGGTGACTATTTATTGGAAGTTAATGGCAAACCTATATACAGCTATTCTATTCAAGATTTGATGAGTCTTTTTTATGAAAAAGAAGGGCGCGAAATCGAATTGATAGTCGATAGAAATGGTTACCGTTTTAGCTTCAATTTTAAACTTAAAAAAATATTATAGGCCTATTTAGTTACTACAACGCCTTTTATAAAAATTGTGAATTCTACCGTTTTGGCATTAGAATAAATGGTGATATTTTTTTGAAAAGCCCCCACACGATTGGTATCATAATGAACTTTTATTTCTCCCTTTTTTCCTGGCATAATAGGCTCTAAAGGTTTTTCGGGAATGGTACAGCCACAACTTGAACGAATATCGCTAACAATTAACGGCGCATTACCAATGTTGGTAAATACAAAAGTTCTGTAACCATCGCTACCTTTTTCAATGTTTCCATAATCAATGGTGGTTTGGTCAAATTTAAATTCGGGCGAATTTTTAGTTTCGGTTTGAGACCAACCAACAAGTCCAAAAAATAACAGAATTAAGCTTAATTTTTTCATTGTATCTATTTTCATTGTATGATTTTTTAGTGCGATAAATGTAGCACAAAACTTTCAAAAAACAAAAGTACAATTAAAGTATGCTCGTTTTTATCTTAACTCGGATATAATTACATTTGCACTTATTTCAACAAAAAAAGCTTATGTCATTGCCAACACATTACAATCCTGAAAACGTAGAAGATAAGTGGTATGCGTATTGGATGGAACACAATTATTTTCATTCAGAACCCGATTCAAGAGTGCCTTACACCATTGTTATTCCGCCACCCAACGTTACCGGCGTGTTGCACATGGGGCACATGCTCAACAATACCATTCAAGATGTGTTGATTCGCCGTGCACGGATGCAGGGTTTTAACGCCTGTTGGGTTCCCGGAACCGACCATGCTTCTATTGCTACCGAAGCTAAAGTGGTTAATAAATTAAAGGAGGAAGGTATCGCTAAAGCGGATTTAACACGCGCGCAATTTATAGAACACGCTTGGAAATGGACTCATAAACACGGCGGAATTATTTTAGAACAACTCAAAAAACTTGGGGCGTCATGCGATTGGCAAAGAACTAAATTTACAATGGACGACGATTTAAGTGAATCGGTAATTGACGTTTTTATTGATTTATATAAAAAAGGATTGATTTATCGCGGTTATCGCATGGTTCATTGGGATCCGCAAGCCAAAACAACCTTGTCGGATGAAGAAGTAATTCATGTTGAAAAAAATAGCAAACTTTATTATTTACGCTACCAAATTGAAGGCTCTAAAGATTTTGTTACCATTGCCACAACCAGACCCGAAACCATTTTGGGCGATACCGCCATTTGTGTAAATCCTAATGATGCGCGATTTACTAATCTAGTCGGCAAAAAAGCCTTAGTTCCCATTGCTAACCGCAACATTCCTATTATTGCTGATGATTATGTTGATATGGAATTTGGTACAGGTTGCCTAAAAATTACGCCTGCTCATGATCCTAACGATAAACTAATCGGCGAAAAATACCAACTTGAAATTATTGATATCTTTAATGATGACGCCACTTTGAATGATTTTGGTTTGCATTATAAAGGTTTAGATAGGTTTGTAGCCCAAAAAGCCATTGTTAAAGAATTAGAAGCACTTGGCAATCTTGTAAAAGTTGAAGATTACAAAAATAAGGTCGGCACATCAGAGCGTACAGGTGCTATTATTGAGCCAAAAATTTCGGCACAATGGTTTCTTAAAATGAAAGATTTAGCACAACCTGCTTTAGATGCTGTGGTGAATGATGCGGTGCAATTAGTCCCCGATAAATTTAAAAATACCTATCGTTATTGGATGGAAAATGTGCGCGATTGGAACATTTCTCGTCAATTGTGGTGGGGACATCAAATTCCTGCTTGGTTTTATGCCAATGGCGTAAATGATTTTGTTGTTGCCAAATCGGCGACAGAAGCCTTAGCGCTAGCTCAAGAAAAATTGGGAAATAAAAATTTAAAAGAAACCGATTTAAGGCAAGAATCGGATGTTTTGGATACTTGGTTTTCGTCTTGGTTATGGCCAATTTCGGTTTTTGACGGCATACGATACCCTGAAAATAAAGATATTAACTATTATTACCCAACAAACGATTTGGTTACCGCTCCCGAAATTTTATTCTTTTGGGTGGCACGTATGATTATTGCTGGTTATGAATACCGAGGCGAAAAACCTTTTACTAATGTTTACCTTACCGGAATTGTCCGCGATAAATTAGGTCGAAAAATGTCAAAATCACTAGGCAATTCGCCCGATCCTATTGAATTGATGAAAAAATTTGGTGCTGATGGCGTGCGTGTTGGAATGTTGCTAACCTCACCAGCCGGTAACGATTTACCTTTTGACGAAGACTTATGCCAGCAAGGACGGAACTTTACCAATAAAATATGGAACGCTTTTAGGCTGGTAAAACAATGGGAAGTAGATGAAAAAATTCCACAACCCGAAGCTTCTAAAATTGCGGTTGATTGGTATCAGGCTAAATTTCAAAATGTGCTCATACAAACCGAAGATTCCTATAAAAAATACCGCTTAAGCGAGGCTTTAATGAGCATTTATAAATTGGTTTGGGATGATTTTTCTTCTTGGTTTTTAGAAATGGTGAAACCTGAATACCAACAACCAATCGACGCTAAAACTTATAAATCGGTCATCAACTTTTTTGAGGATAACCTGAAATTATTGCATCCTTTTATGCCATTTATTACGGAGGAAATTTGGCAACTATTCGAAAAACGATCGCCAAAGCAAGCCTTAATAATTGCCGAATATCCAAAACAAAGCGACTATAATAGCTTCCTTTTGCAGGAATTTGACATTGCTAGTGAGGTGATTACAAATATTAGAGCCATCCGTAAAGAACACAAAATTGCCTTTAAAGACACTATTAATTTAGCAGTTATTAAAAATTTAGACTTAACACCAACATTTAATGCGGTAATAAAAAAATTAGGCGCTATTGATGTTTTATCTTTTGTGGATGACAAAGTTGAGCAAGCGGTTTCATTTAGAGTTAAATCTTTTGAATATTTTATTCCAATAAAAAAAGTGGTAAATGCCGCTGAAGAACAAGCCAAAATTACCGAAGAACTAAACTATACCAAAGGCTTTTTAAAGTCCGTTCGCGCTAAGTTGGCAAATGCCCGTTTTGTTGAAAGTGCCCCTGCTCAAGTGGTGGCGAATGAAAAACAAAAGGAAGCTGATGCTTTGGCAAAAATTAAAACGCTAGAAGAAAGCTTGTCGAATTTGTAAAATTATTTGTTGGTTTTTTACAAAACGGCACGCACCTACAAACGGTATGCTCCTACGGAGCTATAAACGGCTTGCATCATTGGTTAAATCTATTTGTAAAAACCACACGCTTTTTTTTTGCTCCGTAGTGGCTAACTGTTTGTAGAAAAAATAACCGTAACCCAACAAAAGCTCCGTAGGAGCGTGCCGTTTGTAGCTGTTAAAAATTATAAAGATCAAACCTCTAGCGCTTGGATTTGTTTATATTTTAAATTTATGAGCTAAGCCTATAAAAAAAAGACTGCCTTTTGAGCAGTCTTTTAGTTTTTTTGAGATTTGGATTATTTTTTTATACTTACAACCGAAGCTTCAATTAGCACATCATCCCAAGTTTTGCTGATGCCATCTTTACCTTTATGTAAATCAAAACAAGCTTTATTAAGGGAAGCAAACGCTTCAGTTACATTCCATTCTGGCAAATTCATCACACCAGAAAAGTGGATGGTATCACCAGCAGTTGTAAAAGTAAGTGGTAGGCTTTTAGTTACACCATTCATAACAACTTCAAGTGAACCCATTTTATCACCTTCAACATGAATAGTGCCATTAAGCAAACTTGTATTAGCCATAATGCCGAAAAATAAATCTTTGAGTTTGCCATCGCGTTCAGGATTATTGCTAAAAAGGCTACTAACCGGAATGCTAAATTGAAGGCTATCTAAAGCCAATTCAGCCGTTTCTGCCTGTTTAGAGTTAGTGATATTGATTGTTTTAAACACACCACTCACGGGCAATTTTTCGGTAGTTTTGTAGGCCGTCCATTTAATGGTTGCGGATGAATCTACCACTGTAAAACCAGTTTCAGCGGTTTTTTCAGAGTCATTTTTAGCGTTTTTGCAAGCGCTAAGGCTCAACACCATCACAGCGATAAGCAGGAATTTTAATTTTGATTTCATATTTATTTAGTTAATAGTTTCGTGGGTTATGCTTTCTACAATTTTAATGTATTCAATTTTAGCTTCTGTAATGCTAGTACCTTTGAGTTGGGTAAAGGCATTGAATTTAAAAGCATTTCTAATGTTTGTTTCATAAGATTTTTCTGGAAATCTAGGACGGTCTTTAGTCGCTAATTTATAATAAGCATACAAACGCAACATAACATCGGGTGGCACTTGGCTTTGGTTAATGGCCGATGCTATTTGATAGGCTTTGTCAAAACGTTCTTCCAAACCTTTCATAATACACTAGCAATAACAGTTTTACCTCCAATAGCTTTGTCGTTTAATTGGACGTTGATCTTAAAATTTAAGGGGACAAAAATATCTATTCTTGAACCAAATTTTATAAATCCGGCATCAGCGCCTTGAGAGACTTTGGCATTAGGTTTGGCATAGTTAACAATACGCCTAGCCATAGCGCCCGCAATTTGGCGGTAAAGAATTGGACCTACTTTTTCGTTCTCAACCACAATGCTTGTGCGCTCATTTTCGGTAGAAGATTTTGGATGCCAAGCTACCAAATATTTTCCGGGATGATATTGGCTGTATTTTACAATTCCACCAATGGGATAGCGGGTTACATGAACATTTAAAGGCGACATAAATATAGAGATTTGGCGTCGTTTATCCTTAAAAAATTCAGCTTCAAAAACTTCCTCTATAACAACAACTTTGCCATCGGCTGGAGCGAGAATTTGAGTGTCATCACAACTAATTACTCTTTTTGGATTTCTAAAAAATTGAAGTATCATCACATAACAAAATAAAATCAGAATTTCTAATACGTTTGTTTGTAATGATTGACCAAATAAATAATCGGTTGTTAAAATTAGCACCACGGTAATCATTCCGGCGATGCTTATTATTTTGAAGCCTTCTTTATGAAACATAGCTATTTAACGAGTTGAAGAAACAAATATACAAAAGGTGCAACTAAAATAAGACTGTCTAGCCGGTCTAAAAATCCACCGTGACCGGGAATGACTTTAGCACTGTCTTTTACGTGGGCTAAGCGCTTAAATTTAGATTCAACTAAATCGCCCATAACAGCTAAAATGCCACAAATATTTGCAAAAATAAACCAGTGAAGCATTCCTAATTCGGCCGGATAATAGGTTGACATAATGTATCCTATTATGTTTGTTGCCATAATGCCACCTATAAATCCTTCGATGGTTTTATTAGGAGAAATACGCTCTATGAGTTTGTGTTTTCCAATACTTTTACCAACAATATAGGCAAAGGTATCGTTTGTCCAAATTAGAATAAAGGCTGCAATAATAAGGGTTGGATTATAATTGCCATCAGAGGGACTATAACTGCTATGAATAAAAGGAATTCTAATTAACAAACCAAAAGGCAGAATAACATAAATAATACTCAAAACAAAATTGCTAATATCGTTTTTAGATATTTTATCATTTAAAAACATGAGTGTAAACGGAATGACCACGCTAATAATGGTTAAAGCATAAATAAAGTAACCTGGAAAATAATCAGTAAAGCTGATAAAAATTAAAACGGCAATTACGTAAATCCAATTTGAGCGATATTTTATAAGGTTTTTAAATTCTTTTACGCAAAGTAACATCAGTAAAAAAAATAAAGCATAATAACTATGCTTTGAAGAATAGGTTGAAACCAGTAGGGTTGCAGCGTAGATTAGAGCAAATACGGCCCTGATATAAAATTCCCTCATATTATAAATCTTCTAGCAAAAGGAGGTATAGGTTTTTGGCATTGTTATTACCATACGTCATAAAATTGGTAGAGGTGTCGTTTGGATTATAGTTTTTTATAGCGGTAATGTTGCTGGGAATGGTATTGTTTTGATAGCGGTTTTTGATTCCCGTCAAACTTTCGCCTTTATTGTTGACCAACTGGCTGGTTTTAGCAAAAACAATAAAATTTTGAGGTAAATCAACTAATTTATATTCCTTTAACTGTTTTGATGAAAATAATATGCTGCCATCTTCGGCGATAAGATGTTCGCAATTTGTAAAAAAACAATCAGCTTTATTAATGGAATCGGCAGCGTTAATTTCAAAGTTTTCCATCAATTTATGGAGGCTTTTTGAAAAGCTAAGCATATTTTGCCATCGCTCTTGATCTAGGATATTAACTAAATGATCTTTAATATCTTCGGTTGTTTGGCAATATAAAAACCGTCCTGATTTAGCGATAAAATTTTCAACAAACAGAACGTCTAAAGCCTTTGATTGATTAATCTCAGGCTTTGGCTCTGGTTTGGGGTCGGGTTTAGTTTTAAAAAAAATCTTTAAAAAATCCATAGATGAATCTTAACCGACCAAAAATACAAAAAACAAAATACTAATCTTTATTTTCTTCTAATTTTTCAGCTATTGTTTCAGGTTCAATAAGCTTTTTTTCTGTGAGTTCTACTTTTTCTTCCTCTTTAAAAAGACGTTCGCCAAAAATTTGTACCAAATCATCTCTAAAAATGACTTCTTTTTCTAGTAGTAATTCGGCTAAAGTTGATAATTGATCCTTGTGTTCTTTTAAAATATCAATAGCTCTTTGATATTGAATATCAATAATTTTGTGAATTTCTTGGTCAATAATTTGAGCGGTACTTTCGCTGTATGGTTTGGTAAAGCTATAATCGCCTTGACCACTTGAATCGTAATAAGTCAAATTTCCAATTTTAGGATTCAATCCATAAACGGTAACAATGGCGCGCGCTTGTTTGGTTACTTTTTCTAAATCGTTTAGGGCTCCAGTCGAAATTTTATCAAAAACAACTTGTTCTGAAGCGCGTCCGCCAAGGGTTGCACACATTTCATCGAGCATTTGTTCGGTTTGCACAATCATGCGTTCTTCGGGTAAATACCAAGCAGCACCTAGTGATTGCCCGCGCGGAACGATGGTAACTTTAACCAAAGGCGCTGCGTGTTCAAGCATCCAGCTCACAGTTGCATGACCTGCTTCGTGAAAGGCAATGGTGCGTTTTTCTTTTTTGGTGATGATTTTATTTTTCTTTTCTAAACCGCCAACAATGCGATCAACGGCATCTAAAAAGTCTTGATGAGCAACACTTTTACTGCCATTTCGGGCTGCTATTAGCGCCGCTTCATTGCAAACATTAGCAATATCAGCGCCCGAAAAACCGGGAGTTTGTTTTGATAAAAATTTTAAGTCGATGTCTTTTGCGAGTTTAAGCGGACGAATATGGACGTTAAATATGGCTTCACGTTCGTTTAAATCGGGTAAATCAACAAAAATTTGTCGGTCAAATCTACCGGCACGCATCAAGGCTTTGTCTAAAACATCGGCGCGGTTGGTTGCGCCAATAACAATTACATTGGTATCGGTTCCAAAGCCATCCATTTCGGTTAAAAGTTGGTTTAAGGTATTTTCGCGTTCGTCATTTCCACCCGTAATATTGTTTTTTCCTCTGGCACGACCAATGGCATCAATTTCATCAATAAAGATAATTGAAGGTGATTTTACGGCAGCTTGTTTAAATAAGTCTCTTACGCGCGAAGCCCCAACACCCACAAACATTTCAACAAAATCGGAACCTGAAAGTGAGAAAAAGGGCACATCAGCTTCACCTGCAACGGCTTTTGCAAGTAGTGTTTTTCCGGTTCCCGGAGGCCCTACCAATAAAGCACCTTTAGGAATTTTGCCTCCTAAAGAGGTATATTTATCTGGATTTTTAAGAAAATCAACAATTTCTTCAACTTCTTCTTTTGCGCCTTCTAAACCGGCAACATCTTTAAAAGAAACTTTTACCTTGGTGTTTTGATCGAACAATTTAGCTTTTGATTTTCCGATGCTAAATATTTGACCGCCAGGTCCGCCAGCGCCTCCGCCTGACATGCGACGCATAAAATACAACCAAATCAAAATCAAAAAGATGAATGGAGCAAAGGTTAAAATGGTGTCAAATAGGTCGGTTTGCGAATCATTGTTGACATCAAAATCTAAATTAAATTTAGCTTTATTATCTTTAAGCGTATTTTCAAAATTTTGTAAATCACCAATTTGCATTTGGTAAACCGGATTTGCACTGTTAAAAAAGGGCGATGAAGTCAAATCTTTATAGATGGCTTTTTGAAAAGCTTCTTTTTTAAGAATGATTTGTGCCTGAGTTTTATTGACGATGACAATTTTTGAAACATCATTGGTTTGCAAAATAGTTTCAAATTCTTTATTTGAAATATTTTTTGAAGTAAAATTGCTCGATTTAAAGAGCATTGAACTCAAAAAAAGTATCGCTATTGCACCATAAATCCAGTTAATATTAAACTTAGGTTTTAGTTCGGGTGTTGGTTTTTTATCGGTCGTATTTTTTTTCGCCATTTTAATGGTGTTTTTTTAGTATTTAGAATCTATTGATATAATTTCGGCATCGCCCCAAAGATTTTCTATGTGATAAAATTCTCGGGTTTCTTTTTGAAAGATATGTACTACAACGTGAACATAATCCATCAATATCCACGAAGCATTGCTTTCGCCTTCTACATGCCAAGGTTTTTCTTTTATGGCTTTGCTGACAATTTTTTGAACGGAACCTGAAATGGCTCCAACTTGAGTATTTGAGTTTCCGTCACAAATAATAAAATAATCACAAACGGTATTTGCAATTTTTCTCAAATCTAAAATTTTTATGTTATTGCCTTTAACTTCTTCTATTCCTTTAATAATTAAGCTAATGAGCTGGTCTTGATTTTGTGTTTTTTTTGCCATTAAGTGGTTTAAAATTAAGCTACAAATGTATTAATTTTTATTATTAAACTAGTGTATATTTGTTTTCTATGTTTACAATTGTCAAACTTCAAGCCACTAATTCTACCAATACCTATTTAAAAGAGTGGGCTAAAAAATGCGTTTTAAAAAATGCTACCGTTGTTATTGCAACTATTCAAAATAATGGCAGAGGTCAGCAGGGTGAAACTTGGCAATCGGAGGCAGGTAAAAATCTAACCTTTAGTTTATTATACCGATTTAAGAAGCTTGCATTAAACGAACAATTTTATTTGAATTGCGCAATATCATTAGCATTATATGACAGTCTAGTCCCTTTTGTTAAAGATAAGTTAAGTATTAAATGGCCCAACGACATTATGTCAGACCACCAAAAAATAGGTGGAATTTTAATTGAAAATACTGTCAAAAGTGGTTTGATAACGCAATCGGTTATTGGCATTGGCTTAAATGTCAATCAGCTTCAATTTTCTAATAATTTGCCAAATGCAAGCTCTTTAAAATTAGTTTGCAATCAAGATTTTAATTTAGAGGTGATGCTTCAAAATATTTTAAAGGCTTTAGTGGATAAGTTTGAGCATATTGAAAGTAAAGATTTTATATATTTAAGAGCGTCTTATTTAAAAAGGCTTTATAAAAAAGGAATTTTCTCAAATTATAGCGATGGCAATCAAATTTTTAAAGGTAAAATTTGTGATGTAAACCTTGACGGAAGTTTGTTGTTAGAACTCGAAAATGGTGAGCTAAAGTCTTTTATTAATAAATCAATCAGCTATCTGTGAGCTTAAATCGGTTTACAGTTTGCTCAAATTATCGGCTAAGGTATCGATG
>PFPU01000197.1 GCA_002793215.1 Flavobacteriales bacterium CG_4_10_14_0_2_um_filter_35_18
TAATTCCCGAAGTCTTACAAGCTTACACCAAATTCACAAAAATAGATTAGGGTTTGTTGATTAGTAACAAGCCTCAATTCTGTTTTCAAAACCTTAATGCGGAAATTAGCAACCTTACGTTCTAATTTAACCCATCTTGCTGCTGCTATTTTATAGAAATGTTGATAAATATTATTAAAATAACAGCGTAGAATGGTCTTAGAATCGTACTTTTAAATTCTTATTTTTAGCTTCTAAATCTCCATGATGTATTTAATTTTTGACACAGAAACCACTGGTTTACCAAAACGTTGGAATGCCCCAATATCCGATACCAACAACTGGCCACGCTGTGTTCAACTCGCTTGGCAAGTGCACGACGCTATGGGCATTTGCCTTTCACATCAAGATTATTTAATAAAACCCGAAGGTTTTAACATTCCCTACGACGCCGAAAAAATTCACGGAATTTCTACTGAACTCGCCGAAAAACAAGGACTTCCTTTGCGCGAAGTTTTAACAATTTTTAATAAAGATTTAGAAAATACAACATTTATTGTCGGTCAAAATTTGAGTTTCGACATCAATATTATGGCTTGCGAATTTATTAGAGCAGGCCTAGAAACTCCCCTCAATAAACGGCCTGTTTTAGATACTTGCACCGAAGATACTGCCAAACTATGCCAGTTGCCAGGCGGACGTGGCGGCAAACTCAAATTGCCAACCCTAACCGAATTACACCAATATTTATTTGGTGAACCTTTTGCCGAAGCACATAATGCAACCGCCGATGTTGAAGCTACCGCACGTTGCTTTTTTGAATTGCTGAGAACAGGCAATTATTCGGCATCGCAATTGCAAACCACCCCCGATTATTTTGAGCAATTTAAGCAAGCTAATCCTGGGTTTATAAAAGCGTCTCACTTAAAACACATCAATTTAAAGGAAGCCAGCAAAGCCTTAGAAATGACTTTTGCTGCCGAAAACCTAGAGGTAACCATTGTTGATACGGCTACCGAAAATTTAGACAATTATCCCTTTTCGCATTTACATAATTATTCGCAGTTTTCTATTTTACAATCAACTACAGGCATTTCTGAATTAATAAAAGCCGCCCTAATCAACAAAATGCCTGCCGTTGCCTTAACGGATATCGGTAATATGATGGGCGTTTTTAATTTTGTAACCGAAATTGACAAACACAACCAATCGGTCATTAAAGCAAATGCCCTTTTAACCAAAAATGAAAAACCACAGCCCACTTTAAAACCGATTGTGGGATGCGTTTTTAATGTTTGTGAAAACCATTTAGACCGCACGCACAAAGATAATGGCTACCAATTGGTGTTGCTGGCAAAAAATAAACAAGGCTATCACCATCTGGCAAAAATGGCATCAATTGCCAGCACCATAGGTTTTTATTATGTGCCGAGAGTTGATAAAGAAGTTATTAAACTTTACAGAGATGATTTAATCGCTTTAAGCGGAGATACCTACGGTGAAGTTGCCGGTAAAATACTAAACCTTGGCGCGCAACAAGCCGAAGAGGCTTTGTTGTATTGGAAAGACCAATTTAAAGAAGATTTCTACTTAGAATTAATCCGCCACGGACTCGAAAACGAGGATTTGGTGAATCGCACATTACTTGAGCTCTCTAAAAAGCACCATGTAAAAGTGGTGGCAACCAACACCACTTTTTATATAGATAAAGCCGATGCCGAGGCACAAGATATTTTGCTTTGCGTAAAGGATAACGAAAAGAAAAGTACACCCGTAGGCAGAGGAAGAGGGTCGCGTTACGGATTGCCAAACGCTGAATTTTACTTCAAAACTCAGGATGAAATGAAGTCTTTATTTAGCGATGTGCCCGAAGCCATTATCAACATCCAAGAAATTGTAGAAAAAATTGAGCCGTTTATCCTGGCACGTAAAGTTTTGTTGCCTAAATTCGACATCCCTAAAGAATTTCAAGCTGCCGAAGATGAAGTTGATGGTGGCAATCGCGGTGAAAATAACTATCTAAAACACCTAGCTTATATCGGCGCAAAAATGCGTTTTACCCATTTGGATGAGGCTTTAATAGAGCGTATTGAATTCGAATTAGAAATCATCAAAAAAACAGGCTATCCGGGTTACTTTTTAATTGTTCACGATTTTATCATTGAGGCTCGAAAAATGGGGGTTACGGTTGGTCCCGGTCGTGGCTCGGCTGCCGGTTCGGTGGTAGCTTATTGCTTGACAATAACCAATATAAATCCGTTAAAATACGATTTACTTTTTGAGCGATTTTTAAATCCCGACCGAATTTCTTTGCCAGATATTGATATTGATTTTGATGACGAAGGTCGGCAAAAGGTAATTGATTACGTCATCAAAAAATACGGCGCAAATCAGGTGGCACAAATTATTACTTATGGCACAATGGCGGCAAAATCGGCTGTGCGCGACACGGCACGCGCCTTAGATTTACCACTTCAAGAAGCCGACAGAATGGCTAAATTGATTCCGCTTATTTCACTCAAAAATATTTTTGGTACCGATGATGAAAGTAAGGCAATTCGCAGCAGTCTTAATGCCGACGACCAAGAAAAAATAAAAACTCTCATTGAAATTGAAAAAGGATCTAGCTTAGATGCCATTACCTTAAAACAGGCAAAAGCCATTGAAGGAACCGTAAGAAATACGGGCATTCACGCTTGTGGTGTCATTATTTCACCCGAAAATATTTCTAATTTAGTGCCTGTAGCTAAGGCTAAAGATTCCGAAATGTATGTCACCCAATTCGACAACCACGTGGTAGAAAATGCGGGCTTACTTAAAATGGACTTTTTAGGATTAAAAACCCTGACCTTAATAAAAGATGCCGTAAAAATTATCAAAGCTATTCACGGCAAAACGCTAGTTCCCGATGATTTTCCACTCGATGACCCTAAAACTTTTGAGCTTTTTCAAAATGCCGATACCGTGGGCGTTTTTCAATATGAATCGGCTGGAATGCAAAAAAACTTACGCGCCTTAAAACCTACTGAGTTTGCCGATTTAATAGCCATGAATGCCTTATATCGCCCAGGTCCAATGGAGTATATTCCGTTATTTATTCAGCGAAAGCACGGCGAAGAAGCCATTGTTTATGACCTTCCTGAAATGGAAGACCAGCTAAAAGAAACTTATGGCGTAACGGTTTATCAAGAGCAAGTGATGCTGCTCTCACAGCGCATTGCAAATTTTACCAAGGGTGAAGCCGATAAGTTGCGCAAAGGGATGGGAAAAAAAGACCTCTCAATTTTGGTTGTTCTAAAGCCTAAATTTATTGAAAATGGCATAGCCAATGGTCATCCCGAAACGGTACTCGAAAAAATTTGGAAGGATTGGGAAAAATTTGCCGCTTATGCCTTTAATAAATCACATTCGGTTTGCTATGCCTTTATTGGTTACCAAACCGCCTATTTAAAAGCGCATTATCCGGCCGAATTTATGGCGGCTTGTATGTCGAATAATATGAGCGATATCAAGCAAATTAGCTTTTTTATGGAGGCGTGCAAACGCTCCGGACTTGAGGTTTTGGGACCCGATATCAACGAAAGTTTTTTAAAGTTTTCGGTAAATAAATCGGGAGCCATTCGCTTTGGAATGGGCGCAATTAAAGGCGTTGGCGCAAATGCTGTTAACGCCATAGTTTTAGAACGCAAAGAACACGGCAATTACACCTCCATTTTTGATATCGCCAAACGCATTGATTCACGTGCGGCAAATAAAAAGGTGTTCGACGGTCTTATTTTATCGGGGGCTTTAGATTCTTTAGCAGAGGTATATCGTTCACAATACTTTGCTTTAGACGATAAAAATCAGACGTTTATAGAAAAAGCATTGCGCTTTGGAAGTAAATATCAAGAGCATAAAAACGCCTCACAAGTATCCCTTTTTGGCGAAACATCTGAAGTGCAATTTGACGAACCTAAATTTCCCGATTGCGAACCTTGGGGTGTCATGGAAAAATTGGCAAAAGAAAAAGAAGTAGTAGGCATCTACATTTCGGGACATCCGCTTGACGACTATAAAACAGAAATACAAAATTTTTGCAATGCGCAGGTAGGTTTACTCAACAATAAAGAGTCATTGGTAGGCAAAGAACTTTCGGTTGGAGGCATTGTTACCGATGTGCAACACCGCGTTTCTAAAAATGGCAAAGCTTGGGGACTGTTTGTTTTAGAAGATTTTACCGATTCGTATGAGTTTAGAATATTTAGTGAAGAGTATTTAAAATTCAAGCATTTATTAATACTCAATTCGTTCTTGCACTGCAAGCTAAAAGTAGAAAAGGCTTGGCAAGAAGGGCAGATCAATATCAAATTTATAGACATCAAATTGCTGCAAGAAGTACTTGAAAACTTGACTAAAAAAATCACCTTAACGCTAGAGCTAGACAGTCTTAACGAAGATTTTGTCAACGAATTAAAGAACTTATTAAAAACACATCACGGCGATAAGCAACTGTGCGTTAAGGTAACTGATTCAAAAGAAAAAATTCAAGTGAATATGTATAGTCAAACTGTTAAGATAAAGCTCACAAAGCATCTGCTAAAAGTACTTGAAAGTCATAATATACCGTTTAAATTGAATTAAAAGAATAGCTAGGTTTAACAACTTTTAATATTTTACAACTTTTTAAAAGTTGTCAAATCTGCTAAATGATTTTGTATTTTTACAGCTAATTTTTACAAATGAACATTCATTTTATAGCCATTGGCGGAAGCGCCATGCACAACTTAGCCATTGCACTAAAGCAAAAAGGCCATAATGTAACCGGAAGTGATGATGTGATTCACGAACCTTCAAAATCGCGATTGGCGGCAAAAGGCTTGTTGCCAAATGCTTGGGGCTGGTTTCCAGAAAATATCAACGCACAAATTGATGCCATTATTTTGGGTATGCATGCCAAACCCGATAACTTAGAATTGGTAAAAGCGCAAGAATTAGGCTTAAAAATCTATTCCTATCCCGAATTTTTATACGAGCAATCAAAAGATAAAATACGCGTAGTTATTGGTGGCAGCCATGGTAAAACCACCATTACCGCAATGATTTTGCACGTCATGCGCGTTCATCATTTAGAAGTTGATTATATGGTTGGCGCACAGTTAAAGGGTTTTGACACCATGGTGCATTTAACCCACGAAAACAAGTTTATGGTGCTTGAAGGGGATGAATATTTATCTTCACCCATTGACAGACGACCAAAATTCCATTTATACCAACCCAATATTGCCCTTTTAAGTGGCATTGCTTGGGATCACATCAATGTATTTCCAACCTTTGAAAATTACGTCGAGCAATTTCGGATTTTTGTTGAGGCGATTAGACCTGATGGAATAATTGTTTATAATAATGAAGATGAGGTTGTTAAACAGGTTGTTGAACAATCGTCAAAGGCGCTAAAGCGAGATCCTTATAAAACGCCAAACTACACAATTAAAAATGGTAAAACATTTATTGAAACGGAGGAAGGTTTTATGCCATTAGAAATTTTTGGAAAACACAATCTTCAAAACCTCGCCGGCGCAAAGCAGATTTGCCAGCACATGGGTGTTAATGAAACCGATTTTTATAAAGCAATGGCCAGTTTTATGGGCGCTGATAAGCGTTTAGAAAAAATAGGCGTCTCAAAAAATACCGTTATTTTTAAGGATTTTGCACATTCACCAAGCAAGGTAAAAGCCACTACAAATGCGGTTAAAGCACAATATTCAAACAAAAGGGTTATTGCGTGTTTAGAATTGCATACTTATAGCAGTTTAAATGCCAACTTTTTAAGCCAGTACCAACATGCCCTCGATGCTGCCGATGTGGCGGTGGTGTTTTACGCGCCCGATGCGGTTGCTATTAAACAATTAGAAAGCATTAGTGCACAACAAATTAAAGAAGCCTTTAACAGAAAAGATTTGCATGTTTTTACAAATCCCAAAATATTTAGCGACTATTTATTTTCTCAAAATTTAGAGCAAACGGCTTTGTTGCTGATGAGTTCTGGCAATTATGGGGGATTGGATTTTGATAGACTTTGTAAGTCAATCTAAAATTCTATTAGCACGCAACTAACACAGATTGCACAGATTTTGCGCCGTTATAATTGGCAGCAATCTTAAAAAATTGGCGTATTCGGCGTTCTATTTAAAACAAACCGGTAAAATTTCATCCGATACCAAACGGTATTGCTCAATAGTTTTCGCGCTGAGGTTTTGACAATAATTAAGTTCCTGAACTTTAAAGCCTACGGCTCTTAATCTGTTAAAATAATCGCGTCCATAAATGCGCACATGGTCATACTGGCCAAAGTGTTTGGTGCGCTCGGCTGGTGAGGTAATGCTAAAATCCTCGTAAGTTTTTTCTTTACTCAAATCTTGTGGAATTTGAAAAATGCCGAAGCCTCGCGGTTTTAAAACCCTATAAAGTTCTTGCATAGCCTTAGTATCATCGGTAATATGTTCTAAAACGTGATTGCAAAACACCACATCAAAAACCGCATCTGCAAAGGGTAAATTACAGATATCAGCTTTTATATCAACGTGAGGTGCATAGAGGTCGGCAGTGGTATAATCTAAATTTTTAAGGGCCTTGAAGCGTTTTAAAAAACACTGCTCGGGTGCTAAATGCAATACTTTTAAGGGGGCTGTAAAAAAAGAAGTTTCGTTTTGCAAATACAGCCATAACAGGCGGTGACGCTCTAATGATAAAGTTCCCGGCGCTAAAACATTTGGGCGCTGTTGCCCATATCCGTAAGGTAAAAAACGTCTATAATTGTGGCCGTCAATAGGATCGGTATAAGCCTTGCCACGGAACCAAAAAGCCAAAAATGGACGGGCGAGATAACTTAGTTTTATCAGTATGGGTCGCGGAACGGTGTTTAAAATCGTTTTAAAAAGTCCCATAAATTACAATACTAAAGGGATTTGTCTAAAAGGTTTTTCTTCGTCGCTGTCAATGCCAAGCGCTTGATAAATATATTCAAAAGTTGAGAGTAGCTCGGGTTTGCCGTTAACAATGGCAACATCGTGTTCAAAATGAGCTGAAGGTTTGCCATCGGCAGTTAGTATGGTCCACCCATCGCGCAATTGTTTTATGCGGTGGGTTCCCATATTTATCATGGGTTCAATAGCCACAACCATACCTTCTTTAAATTGTTTTCCTTTGCCACGACTGCCATAATTTGGCATTTCAGGATCTTCGTGCATCACGCGTCCTAAACCGTGACCAACCAATTCGCGCACCACACCATAGCCTTCTTTTTCGGTAAACTGCTGAATGGCATAACCCACATCGCCCACGCGATTGCCGGCTCTAAATTCCTTAATGCCCACATAAACGCTTTCTCGGGTAATTCGCAATAGTTTTTTAGTGGCTTCATCTACTTCGCCCACCTCAAACGTGTAGGCGTGATCGCCGTAAAATCCATTTTTTAGCGAGCCACAATCAACTGAAATGATGTCGCCGTCTTTTAAAGGTGTGTTATTTGGAATGCCATGAACAATTTGGGCATTCGGACTCATACAAAGGGTATTGGGAAAATTGTAAAGACCTAAAAATCCGGGTAAAGCTCCGTGGTCGCGAATAAAAGTTTCGGCTAATTTATCTAAATGTAAGGTAGTTATGCCCGGTTTTATTTCGCTTGCCAACATCCCTAAAGTTTTAGAAACAATGAGCGCACTTTCGCGCATCAATTCAATTTCATCTCGGGTTTTTATATGAATCATTGCAATGGTATTAAGAATGCAAAGGTAATTTAAAATTAAGTTTTTTAAAGGATAACTTTTTTGTAAAATAGTTACACTAAAATGATTTTTGACAGTAAATTTTTAAAATAATCAAATTATTTTTGCAGAAAAATGAGAATCTTGTACCACCCCATTACGGCAGCCGAGGCTGTTAAAGTTATAAAATCTGGAGATAGGGTTTATATTCAAGCTGCTGCTGCTGCGCCAAAAACCTTGATTAAAGCGATGACCGAACGTTTTGGCGAATTAAAAAATGTTGAAGTTTGTCATTTGCATACCGAAGGCGAAGCGTTTTATGCCAATCCGATTTATAAAGATAGTTTTTGTGTCAATTCCTTTTTTGTTGGGGGAAATGTTAGGGCAAGCTTAAAAAACGGAAATGGTTCTTATACGCCGGTGTTTTTAAGCGAATTACCCTTGCTTTTTAAACGGAATATCATTCCAATTGACGTGGCACTTATTCAGGTTTCGCCACCCGATAAACACGGCTATTGCTCGCTTGGCGTATCGGTAGAAGCTACTTTGGCGGCTATTTCAAACGCCAAACATGTCATTGCCCAAATAAACAGTTTTATGCCGCGAACCCATGGTGATGGCATTATTCATATTTCAGAATTAGACACTTTTGTTGAAGATAATTTGCCATTAGTAGAATTGCAAATTCCCACACCAAATGCCGATGCTCAAAAAATTGGCAACTATATTGCCGAATTAATTGAAGACCGAAGCACCCTACAATTGGGAATTGGCGTGATTCCCAATGCCGTTTTAGCACGCTTGCACAATCATAAAGATTTAGGTTTACACACCGAGATGCTTTCGGATGGCGTGATTGATTTAATTTTAGAAGATGTGATTAACAGCAATTATAAAAAGGTAAATCCGGGGCGCGCTTTAGCAACTTTTGCCTTAGGAACCAAGCGTTTATACGATTATATTGATGACAATCCGTTTATAGAAATGCGCGCCGCCGACTATGTAAATGATGTAGCAAACATTAAACAAAATCCAAAAATGGTTGCGATAAATTCGGCTATTGAAGTTGATTTAACCGGGCAAGTTTGCGCCGATTCAATCGGAAAAAATATTTATTCGGGCGTTGGTGGACAAATGGATTTTATCAGAGGCGCTTCGTTAAGTGAAGGAGGAAAAGCCATTATTGCCTTGCCGTCAACTACAAATAATGGGGCGAGCCGAATTGTTCCCTTTTTAAAACAAGGTGCGGGCGTGGTAACAACCAGAGCCCATGTTCAGTATATCATCACCGAATTTGGTGTGGCAAATTTATATGGCAAAACCATTCAACAACGGGTTAAAGCTTTAATCAATATTGCGCATCCAAAACATCAAGAAGCGATAGAACGCACTTATTTTGAAAGCTAAGTGTTAAGATTTTTTAAACGACCAAAAACTTCGTTTTTCGAGTGGTTCTCCTAGTGCTTTTCCTTGACTGATAATTTGGTACATTTTGCCCCAATCCATCAAGCCACCAATATTGCGGTCGTCAATAAAGACATCTGCTAAAATTTTGCGACTAATTTTATTGATGTCAAAGGGCTCTTCGTCAAAACTCTTGTTCACAGCATAGAATTCTATGCCGTTTTGTTTGCAAAAAACTACGGCTTCATCTAGTAATCGACCGGTTCTATAAGTCCATAAAATCAAGCGATGACCGTCTTTTTGAAGCGCCTTTAAGGTGTCGAAAGCAAAGATGATGGGTTTGCCTATTTTTGGGTAGGCCGATTCCACAATAGTACCATCAAAATCTACTGCAATGACTAAGGAAGTTTGTGGAATCATCTAAGTTTTTTTGCAAATATAAGATTAAATTAACGCATTTTGGGTCATCACTTGAGGTTGCTCAATACCCATTAATTTTAAAATGGTAGGTGCAACATCGGCTAAAACGCCACTCTTTATTTGTTTTAAATCCTTATCAACCAACACAATTGGCACAGGAAAAGTGGTGTGTGAGGTGTTTGGCGTACCATCTTCGTTTATCATTTTTTCACAATTACCGTGGTCGGCAATAATAATGGTTGTATAATTATTTTCAAGCGCCGTAGTTACCACCTCTTTAACGCAAGCATCAACGGCTTCACAGGCTTTTATGGCGGCTTCCATAACGCCAGTATGTCCAACCATATCGCCATTGGCAAAGTTTAGACATACAAAATCGACTGCTTGTTTTTTGAGTTCGGGCACTATGGCATTGCGGATATCATAAGCGCTCATTTCGGGTTTTAAATCATAAGTAGCCACTTTTGGTGAGGGACATAAAATTCGGCTTTCGCCTTCGAATGCTTTTTCGCGACCGCCCGAAAAGAAAAAGGTGACGTGGGGGTATTTTTCGGTTTCGGCAATGCGGATTTGTTTTTTGTGATGTTTTTCTAAAACTTCACCGAGTGTATTTGATAAGTCATCTTTTTGATAAACAATGTGCAGTCCTTTAAAGGTATCGTTATAATTGGTAAGGGTAACAAAATAAAGCGGCACTATTGACATGTCAAATTCAGGATAACTTTTTTGGGTTAAAACCTCGGTTAATTCCCGTCCACGGTCGGTTCTAAAGTTAAAATAAATGACCACATCGCCTTCTTTCACAGTTCCGATTGGTTCATTATTAGCATCTACTTTAATAATGGGTTTTATAAATTCATCGGTAACATCCATATCATAACTTGCGATCATGCTTTCAATCAAGTTGGATGATTTTTCACCTTCGCCATTCACCAAAGCTTTATAAGCAATAGCAACGCGATCCCAGCGTTTATCGCGATCCATAGCGAAATAGCGACCAGAAATAGTGGCAATTTTTCCCGTTGTTTTTTGCAGATGCTGTTCTAATGCTGATATAAAAGTAATCCCTGATTTTGGGTCGCAATCGCGACCGTCGGTAAAGGCATGAACAAACACATTTGAAACCTTATGATTGGCGGCAGCTTGAGTTAAAGCCTTTAAATGATTGATGTGACTGTGAATGCCCCCATCGGAAACCAAGCCTAAGAAGTGTAGATTTTTATGATTTTTTTTGGCATAATCAAAAGCGGCGATAATTTCTTTTTCATTGGCTAAAGAGCCATCGGCGGCGGCCAAATTAATTTTTACGAGATTTTGATAAACAATGCGACCAGCCCCCAAATTCATGTGTCCGACTTCCGAATTACCCATTTGTCCTTCGGGCAAACCCACATTTAAACCATCGGTACGCAAGCTGGCATGGGGATAATTTTTATAAAGGGAATCTAAAAAGGGCGTGTTGGCATGGTCAATTGCCGAAACGTCTGGGTTTTGTGCAATGCCCCATCCGTCTAAAATCATCAAAATAACTTTTTTGTTCATCAAAATTTAATTTTTTAAAAACAAAGATACAAAGTTAAGGTTCAAGAACTGAAGCATTGTGATAATTTTAACGAAATGGTTTTCGGTTAAAAATCAAAGTACCAATTAAATAAATCGGTTCTAAAACCCAAATTAAACCAGGTGGTCGTATCGGCTTTAAAATTAGCTGAACTTATTGTCGGTGTGAATTTGCGATAGGTAATATTCGCAAAAATTTTGAGGTTTGTTGCCGGATTTATCAAATATCCCGCTTGTAAATCGCCTATAAAAATGGCCGTTTTGTTGCCTTGTGCTAAAGTTTGATTTATATCACTGCCGCGTTTGTTATAATCAATATACAAATTGCCTCCAAAACTAATGGGGTTGCCCGCTATATCGAATCCTTTTTTGCCCACTACTAATTTTAAATTTCCAAATAAGCGGTCTTTTTTGTAGTGCGCTATGGCGATAAATTCATAAAAATTTGCGCCCCAAGGATGTGCTAAGGGTTGGTTGAAATGGGCGTAGTTTAAAAGCGGGTTGGCATGCGAATAAGTAAACGGGCGGACAATATTTAATTCGGCCTGAAGGTGTAGGTTTTCTATTTTAAAGGCATTAAAATATTTCGCACCTAGTTGAAATCCAAATTTATTTGTCCAAGAGCCACCACCTGAGGCGAGGTTTTTTAAGTTTAACTCATCAACTAAAAATTGGTTATAGACCACAAAATTATCGCTAAACTTATATTTAGAACCTATGCCAAGCAGCGCATTTCCAGCACTTTCTCCTCTAGAAAATTCAATGGGTCGGAAAAAAATAATGGGGTTTATATAATTGACATTTAATCCGTCGTGATTGGCGTTATCCGAAATTACCGATTCAAATAAATTGATGTTTAAGCGGCTATTGATGTTGTAACTTAAATGGTGCATCACCACAAATTTACGGGCGTTTGCACCGTTAACTTGAGCTTCGGGGCGTACATCATCTAAAAAAAGCCAAAGATTGGTATATTGAATTTTCCAAAAGGTAGTTGTAATTTTAAAATAGGGTGAGGGTGAAGCCACATCCGATAAGAATAAAGAGCGATAGCCGTCGCCAATAAAATTTTTACCCTGTCCAAACTGAAAATTAAAAAAATGATTGGGGGTATAAGAAAGGTAACCTTCGGCAAGGGGATAATCAAAACCGTTGGTATTGAATTCTTTTGAGCGTCCTCTTCCGGGGACAAGTCCGTTTGAGTTAACGGGTTTATTGTCAATGATAAACTGATTGATATAATTGGCAAAACGCCCCTGACTTTCGTAAATGGTTGACGAAAAATTGAACTGCGAACCTAAGCCACCTTGCAATTGAACGGCACGGGTGTTATTGTAAGTATATTTTAAATCGGAATTGTCTTTTCCCAATTGCAAATCGGCAATCGGATTTAGGGTAATCCAAAAATCAGAATCTTGAACGATGAGCATGTGCTCATTAAAAAACTTTCGCCCAAACCAGTCGTCTTTTGGTTTTAAAAGGGTATTTTTTTGAGCATCTAAATCGACATATTTTGTAGCAACGTCATAAATATAAGGCTTAAAACCAGAATGTGCTTGTGCATTTTTGTTATAAAAATAATCGAGATAAGCATAGTCGGTTTGCGAAAAAGGAATGTTTAAAGCGCTTTGATGCTCGGGATAAAAGCCTTTTTGGGTAACTGCTTTTTTAACAATTTGCGGTTTTATTTGACGGATGGGTTTATCGGCTTTGATGTTTCTAACAAACCTATTTTGAGTTTTTTGTGCACTAATTATCGCTGTTTGTGGCTCACTGCCAAGCGGAATGGTAAGCGGAAATACAAATTGCATTTCGATAGGGCGTTCGCCCGACATGGCAGGCTTTGCTTTAGGGAGGTCTTTAAAAATTTGCGTGATATTTTTTATTAAATCTTCATATTTGGTATCGATATAAATCACTTTAAATGTGCCATCACTAGCCACTAAAAAAATAATATTGATAGTGCCTTTAAAATTAGCTTTTACTAAAGTTTCGGGAAGTTCAATTTTGTTCAAAACGGCTTTCTTTACGGAGCTTAAAAAGCATTCCTGTAAAGCAATTTCGTCGGTTTGTGTACAATTGTTATAAATGGGGTATTTTGCTTCTTGAGCAAAGAGAAACTGTGAATAAGCGCAAAAGACCAATAAAAAAAGGAGGGCTTTTTTTAACATTATTTAAGTTTGGTTACGAAATTGTTTTTAAGCTGATAAGTATCTTTAGTTTCGGGACAGGTGGCAAAACCTTTGGTATCAAAATTTAACCGATGTCCGTATTCGCTAACCCAACCAATTTGTTTAGCTGGATTGCCAACAACTAAAGCAAAGGGCAAAACTTCTTTAGTGATAACACTTCCCGCGCCTATTAATGCGTATTCGCCAATGTTGTTGCCACAAATAATGGTAGCGTTTGCGCCGATACTTGCGCCCTTTTTAACGATGGTTTGTCGGTATTGATCACGGCGTAAAACGGCACTTCGCGGATTAATGACATTGGTGAAAACCATTGATGGCCCTAAAAAAACATCATCTTCACAAATAACACCCGTGTAAATGGATACATTGTTTTGAACTTTTACATTACGACCTAAAATAACTTGTGGCGAAACCACAACATTTTGCCCAATATTACATTGTTCACCAATAGTGCAATTGTTCATTAGATGACTAAAATGCCATATTTTTGAACCTTTACCAATTTGGCAATCGGGGTCTATAATGGCGGTTTGGTGTGCAAAATAATCGGGCATAGCTAATAAATTTAACAGCTACGAAAGTACTAATTTTATTGCAAAAAAAATCCCATTTCGGTTTTGAAATGGGATTTATAAAGTAGCCGTAGCTTAAATTTTATTATTCTTGAACATTAAACACAATTGGTAAACTATATTTTACGCCAACGGCGCGACCTCTTTGTTTACCGGGAGTCATTTTTGGTATTAAACCAACCACACGAATGGCTTCTTTTTCAAGACGTGGGTGTGGTGCTCTTGCTTGAATATCAACAACTTCACCATTTTTGTCGATTTTAAAAATCACAGAGATTCTTTTTTTACCGGGTGTTAAACCTAAATCGGCTGCTAAGTCAACATTAAATTTTTTGTTAACTAAGGCCGTAATGTTATCGGATAGACATTTTTTTTGTTCAGATTTTGGTTTATTTTCACAACCGGGAAATACAGGTGCATTTTCAATAATGGCAAAGGGCACATCTTCGGCAACATCTTCATCTTCATTAACCGTTACAATATCCTTAACCTCAATTTTTTCAGTTTCATTGGTTTCGGTTGATTGTAAAACCGTTTCTTTAATATCTTCTTTGTCTTTTACAACTTGAATAATTTCTGGCGCAGGCGGTGGTGGTGGTGGTGGTTTTATAGGTTCAATACGCTCGGTAATAGGAACATCTTCTTCAAGATCGTCATTGATTGTTAAATTGCCTAAGGATGATAAAGATCGGTCGTAGGTTTTATACTCAATAGAGAGCAATGATACTAACAATGCCAATACCAATCCTAACTGCATAAAAAACGTACTGTAGTTTTCTAAGTTCGCTTTTGGATTCTTTTTTAAGTTCATGCCTAAAATGTTTTTATAAGTTTGCTAATTTAATAAAATAAATAAAACATTTGCAACTTAATTAATTATTTTGAAAAAATCAGTTTAAAGAGCTTTTCAAAACTAAAAAGTGCAATAAAAATTCCGATTGTATTTGCAACTACATCGTATAAACTACCAGTTCTATAAGTAGTTAGGGTCGATTGTAACACTTCAATAATGATGCCGAAAAAAAATAGGTTTAGGGCTAAAAAAAATTTAACTTTTAAGTTTTTTATCGGTTTAAAGTAAAAGAGCCAGCTTAAACTAAGCAATGTATAGGAAAAAGTGTGTAGAATTTTGTCAGAATTATTAACGGTTCCCAACAAGTTGCTCTGCACAGGAATCAAGCTAAAAATTAAAATCAAAAAACTACAAGCCAGCGCAAGGTAAATTGCGTTATCCGTTAATAAGTGCTTTATAAGCTTGTGCATCTAAAAGATTATCTAATTGGCTGAGGTCGCTTAATTTAAGTTTTATCATCCAACCTTTGCCATAAGGATCTGAATTAACTAATTCAGGTTGGGTATCTAAGGCGGCGTTAAATTCGGTGATTTCACCGGTTGCCGGTAAAAACAAGTCGGAAACTGTTTTTACAGCTTCAACGGTTCCAAAAACGGTTTCAATTTCTAAGGTTTCGCCAACGGTATCGATATCAACATAAACAATATCGCCTAATTCGCTTTGAGCAAAATCGGTAATGCCAACGGTTGCGTTGTTTCCTTGAACTAAAATCCATTCGTGATCTTTGGTGTACTTTAAATTTTCAGGTATTGTCATTTTATATTTAGTTATTTAATTTCCAAGTGTGTATCTAATACTTAAACCGGTACTAATAGACTTTCTTGGAAAGGTTGTTGAGATTGCAAATCTAGAGGTATTTTGGTCATAAAAAAAGGATGCCATTAAATTTTTTGACAAATTATAGTCGGCTAAAAATTTAAATGCTACCAATTTTTGACCTCCGGTAATTTGATTATTTTCTTTGTCAATGGCGCGGATAACGGTGAGGTTGTCTCTGATAGAAAAATCAGCTTTTAAATTTAAATCGCCTTTATAAATGGTGTTGCTGCTGCCATTTTTAATGCGGAGTTGTAAGTCTTTAAATCGGTAACCCACACCAATAACATATTCTTTGCCTCTTATTTCGGTAAGGGAATTGTTGTTAAAATTGAGATTTAATGATTTATCCCGATTAATTTCGGCTTTAAAAGACAAGGAGTTTATCAATTTTAAATCCACTTGAATGAGTGGTGAAAAGTCTTCTATTAAATTTACACCATTAATTAACAGCTCACTATTAAAATCATTGGCTTTATTTTTATTGGAATTGCCATAAGGATTACTTGCATCGTATTGCAAGTTGTTGTTAAAACCTAAAATTCCATACGAAGCACGGTAAGCATTCGACAAGGTAAAGCTGCTAAAATTATCTTTAAACCATTTGAGATTCATCAAACCGCGATAACTTATTTTCCAATTAGGAATGGGCGTGCTTCTAAAGGTGTTTAGCGAAATTTTTGAGGCATCTTTTCCGGAATAAGCGGCTAAAAATGCCGGTAATAACACTTGCTGACTCGTTTCGCCAAAGCCATCGGTTGAATTTAATCCGGCTTTTTGTGCCAATCGGTTAGCGATGATGGTTCTATTTGATTTAAAAGTGCTAAAGGTGTCATCGCCATTTCCGTCGAAGGCTTTTTTAATCATGATATTGCTGATGCTGAAATTTCCCATGGTATTAATTGGCTCATCCGAAAAGGCATTGTCAATAACATCTAATTGTTGGCTGTTGCTATTTGTAAAAATACGGTTGGCAATTAAGTCAATTTGAAGGTCTTTAACAGGATTAATATCCGCACCTAAATCTAATTTATCGTAATGGGTGGTGGTGTAGGTTTTGCTGTAAATGGGATCGGTTGCATTTCTAGAAATCAGCCAGCCTCTAGTCAATGCGAGGTCTCTGATGTCATTTTGACTGCCAAATACAAATCCAAAAGTAGGGGCGAGACCGCCCGAAAAATTATTGCGACCTAAAAAGCCAATTTCGGGAATGTATCCGGGCAAAAATGTCCCGTTATTGCTGGTATAGCCGATGTTTATTTTTTTAATTGAGGTCAAAATATCTAAACCAATATTGCGCGCTTTTTGAGCAAAATTAGCGCTTCCTTCAACTTTTACAGCTTCTTTTTTTAAGGGATCTTCCGAAGGTTTTGAGTCACTTGTTCTCAGCTTTTCAATGCCTACGGTTTTATAGAATTTAGTTAAATTTAATGTTGTAGATAGGTTATTGGTATTGGCATTGCTGATGCTGTTTCCCACAAATTGCACAACAGCATTTGAGGAGGCTTGCCAATCAAAATCGGCTGTATAAGTATAGGTAGTGGTGATAAAATCGAGGTAAGGCAATTGGTCAATGGGCACATTATAAGTGGCGTTTAAAGATTGGTGGTAGTTTTGCGGACGGCCAATTTTAAAGAAGTTGTCAAATACTTTTACATCATCATTTAAAAAGTCATCATAAACATAATTATTAGCCGCTCTAAAATTAAAATCGAGTGATTTGGTTAAGTTATAGGCAACATTATAATCCCAATCAAACAAAAAATAGCGTTGTTTTAGCGTAGGCAAATCGGGTAAACCGCTCACTAAAGTCCGCGATAATTGTTCGTTATAGGTGCGACGGATATTTGAATTAACGGCTAAAGAGGTTGGTATTAAATTGATATTTAATTCCTTTATAAATTTTAGATAATTTTTTTTGTCAAAGAATTTTGTGTTCTTAAAAGGTTCTAAAACATAGGGTTTAAAGGTATAATTATAAGTAGCCGAAGCGCGCACATTTTGGTCTTTCAAGAGTTTGGTATTGTAATCGCGATGGTAATTTTGGTTGTAAGCGTAACTCAACGATAAATTTTCAATATCGTAAGGTTTTTTCTTAACATCAGGATCGGTGCTGGTGCGCTCTTTTTTAACATTCATAAAATTGATGCTGGTGCGCTGGGTATAATCTCTTGACTCATCGCTCACCGTATTTTTGGCATCTTGAAATTTAACATCTTGTAATTGCGGGTCGTATTTTGGGTCTCTAAACGATTCAGAAGTGCTAAAATTCATCGGTAAATTGATGCCCCATTTTTTGGGTAAGAGTTTGCCTAAACTGATATTGGTAACAATGTTATATTGTTTAATGTCTTCTTGACTGCGTTCGTTTACGCGTTGGTCAATTGAGCCAAAGCCAATAGAGCTGGCACTTCCTGCAAAAGACACATCGGCAAAATCGGCAAAATTAGCATCGGCATTAACATTAGTTGCCCAGCCACCTTTATTGTCGAATTGTGCAACGCGCAGCTCATTAAACCAAACTTCAGTACTTTTTGGGGTGGCGCTCGTATTTTTTATACCGAGCATAACGGCTTTTATATTCGCAAGGTTTGGATTTCCAAATACGCGGACTTCAATAGCACCCAAATCATCGAATATCGGTGCGCTTCCAGGGTTCGGAAAAAAGGTGTTTGGCAAAATGCCGGCTTCCTCACGCAAGATTTTAAGTTTGCCAAGCTTTTCTAAAGCTAGGTCTAAAGCATTTGCTTGTGGCCAAATTTCTTCTGCCGATAAGGCATTAAAAGCAGTAATATTTAAGGGTAATTCTATTTGGTAATAATTTTCTTCGGTATCACTTCCCAATCTGATTAACGCTTTTAAATCGCCGTCTTGAACACTTGCTTCTCCTTCTATACCTTCGGCATGGATAAAGATTTTCAATTTTTTGAACATCCTTAAATCCATACTGATATTTTTAAAAATGGCACGGGTTTCTTGCGAATTTAAATCTTTGATTTTTACGGATAAACTTTGTTCGTTTTGACGCTGAATGGAAGTGCTACCTTGTAAACGCTCTCTAATAATACCGGGAGGCAACACGTAATTAATGGGCCTACGACCTTCATTTTCTTCAATATTAACAACCCCTACCACAAAATTTTGCAGTTGAGTGCCATCTAAATTTACGGGTAAACTTGGCGGATTGGGTAAGGTTTTTGTATAACGCCTCCAATCACCGCGAACCAATTCTAATTCGCCAAACCGCAATACCACAGGGATTTTAAATTTAGTTAAAAACAAGCGCATAAAGCGAATGGAATTAAAGTTTGAAATGCCATTGATGACTTCGTCGGGTGATTTAACGGGAATTCTAAATTGATACCAAGTGGCGGTTTCGCTAGTGCCATCGGCTAAGGTTACCGAAATTTGGCGTCGGTCAACAATGTTATTTTTGCCAACCGCTAAATCGTTTTGATTTAAGGATACTTTGTATTGATAATAACTCTCAACCGTATTCATTGTTTGGTCTCTGTCAATATCTTCAATATCGGGAAAAGAGGTTGCTGAGGTTGGATAAGATTCGGTTGATAAATTTGCTGTAGGCGAATTGCCTTGTGTATTAGTGAAGTTTTTATAGCGGTTAATAATGGATGCATTTTCACTATCAAAGTTTGTACCTCTAAAATAATGATAATTATCGGAGGCAGGATCGCCTTGAATTTGTGTTTTTACGGCGGGTGGAAGCTGGTTTAAAAAGTCGCTAAAACGCGTTTGTTCTTCGGAATCATTTAAGCCATCTAAGCCGAGATCTTGATTGGTACGCGCTTGGTCTTTTTCATCAAAAGCATAAAGTAATGATTGGGTTACCGGAATATCGGACCATAAGGTTTCATTGACCGTAGCAGGCGATTTAACACCATCTTGAGGTAAACCATTTTCAAACATTTTGCGACCGTCTTTTAAGATGTCTTCCGAAATGTTGCCTAAATTAAAATATAATTCACCTGTAAAATCGGCATTAGAAATCACGTGATTTGCAGGTAAACCCTCATCGGTTTTAATAGAATAATGTTCATAAGGGTCAAGCAACCAAAATTGGATGTATTCAACATTGGCTTGTTCAAAATCGGTGGTGGTAAGTGCGCGCATAATTCCCGCCCAGCGATTTTCGGGTTGGGTCAATAAACCCGCACCGTCAATATTGACGGTGTCAAAGTTATAACTACCTCTATTTTGTGGAAAAAAAGCCAAGTCAAAGGTTCTTACCACCGTGCTTTGGGTCAAATCAACATCCTGTTGGGGGAATAATTCTTTTAAATCGACACGGCGTACTTCGGCACGCGACAATTCTAAATCGTTTATACTGCTCGGTTTTAAAGATGAACCGCCATAAAATAGGCGGTCTATATTATACCACGATAATTGTGAACGGTTTTTTCCGTAGTCAAAATCTTGTGAATCGCCACCTAAATTTTTTAAACTTGTGTCGGTTTGATTTTGTGGTGTACTCGCCAAAAACCACTGGCTAGGCGCATTTAAACTAAGAGGAATTTGAGAACCTTCAAAATCATCTAGGTAAGAAGTGGCTTCATTTTGTTGACCGATTTGTTTGGGACTACCCGGAATTAAATAGGCAAACTCACCTCTTACCGAAGCTTTTGATGGGATATTGGTATTGATATTCGGCAATTTATTGACCAATTTTGTAAAAAGCGGAACGGGTGTGCTATATCCAAAATTAAGTCCGAAAAGGGTATTATTTACAGGCTCACTGCCAAATTGAACCTTTTGTGTGATGGGTTTTTCATTTAAATTTAAAATGGTAGCGCCTGCAACAAGTTTATCCGAAAATTTGTGTTCAACGTCAATGCCAAAAAAGCTGCGTTGTTGTTGCAAAAAACCATTGTTATTTTCAACCGAAACTTGGATGGGCGCTTTAGAATCTAATAAAGCCGGATTGATAACTTGCACGTTGCCAATTTGATAATCAACCACATAATCAACGCCTTCAACTAATTGTCGTCCGCCCGAAGTTACCACAACCGAGCCGGGTTGTGCATTAAAAACACCGAGCGGAATGCCTTGCGCACCTGCCGATTTATAGTAACCTTTTAACAGATACTTATCCTTTTGCTGAAAATTGTTTTTTGCTTCCGACTGTGTGAGCCTATACAATTCATTAAACACAAATTTATCATCGTTTGGATTAGTCAATAGGGCATCTAAATCTTTTCCAAAAGGCTCTATCTCTGGAAAAATAATGGTTGCTTTTTCAGAATTAATGGTAATGCCTTCGATATAATCAAAAAAACCATCTCCATTTGGTTTAATATTATTTGTTTGGTCTAATCGGTCAATATTTAGAAGATTTAGCAGGGTTTTGTTTTGAACGGCTAGGGTTTGTGCGCCTTGTAAAATATTAATAGGAACGCCCGTATTATCATCTTGATATAAAACTTCTAACCTAAATTCATCTCTTTGCATTTGAAAGGCATTGAGTGAATACACATTTTTCATCATCAAATTCCACAAAGGGATGTTGGTGTTAATCACTTCGCTACGCAAGAGTTTTACAACAATATTGTTGGGAGCCGTAATGCCATCATCCGAAAATTCACCCACTTTATAAACTTTACCGTTTTCGGTATATTCAAAACTTACCGCCAACACATCACTTTGTGACAACCGACTATTTAAGGTGAGATAACCCAACTGCGGATTAAAGGTAAAATCATTGCCGAGTTGTAACTTTTTGGCATTTTCTAAAACAGAATAATCATTGCCTTGTGCCATAGCAAACGGTGCTAAAGCATTGTTAACGGTAGAGATGCTTCTAATTAAACCGTTTTGCGCCAATAAACCATTCAAATTATTGGCGTCGTTTGTGGCATCTTGTGTGCCATTAGGAATGACATTTGGGTTGCCAATGTTTACAATTTGTCGTTCGCCAATATCGGCTAAAGCCACAATATTCCGCACATTTTGAGTAGCGCTATTTCGGTTAGAAATCCATACTTCAATACGCGAAATGTTGATACCGCTATTTATTAATGGCAAATTGGCTAAGGCAGCATTATAATTGTCTCTAAATTTTTGAGCTAAAAAGAAATGTCGGTTTTCGTCGTAATCGCTAATTTGTAAACTAAATTCGTTAATGCTCGCGCCACCTTGTGCCGCAACCGTTCGGGTTTCCGATTTTTGTTGTGATAAAACGGCCGTAACGGTAGTTTTGCCAAATTGCAATTCCGTTTTTACGCCCATTAAATTTTGTGCGCCTTTTAACAAAGAATTCTTTATAGGCATACTGATGTTGCCGACTTCTATTTTTCGAATGATATCATCTTCGGTGGGCGTATATTCAAGCTTTACCTGATTTTGAAAATCGAAGGTTGATTGGGTATCGAAGCTGGCACTCACTTTTAAGCGCTTGCCAATTTGAGCCGATAAACTGGCACTGATTTCTTGTTGAAAATCGAAGGTCGTGCTTTTTCGATTGTTTTCGGAGAGTTGCGGATTGTCAACTTTTTGATATAATACGCCCAGTTTTAACAATACCGTTCCTTGTGGGTTTACCACCACGCTATTGCCACCAAAAATACTCTCAAAGAATTTTGAATTGACATAATAAGTGGGCAACTCATTTTTTTTGGCATCGAGATTATCTTTATTCAATCGGCTGTTGGCGCTGATTTTTTGTTTAAAATAATCAATCATATCGCGCTGTAAGCGATAAGCTGCATATTCGTCTTTCGACATAAAATAGGGTGCTTTTACATAATAATCGCCAATTTTTTCTAAAAACAAATAGTTGCCTTGAGCAGGGTCGTAAATTACGGTTGTTTGGCTGGGATTTTTTAAATAAAGTCTGCCATTTTGATGGCTTCTAAAAAAATATTTTAAAGGCAAAAGGGTGTCTTTTACAATGGAATCTTTTGCAATGAAGGGCTTTAAAACGCTGTCATTTACTATCGGAATAGGTGGTGGAAGTAAAGGGATTTGAGCAGTGGCGAGTTGCCACATCAAAACAAAAACCCCTAAACTTAAAACTAATTTTATGTTTATATTTATTAATCTCAACCTTTTTATAGATTTTTTAGCGCTAATTTAATAATGTCCTCTAAAGAACCATCAGCGTGTTCTAAAATAAGTTTTTGTACTGTTTTTTCCGATTGCCTTCTGTTGTACCCCAAAACTTCTAATGCACTTAACGCTTCATCTTTAATTGTATTGTTTTGAATGAACAAATCTTTAGGCATTTCGAATGTTTTTAAGATTTTATCTTTTAAATCTAAAATCAAACGCTGCGCAGTTTTAGCGCCAAGTCCTTTAACCGATTGAATGGTGGCTACATTTCCCGCAACAATGGCTTCTTGAATTTGGGTGGGTGTCATTGATGATAACATAATTCGGGCGATACTTGGACCCACGCCCGAAACCGAAATGAGGAGTTTAAAAATTTCGCGTTCGGTTTTGTCAAAAAATCCGTAAAGGGTTTGCGAATCTTCTTTAACAAGTAGTAAAGTTTCGAGTTTTATCAATTCGCTATCGGCAATTTGTGAATAAGTGTGCAATGAAATGTGGGCTTTATAGCCCACACCATTACATTCAATAATAACGTAGGTAGGCGTTTTTTCAACAAGCTTACCTTTTAAGTGACATATCATAAAATCAATTTAATCTAAAACCAAAGGTATTAAATTATTTATTGATTTGCTTTTTCTTGTGCATCAACAACAGCAATACTTGTCATGTTTACAATTTCATCAATATCGCAGCCATATTGGATAATATGTACGGCTTTGTTAAAGCCCATTACTATAGGGCCAACCGACTCAATATTATTTAAACTCTTCAAAATTTTATAGCTGATATTGGCAGAATCTAAATTTGGAAAAATAAGTCCGTTTACCGGATTGTTGTTTAACTTGCTAAATGGAAATTTGTCGTTTAACATCGTGTTTGTTAAAGCAAAGTCGGCCTGAATTTCGCCATCAACGTTAAGTTCGGGATAAAATTCGTGTAAATAAGCCACCGCATCGGTAACTTTTTTAGCTTCGGGCAAGTCGGAATTTCCAAAATTAGAATAAGATAACATGGCGAGATTTGGTTTGATACCAAAAATACTCATTAAATGTGCGGTCATATTGGCGATATTGGCCAGTTCTTTTGAACTCGGATTAATATTAACGGCGGTATCTGAAAAGAAAATAGGACCTCTTTTGGTTAACATAATATTAGCTGCTGCAATCCTATTGACACCTTGTGTTTTGTCAACAAGCTCAATCATGGGTTTTAAAGCCGAAGGATAACTTCTGGTAAAACCGGTAATTAAGGCATCGGCTTGACCTTCATTAACCATCATAGCAGCAAAATAGTTGCGTTCGCGCATCAATTTTTGCGCACTGATAAAGCTCACGCCTTTGCGGTTTCTTTTTTCCCAATATTTTTGAGCAAATTCGTCGCGACGAACTTTTTCGGAGTCTGATTTTGGGTCGATTATAGGCAAATCTACTTCAAAGTGAATTTGCTTCATCAATTTGTGAATTTCGGCTTTATCACCCAATAAAATTGGTTTAGCGGTACCCTCGTCATAGCAAATTTGAGCGGCCTTTATCACGTTATAATTATCGGCTTCAGCAAAAACAACGCGTTTTGGATCAGTTTTGGCGCGATTGGTAATCATGCGCATTAATTTGTTTCCAGTTCCCAAACGAGCAGCTAAAGATTCTTTGTAAGCATCCCAATCTTTAATAGGTTTTTTTGCCACACCCGATTCCATGGCGGCTTTGGCAACAGCGGGTGGAATGGTGCTAATTAAACGGTTGTCAAAAGGTTTTGGAATGATATAATCTTTGCCAAATTCAAGGCTTTTTAAGTTATAAGTTTTAATAACTTGTTCAGGAACGGTTTCTTTTGTGAGATTAGCCAGTGCTTTTACGGCAGCTAATTTCATTTCTTCATTAATCGCGGTGGCACGAACATCGAGGGCTCCTCTAAAAATATAGGGAAAACCTAAAATATTATTGACTTGATTTGGATAATCAGAACGGCCTGTGCCCATAATGATATCGCTGCGAGACGCCATAGCGGTGGGATATTCGATTTCTGGGTCGGGATTCGCTAAGGCAAATACAACGGGATTTTTTGCCATAGATTGCAACATTTTAGTAGAAACTAAGCCGCCTTTAGATAGGCCTAAAAACACATCGGCATTAACCATAGCTTCTTCTAAAGTGTGCAAATTGCGGGAAGTTGCAAATTCTTCTTTTTGGGAGGTGAGATTGTGGGCATCTTTTCTAATAACGCCGTGGCTATCGCACATCACTAAATTTTCGGCTTTAATGCCTAATTTTTTATAAAGTTTACTGCAAGAAATGGCGGCAGCACCTGCACCACTAACTACTACACGTGCATTTTCAATTTTTTTACCGGCAATTTCAAGGGCATTTAACAAGGCTGCAGCCGAAATAATGGCGGTACCGTGTTGGTCATCGTGCATGACCGGAATATCTAATTCTTCTTTTAATCGACGTTCTATTTCAAAAGCTTCGGGGGCTTTGATATCTTCTAAGTTAATACCGCCAAAAGTGGGTGAAATGGCTTTTACGGTTTCTATAAATTTATCGACATCGTGGGTATCAACTTCAATGTCGAACACATCAATATCTGCAAAAATTTTAAACAACAAGCCCTTGCCTTCCATAACGGGTTTTCCGGCTAAAGCGCCGATATCGCCTAAGCCTAACACCGCCGTTCCATTTGAAATTACGGCTACTAAATTGCCTTTTGCCGTATAGCGATAAGCATCATCAGGATTTTTTTCTATTTCTAAACAAGGTTCGGCAACACCTGGTGAGTAAGCTAATGACAAATCGCGTTGGGTTGCATATTTTTTGGTTGGAATCACTTCAATTTTTCCTGGAGTTGGGAATTCATGGTAAAGTAATGCTTCACTTTTTTTTCTGTTGGAATTCATTTTTATCTAAAATTTATAAATGAGGCACAAAGTTAAGGTATTTAAAACAGCCCAAAACTAATATTTGTCATAGTTTTAAAAAATCGACACTTCTTTTTAAACCTAAAAACCCAGCTCTTTTTAAAGCCGACTTCTTAAAAACGGTTTGAAATACCTCTTGCGTAAGGTCTTCCCAGTTTGATTTAGTGTAATTTAATAAGTCATCTTGCGGTTGAAATAAGGCTTCTTGATGTGGTTTTGAAAACCGATTCCACGGACACACATCTTGACAAATGTCGCAACCAAAAAGCCAATCGTTAAACTTTCCTTTTTCAGATTTAGGGAGGGCCTCTTTTAATTCGATTGTATAATAAGAAATGCATTTGCTGCCATCAACGGTGTTATTTGGCAAGATTGCTTGGGTAGGGCAAGCGTCTATGCAATTGGTGCAATTGCCACAATGATCTGTTTTAAAAGGTGTGTCATAAGCTAAAGGCAAATCGATGATAAGTTGTGCTAAAAAGAAAAACGAGCCTTTTTGTTTGGTAATCAATAAGCTGTTTTTGCCCGTCCAGCCCAAGCCGGCTTTTTTAGCCCATGCACGTTCTAATATGGGTGCAGAGTCAACAAAGGCGCGTCCGTTAACTGTGCCAATTTTTTTTTGAATGCGTTGAAGGAGCGTTTTAAGCTTTGTTTTTATCACAAAATGATAATCTTCGCCATAAGCATATTTGGCAATTTTATAGGTATTTTGTCTCTGAGTTTTTGCGGGAAAATAATTATAGCTTAATGAAATGACCGATTGCGCATCGGCAACCAATAAACGTGGGTCTAAGCGCATATCAAAATGATTTTGCATATACTGCATTTGCCCGTGGTACTGGTTTTTTAACCAGTTTTCTAATCTTGGTGCTTCGGCAGATAAAAAATCCGCTTTAGCAATACCGCACTGGTCAAAGCCTAAATTTAAAGCTTCCTTTTTAATGAAGTCTGATTGTGCCTGAGCCGTTTTCACCTTTAACAAAATTGTTTAAAACAATTCGTCTTGTTTGCCAATTCGTTTCCTGCCAAGGTGCTTATAAGCCAAGTCGGTTACTTCGCGTCCTCGAGGTGTGCGCATAATAAAACCTTGCTGAATTAAAAAGGGCTCGTAAACTTCTTCAATGGTTTCCACATTTTCGGATACCGAAGTAGCCAGCGTGCTTATTCCCACTGGTCCGCCCTTAAATTTATCGATAATGGTTAACAATATTTTGTTGTCCATTTCGTCAAGACCATAGGTGTCAACATTCAGGGCTTTTAAGGCAAATTTGGCAATTTTTATATCGATAGATCCTGTGCCCTTTATTTGGGCAAAATCGCGGACGCGTCTCAACAAAGCGTTTGCAATGCGCGGAGTGCCACGACTTCGGCCGGCAATTTCGATGGCGGCTTCCATATTGATAGGAACTTTTAAAATTACGGCACTGCGTTGCACAATGGTGGTTAGCAATTCGGTATTGTAATATTCTAAACGGCTGGTAATGCCAAATCGGGCACGCATAGGCGCAGTTAAAAGTCCCGAGCGTGTAGTTGCGCCAACAAGGGTAAAAGGTTCTAAATTTAATTGAACGGTTCGGGCATTAGGACCCGATTCAATCATAATGTCGATTTTAAAATCCTCCATTGCGGTGTAAAGATATTCTTCAACAACGGGACTTAATCGGTGGATTTCATCAATAAACAACACGTCGCGCGCTTCTAAATTGGTTAGTAATCCCGCTAAATCGCCAGGTTTATCTAACACAGGGCCGGAAGTAACCTTAATGCCCGTTTTTAACTCGTTTGCTAAAATATAGGCCAAGGTAGTTTTTCCAAGACCGGGAGGTCCGTGAAATAAGGTGTGATCTAGGGCTTCATTTCTTAAATTTGCAGCCTGTACAAAGATTTTGAGGTTTGATTTAATTTGGTCTTGCCCCGAAAAATCCTCAAAAGTAAGGGGTCTTAATTTTTTTTCTATATCTAAATCTTCGTGAGAAAGGTTCTCTAATGAAGGGTCTAAGTCTGAATTCATAGAACAAATATAGGGCTATTTATCTGATAAAAATCTCTAAAGATGCTATTCAAATGAATAAGGCGTTAAAACAACGATGGCACTTTGAAAAGTCTGTTTAATGGGTAATAGCACGCGGTCGGCATCAATATGCGTTCTAAATTTGCCAATCATTACTTTCCAATCGGGAGAGTTAAAACTAATATCAGCCGTTTGTTCAGGAAAAGCCATTTCAAAATCGGCTTTAAATTTATAAGCTAAATCCTCACTTCCATAATAGATTTGCACGCTGAAACCCATACTGGGGTGTGTGGCATTGTAAGCTATTTTTTTAATCAAAATGGAATCAATTGCAGCATCTTTTTTTATATTGAGATTATCCGACTTTTGACCGTAGCTAGAAAGTCCGATAAATAAAAAGATAATTATATAAAAAGGAGCTATTTTAAATGGCATTGGTACAGAAGATTTTAATTTATCTCGCAAAAGTAAACATCTTTTTACAACATTTTTTAAAAATGGTTTTGAAAGTTGTTTTTAAATGATATTTTTGTCGCTATTAATTACATAACAAAAATATGTATTTTTGCCCATTAAACTAGCGAATATTGTACCGAATAAAATAACATAATTATTTATATTTTTATGAAAAGTGTGATAAAACACAGTCTCTTTAACAAGCTAACAACATTAAGTTTCGCGCTGATTTTCCTTATAAACATTGGTGTTTCTGCTCAAAATGGCGATCCTGTTAAAGGAAAAGAATTGTTTAATGCCAATTGTGCGGCTTGTCATAAATTAGACGCAAAACTCATTGGTCCCGCCTTGGCAAATGTTGCCGATAGGCGTTCAAACAAATGGCTAAAAGCTTGGATAAAAGACAATAATGCGCTTAGAGCAACGGGTGATGCCGATGCAAAAGCCATTTTTGAGGAATTTAATGGCATGCCAATGATGACGTTTCCTCAATTATCTGAAAAAGATATAGATGATTTAATTGCTTATACTTCAGTGAAGCCACAAGAAGCTGTGGCTAGCACAACGGCAGCTGCGGTTGACCCACGTGTTGCCGAAGGGAAACAATTATTTCAAGCGAATTGTGCCGCCTGCCATAAATTGGAGGCAAAACTTATTGGGCCGGCCTTAGCGCATGTTGCCGATAGACGGTCTAAAGAATGGCTGCACGCTTGGATAAAAGACAACAATGCACTTAGAGCAACCGGTGATGCCGATGCAAAAGCTATTTTTGAGCAATTTAATGGCATGCCTATGATGGCATTTCCTCAATTATCTACCGATGATATTGATAAAATTATAGCCTATACCTCTTATGATGAGCCAAAAGCAGTTGTTGCGCCATTAAATGCCGAAGCATCAAACATTGCTAAACCAAAAACCTCAACTACTTGGATGAGTGTGATTATTGGCCTGGTTTTGCTTAGCTTTATCGTGTGGATTTACTTAAAAAGCAATAACGGTTTCTTGAAAATTGTGGCGACCATCTTTTTATTATTTGGCGTGGCTTATGCCGGATTTGCAGCCTTATTTGAAGTGGGTATTGATACCGATTACCAGCCCATACAGCCCATTCAGTTTTCACATAAAATTCACGCCGGCGATAATAAAATTGATTGTCAATATTGCCATTCCTCTGCCAAGCACAGTAAAACCTCAGGCATTCCTAGTTTAAATGTTTGTATGAATTGCCATAAAAGTATTGCAGAATATAACGGCCCTGTTACCTCAGATAAAGACAAGGCCTTTTACGACGGTGAAATTCAAAAAATATACGATGCCATTGGCTGGGATAAAGCAAATTTGGTTTATAAAGCAAACTATGAACAAGTTCCGGTAAAATGGGTCTTGGTTCACAATTTAGCCGATTTTGCTTATTTTAACCATTCGCAACACGTTACGGTTGCTGGCATAACTTGTCAAACTTGCCACGGCCCTGTGCAAGAAATGGAAGAGGTAAAACAATTTACAAAATTGACCATGGGTTGGTGTATAACTTGTCATAAAACTACCGAAGTTAAGTTGGAAGGCAACGGCTATTACAACGCCATTCATGACCAATTATCAAAAAAATATGGCATTCAAAAAGTTACCGAAGCTCAAATGGGCGGACTAGAATGTGGAAAATGTCACTATTAATATCATTAAAGAAAACAAGAATCTAAACAATGGCATCAAATAAAAAATACTGGAGAAGTGTTGAAGAACTCAAATCAGACAATTCACTTGTTGAGCATTTAGGTCAGAAAGAATTCTTAGAAGAAATTCCAACAGAAACTTTTTTAGGAGCTAAAGAAAATTTATCAAACTCATCAACTTCGCGACGTGATTTTCTTAAATATGTTGGATTTACAACGGTTGCCGCTTCATTAGCAGCCTGTGAAGGACCGGTGCTAAAAACCATTCCTTATGTTGTAAAACCTGAAAATATTATTCCAGGTGTGGCAAATTTTTACGCCTCATCTATGTCGGATGGTGATGGATTTGCCAACATTTTAGTGAAAGTCCGCGAAGGAAGGCCAATTAAAATTGAGCCTAATAAAATGGCTGGCAATTGGGGCGCAAGCTCAGCAAGAGTACAAGCTTCTGTTTTATCATTATACGACAATAACCGTTTGCGAGGACCTTTAGCCGATGGTAAAGAAACCGATTGGTCTAGTCTTGATAAAAAGGCAATCGACACGTTAAATACATTAAAAGCTAACAACGAAAAAATTGTTGTCTTAAGCGGCTCAACGGCAAGTCCGACTTCTAAAAAAGTAATTGCAGAATTTGCCCAATCTTTTGGAAATGTTCAACACGTGGTTTACGATGCCTTATCAGAGAGCCCAGCGCTAGACGCTTTTGAAACCATGTATGGCCAAAGGGCATTGCCAAATTATAAATTTGAAAATGCCAAACTGATAGTTTCTATTGGAGCCGACTTTTTAGGAGATTGGCAAGGTGGCCAATACAGTGCGGCTTATGCTAAAGGGCGCATTCCTGTAAAAGGGAACATGTCTAAACACCTACAAATTGAATCAAACTTATCGCTATCGGGCGCTAATGCCGATTTGCGCATTCCCGTTAAACCATCCGAACAAATTTTTGCCTTAATCAATTTATACAATGCTGTTACCGGCAGCAATTTTGCTTCTAAGCCAACACCTGCCGATGCTGCCATAAAAAAGATTGCCATTCAGCTTAAAAAAGCGGGAAGCCAAGCGGTAGTGATAACCGGCATCCAAAATAAAGAAGCACAAATTTTGGCAAATGCCCTTAACGAAGCTTTGCAATCGGAAGTATATGACCTTACAGCTCCACGCCTTATAAAGGCTGGTAATGATGTGGCTGTTAAAAATCTTGTCGATGAAATGGCCGCAGGCAAAATTGGCGCTTTGCTAATTTATAATGCCAACCCATCTTATAGTTTACCAAACGCTTCTGTTTTTAATGAAGCTTTAAAAAAGGTAAAATTTTTGGTTTGTTTCAGTATGTCTGATGATGAAACCGCACAAAAATCTCAATTTGTTGCGGCAACGCCACATTATTTAGAATCTTGGGGCGACACCCAATTTCAAGCCGCAAAATTCGGTTTAATGCAACCAACAATAAATCCGCTGTTTAACACCCGTCAGTTTGAAGAAAGTCTTTTAACTTGGATGGGTCAAAATAAAACCTATTATCAAGCTCTACGCGATTATTGGACGACCTCAATTTTAAATGGCAGTTCTTGGAATCAAGCATTACACGATGGTGTTTTTAATGGAAATAATGAACTTAAATTAACAAAAAACAGCATCGATGTTGCCACCTCGGCAGCTGCCTTATTAAGTCAAACAAAATCGGGTGATTTTGAATTGAATTTATATGCTAAAATTAGCATGGGCGATGGCAAACAAGCTAACAATCCTTGGTTACAAGAATTGCCCGATCCTATAACAAGAACCTCTTGGGATAACTATATAACCATTTCGGCCGCCGATGCTAAAAAGCTAGGATTAGAGAATTTTAATGTGAGCAATGGGGCGCTTAACGGAAGCAAAGTCAACTTAAAAGTTAAGGAAGTTGTTTTAAATGAAGTACCTGTTTATATTCAGCCGGGTCAAGCCAACGGAAGTATTGGTTTAGCCCTTGGTTATGGACGCTCGGCAGGAATGCAAACCGAAATGATGACAGGACTTAATGCCTTTGCATTGCTACAAGATTTTAATCCGTTTCAAACGGTAAGCGTTGAAAAAGTGGCAGGCATTCACGAATTTGCCTGTGTGCAATTGCAACACACCATAATGGGTCGTGATGAAATTATCAAAGAAACAACTTTAGATGATTTTATCAATAAGCCCAAAAATGAGTGGAATAAAACGCCAGAATTTTCATTAAATCACGAGGAAGTTTCAGCAGAGCGTGTTGATTTGTGGGAAAAATTTGATGATACCGTTGGACCTCATTTTAATTTGTCGATAGATTTAGCAACTTGCACCGGTTGTGCTGCTTGCATCGTTGCCTGCCATGCCGAAAATAATGTACCAGTAGTTGGCAAACGCGAAATACGCGTGAGTCGCGATATGCACTGGTTGCGTATTGACCGCTATTACACCTCTGATATGACCAATGAAAAGGCTAAAGAAGAAGGTATTTTTGGAACCGGTGAAATGTTTAACACCATGACCATTCCATCCGAAAATCCACAAGTGGCTTTTCAACCTGTGATGTGTCAGCATTGTAATCATGCGCCTTGCGAAACCGTTTGTCCGGTTGCCGCAACCTCTCATAGCCGCCAAGGTCAAAACCACATGGCTTATAACCGTTGCATTGGAACCCGTTATTGCGCCAATAACTGTCCTTATAAAGTACGCCGTTTTAACTGGTTTAAATACGCCAATAATAATGAGTTTGATTTCAACATGAATAACGACCTCGGCAAAATGGTGCTGAATCCAGATGTTGTAGTACGTTCAAGAGGGGTTATGGAAAAATGCACCATGTGTTTACAAAAAACACAATTGAGCATTTTAACCGCCAAAAAAGAAGGACGTCCCGTTAAAGATGAGGAATTCCAAACCGCCTGTTCAAGCGCATGTCCAACAGGCGCTATGGTTTTTGGCGATGTAAATGACAAACAAAGTGAAGTAGCGCTAATAACAGAAGATGAAAGAGCCTTCCATTTATTAGCCGAAGTAGGTACAAAACCAAATGTTTTTTACCATCTTAAAGTAAGAAACACAGAAGCATCATAAATAAAATAACGATTTATATTAAATTATGTCTCATTACGAAGCACCTATAAGAGAACCATTAATATTTGGAGATAAAAGTTATCACGATATTAGTGTTGACGTAGCCGCCCCAGTTGAGGGTAAAGCCAATAAATTATGGTGGATAGCCTTTAGCATCGCCTTAACCGCCTTTTTATTAGGATTGGGCGCTATTAGCTACACCATTGGCGTCGGAATTGGCGTTTGGGGATTAAATAACCGAATTAACTGGGCTTGGGATATCACCAACTTTGTTTGGTGGGTAGGTATTGGGCACGCCGGTACTTTAATCTCTGCCGTTTTATTGTTATTCCGTCAAAAATGGAGAATGGGTATCAACCGTTCGGCCGAAGCGATGACTATTTTCGCCGTTTTTCAAGCGGGTTTATTTCCAATTATCCACATGGGTCGTGTTTGGAATGCCTTTTATGTGTTGCCTTTGCCCAATGCTTTAGGCTCTCTATGGGTGAATTTTAACTCACCATTATTATGGGATGTGTTCGCCATTTCAACCTATCTTTCGGTATCGCTCGTATTTTGGTATACGGGTTTATTGCCCGATTTTGCCATGCTTAGAGACCGCGCTGTAAAACCCTTTCAAAAACAGATATACGGTTTGTTGAGCTTTGGCTGGTCTGGTCGCTTAAAAGATTGGCAACGTTTTGAGGAAGTTTCGTTGGTGTTGGCAGGTTTGGCTACACCATTGGTTTTATCGGTTCACACCATTGTATCAATGGACTTTGCAACATCTATTATTCCAGGTTGGCACAGTACCATTTTTCCGCCTTATTTTGTTGCCGGCGCTATTTTTTCAGGTTTTGCAATGGTGCAAACCTTGTTGCTAATTATGCGTAAAGTTTCGCATCTTGAAGCTTATATTACCAAAATTCACATTGAAAACATGAATAAGGTAATTATTGTAACCGGCGGAATTGTTTCGGTGGCTTATATGACCGAATTTTTTGTTGGATGGTATTCAGGTAGCAGTTACGAAGATTATACCTATCTTTCGGTAGGCGCGGCTACAGGCCCTTATTGGTGGGCCTTTTGGTCATTGATAACTTGTAACTTTATATTTCCGTTGACGCTATGGTTTAAAAAAGCGCGCACCAATTTAATTTGGTCATTTATCTTGTCAATCATCATCAATATTGGAATGTGGTTTGAGCGTTTTGACATCATTGTAATTGATTTAAGTCGGGGGCATTTGCCATCATCGTGGACGATGTTTTCACCAACATTTGTAGATGTGTCTATCTTTATAGGAACCATCGGCTTTTTCTTTGTATTATTTTTATTGTATGCACGTACTTTCCCAGTAATCGCGCAAGCAGAATTAAAGAGTATATTGAAATCATCAGGAGAAAATTATAAAAATTTAAGAAAAGAAAATCATGAGTAGTACAACCATACAAGCTATTTTTGACGATGATGATGTGCTTTTAAGAGCTGTAAAAAATCTCAAAGACGCCCATTATCACATTGAAGAAGTGTTTACACCCTTTCCGGTTCACGGTCTCGAAAAAGCCGTTGGCCTGCCCAACACACGCATTGCCATAACCTCATTTATTTACGGATTAATAGGTTTGTCATTTGCCATTTGGCTTATGGATTATACCATGATTACCGATTGGCCTCAAAATATTGGTGGAAAACCTAGCTTTAGCTTTGCCGAAAACATGCCCGCTTTTGTGCCAATTATGTTTGAATTAACGGTGTTTTTTGCCGCGCATTTAATGGTGATTACCTTTTATATGCGCAGTAAATTGTGGCCATATAAAAAAGCCGAGAATCCAGACCCGCGAACAACCGATGACCATTTTATGATTGAAGTATCTACCGCTAACGATGTTAAATCGCTTGAAGATTTATTGAAAAAATCGGGCGCTAAAGAAATTAAAACAAAAGCATAACAAACTCATGAAGCATCTATTTAACTTCGCAATTTTAGCTTTATTAGCCTTGAGCTTAAGTTTTTGCAGCCGCGACAACCGCACACGAAACGTGCGCTATATGGCTGCAACTGATATGTATAATCCTGTGGGATATGAAACTTATACGCCAAACCCTTTTTTTAAAAATGGTTTAGAAGCACAACTGCCAGTAACCGGAACTATTTTTAGAGGTGAAGTGCCCTATGAAATTCCCAATACCGAAGAAGGCTATCAATTGGCGCTTAAAACCCTGAAATCACCTTTAGAAATAAGTGAGGTAAATCTTGCAAAAGGGAAAGCCATGTACACCATAAATTGCATTTCGTGCCACGGTGAAAAGGGCGACGGACAAGGTGTTTTAATGCAACGCGGAAAATTTTTAGGCGTGCCAAATTATAAAGACCGTCCAATTACCGAAGGTAGTATTTACCATGTTATTATGTTTGGCCGAAACCTAATGGGTTCGCACGCCTCACAATTAACAAATACCGAACGTTGGCAAGTTGTGCAATATGTGCAACAGTTAAGAGAAGGTTTGATTAAAATAGATACCATAAAATAAAGACTGAATTTAGAATTATGTATAGTTTTTCAAAAAGATTAAAATTAAGCGCCCTTGTTTTAATGCTCTTGGGAGCTTTAGGTATTGCTTATGGTTTTTTAAACACACCACATACCACAGCCCAAGTTAAAGAATTGATGCAGCAACATACCGCTGAAAATCATGAAGCAACAAGCACCCAAGCAACACCTAATGAAGCTGAAGCCACTGCTGTTAGTGAAGAATCAGAATTAAATCACGCCTTGCACGGTTTGCAAAACCGACCTTATACCGCGGTTTATATCGCCATGTTTTTCTTTTTTATGATAGCCTTAGGAACCTTGGCCTTTTATGCCATTCAATATGCCGCTCAAGCGGGATGGTCTATTGTTTTGTTTAGAGTGATGGAGGGAATTACCGCCTATTTGTTGCCAGGTTCTTTATTCATTTTAGGATTTTTAATCCTGATGGCTATCAATGGTCTGCACTATTTTGTTTGGATGAACCCTGAATTATACAATCCGCAAAGCGAACATTACGACGAAATATTAATGGCTAAAAGTTGGTGGTTAAACGTCCCTTTTTGGATGATTAGAACCTTTATCTTTTTGTTAGGGTGGAATTTTTATCGCTATTTTTCTCGTAAAAACTCATTGGCTCAAGATCAAGCGACTGATTTAGTTCATTATAAAAAGAATTTTAAAGCATCCATTATTTTTTTAGTATTCTTTATCATCACTGAATCTATCATGTCTTGGGATTGGATTATGTCATTAACGCCTCATTGGCAAAGTACTTTGTTTGGATGGTATGTTTTTGCGAGCTTATTTGTTTCAGCAATAACCGTCATTGCGTTGGTAACCATTTACCTACGTGCTAAGGGCTTTTTGCCTCAGGTAAACGACAGCCATTTGCATGATTTGGCAAAATTTATGTTTGGCTTTAGCATTTTTTGGACATACCTTTGGTTTTCACAATTTATGCTCATTTGGTATGCCAATATGCCCGAAGAAACCGCTTATTTTACACCACGACTTTTAGGACCGTTTCAAATATTATTTATGGGAATGTTGGCTTCAAATTTTGTATTTCCAATTTTGGTTTTGATGAATAGCGATTATAAACGCATTCCTTGGTTTATCATTTTAACGGGAATCGTAATTTTGTTAGGACATTATGTTGATATATTTGTGATGATTACACCACCTACCGTTGGCAACCATTGGCAAATTGGCATTCCAGAAATTGGTGCGGTTTGTTTCTTTTTGGGATTGTTTATTTATGTGGTATTTAACGCCCTAACCAAAGCGCCTCTACAAGCACAAGGCAATCCATTTATGAAAGAAAGTGAACATTATCACTATTAAAATACTACTAAGAATATAAAACTAAAAAATCAAGAACCAAATACGTATGAAAGCACTTTTCTTTATTTTAATCTTCATCGCCTTAATTGTTGCCTGTTGGCAATTTGTTAAGCTTTTAGGATTGACAAAAGTTCAAAATTCGACGGCAACCGAAAAGGAAAATAATATCAACGGCTGGCTTTTGCTGGGATTGATGGTATTTATTTACGGATTGATGCTCACCTCAATGTTTCGCGGTCGTTCTGTTTTATTGCCGAGATTATCAGCCTCTTTAGAAGGTTATCACATCGATAATTTATTTATCATCACCATGTGTTTAATCTTTACCGTGCAATTTATCACGCAGTTTCTCATTTTTTATTATTCGTTTAAATACAGAGGAATTAATGATAGAAAAGCAATCTTTTTTGCCGATAGCTCAAAACTCGAAGCCATTTGGACCATTATTCCGGCCATAGTGCTAACCTTGTTAATAGGTTATGGCTTGTGGACTTGGAATGAAGTAATGGATTCATCTAATGCAAAAGACCCCTTAGTTGTTGAGGTTTATGCCAAACAATATAAATGGGAAGCGCGCTATGCCGGAGCAGATAAAACCCTCGGTCAAGGCAATGTAAATTATATTAAAGACCTCAACACGATGGGCGTAAATATGGAAGACGCCTATGCCAAAGATGACGTTCCAACAACCGTTTTATATCTGCCAAAAGGACGCAAAGTAGTTTTTAATTTCAGGTCACAAGATGTGATTCACTCTGCTTATATGCCTCATTTTAGAGCGCAAATGAACTGTGTTCCGGGGATGATTACCCATTTTGCTTTTACCCCTACCGTTACTACCGAAGAGATGCGTAAAAATGACGATATTATTACTAAAGTAAACAACATTAATATTTTGAGAAAAGAAAAAGGAGCCGAACCTTATGAATTTGATTACCTGCTTTTATGTAATAAAATATGTGGCTCGTCGCATTATAATATGCAAATGAAAGTTGTGGTTGTTGAAGAAGCCGCGTTTAACACATGGCTAGCTTCACAAAAAACAATGGCACAATTATTAAACTAAACTTAAACCAAAAAAAATCAACTTATGTCAGAACATCATCATAAAGAGACTTTTGTGACGAAATTCATATTTAGTCAGGATCATAAAATGATTTCTAAACAATTCCTAATAACAGGGATGATTATGGGAACAATCGCCTTATTTATGTCGATGTTATTCCGTTTGCAACTGTCATTTCCCGACACTTCTTTTAGCATTATAGAAGCCTTTTTAGGCAAAGGACAAGACGGGGGCATTATGACACCCGATACCTATATGTCATTAGTTACCATTCACGGAACCATAATGGTGTTTTTTGTGCTCACCGCCGGACTGAGCGGTACCTTTAGCAACTTGCTCATTCCGTTTCAAATCGGTGCGCGTGATATGGCATCCGGATTTATGAATATGATTTCCTATTGGCTATTTTTTATTTCGAGCGTTATTATGGTAATTTCATTGTTTATCCAAACGGGACCTGCTTCGGGTGGTTGGACAATTTATCCGCCACTGAGCGCCTTGCCACAAGCCATGTCGGGTTCAGGATTGGGCATGACACTTTGGTTGGTTTCTATGGCATTATTTATAGCCTCGTCGCTTATTGGCGCGTTGAATTATATTGTTACAGTGTTGAATTTGAGAACACTCGGAATGAAAATGATTCGACTTCCCCTAACCATTTGGGCATTTTTTGTAACCGCTATTATTGGCGTTGTTTCTTTTCCTGTATTGTTATCTGCTGCCTTGCTATTAATTTTTGACCGTAGTTTTGGCACGTCTTTTTATTTATCAGATATCTTTATTCAAGGAGAAGTGCTTCATTATCAAGGAGGTTCTCCCATTTTATTTGAACATTTATTTTGGTTTTTGGGACATCCCGAAGTTTACATTGTTATTTTGCCCGCTATGGGAATTGTCTCTGAAGTTATGGCAACCAATGCGCGCAAACCTATCTTTGGTTACCGCGCCATGATTGGCTCTATTATCGCCATCGCCTTTTTATCAACCGTAGTTTGGGGTCATCATATGTTTGTAACGGGTATGAATCCATTTTTAGGTTCTGTATTTACCTTCACAACCCTGCTAATTGCAATTCCATCGGCAGTAAAAGCCTTTAACTGGATTACCACCTTGTGGAAAGGAAATTTACAGTTAAACACCGCTATGTTGTTTTCTATCGGATTTGTTTCAACCTTTATTACCGGCGGTTTAACCGGAATTGTTTTAGGCGATAGCGCTCTAGATATCAATGTTCACGACACTTATTTTGTAGTGGCCCACTTCCATTTAGTGATGGGGGTTTCGGCCATTTTTGGCATGTTTGCAGGTATTTACCATTGGTTTCCAAAAATGTATGGACGCATGATGAATAAAGACTTAGGTTATCTGCACTTTTGGCTGACATGTATTTCGGCTTATGGCGTGTTTTTCCCGATGCATTTTATCGGTCTTGCCGGATTGCCACGTCGTTATTATACCAATACCGCATTTCCAATTTTTGACGATTTATTGCACATCAACCACGTGATGACCATTTTTGCCTTGATAGGCGGATTAGCGCAAATTCTTTTCTTTGCAAACTTTTTCTTCAGTATGAAAAAAGGACCAAAAGCACCACAAAACCCTTGGCATTCAAATTCATTAGAATGGACAACGCCCATTGAACACATTCACGGAAATTGGCCCGGTGAATTGCCGACTGTGCACCGTTGGGCTTATGATTACAGCAAAACCGATGAAAATGGTGAGCTTTATAACGGACAAGATTTTACTCCACAAATTGTTCCGCCGCGCGCCGGTGAAGAAATGCTTTAAAAGCACTTACTAAAAATTATTAATAAGCCCCAAAAAACAAGTTTTGGGGCTTATTTGTTTTAAAGCAGTCATCGCAGGTTTTATTAAATTGACTTAAATATTAATGAAATTCAATATATTTTTTA
>PFPU01000152.1 GCA_002793215.1 Flavobacteriales bacterium CG_4_10_14_0_2_um_filter_35_18
TAGCCTTGGGAAAATAAAATTCCTCCGGTTAGAGGAAAAAATGAAAAATCTGACAATTTAATTTAATACCCAACTTGCCTATGAACTAGCCAAATTTTAACCGGAGGAAAGTCTTACAAAAGTAACACACCTCACCGACATTACAAAACACAAACTCGTTTTGTAAAGATGCGCCTTAAAGTGTGCTTGCTAACTTACGCAACTTAATAGCAGGCAAAAATTAAGAGCAGTAGTGCTCAATAACTTATTAAATATTTATATTATGAAAAATATATTTTTAGGCTTAATAGCCATAATGATGTTTACTGTAAGTGGATTTGCTTCAAATCTAAAAAATTACTCAAATAAAGAAAATAAAATTAGAGATATTAAGATTGAAGTTACCACAAAGGCTCAAAAAGTTACTATAATAAAATATTTACAAGAAGGTGAAAGTTTAGAACTGTTATTAAACGATGAACTTGATAAATTATGTTATTTAGAAACACTGCCCCCAGATATGTGTACTGTAACAGTTAGTGCGGGCTGGGGTGAAACTTATGTGTCTATAACCGTAAGGGGGTATGTGATGGAATTATGACAAGAGTCAAAGGCTATTTAGCTCAAGCAAAAAAAGAACTTGGGATGAAATAGTTCTTTATAATTAACAAGCTTAGTCTAAATTTAGTATTAAGCCTGTTTTTAATTTTTTTGATAATATTAATCTAAAAACTTTAAAATGAAATACATCAAAATTCTATTTTTTATTGGGTTAAGTTTAAACTTGTATTCTCAACAAACAGAGAATCAATTTAAAATTAAATACGACATGTATTTATATTTTGAAAATAAACCATCCTATAACTCAACATTATTTATTAACAACTACATTTCAAAATTTGAATATTCAAATAAAGATAAAGAGGATTTAGAGGTGTTTAATGATAATCATGTAAATATAATTATTGCTGATACAACAAAGTACACAATCATTACAAACTTAAGAAACAACAATAGATATTCCTTTAACTCTTCTGACTCAAATAGTATTATAGCTGAAAATATAGAAAAATTAAATTGGCACCTCATTAAAGATACCGTAAAAATAATTGGGAATCACAATTGTAACTTTGCTTCCACCGTGTTTAGAGGAAGGAAATACTATGTTTGGTTTGCGAGCGATATTAATACTGGTTTCGGTCCTTGGAAATTAAATGGATTACCTGGTTTAATCATTGAGGCAATAGATGAAACAAAAGAAGTTGCCTTCTATTTAGAAAGTATAGAAAGCTATCCAAATAAAATTGAAGAAATAGATTTTTCAGACAAGAAAATATTTACAGAGGCCGAATATAAAATTAAATTTGAAAAAAAAATAGAAAATTTAGCCAGTAAAATAAAATCTAAGGTCGCTAGAGGAGATAATGTTAAAGTAGAAATAAATGTTGCGAAAAAAAAATTAGAATATTAACTATATGAATTTTTCACACATCAAAAAATGTTGAATGCCTTATAGAAGTTGATATAGGTACTGTAAAAATATGTTAAATAAATAAGCAGTATCCAATTTCTTTGGATACTGCTTTTAAAAACATTAGATATGAAATACATTTTAATTATTTTACTCCTTACAAGCCTACCACTATTTGCTCAAAATAATATAGAAGTAAGCTATTTGATACAATACAACACTGAAATTCCAAATCAAAAAACGGCTGCACTTCAAATAGATTTTAAGCATAATAAATCGCTATTTTTTACCTCTAAAGGAACCCTCAAAAGTGGGGCAACTGAAAAAGACAATATTATAACAATTATACAAAAAGGGGGTGAAGAGTATAACATCATGGATAAAAGCAAAGACTCTTTAAAAACTAAAACATTCATCAATAATGGAACCTACATTGTATGTGAAACGATTCCTGTTTTTAAATGGGAACTTGAAAGTAATGAAGAAAAAAAAATAGGAGATTATATTTGTAAAAAAGCTACAACTACATTTAGAGGTAGAAATTACATTGCTTGGTACACCTTAGATTTTACAACATACTTTGGCCCTTGGAAATTTAATGGCTTACCAGGACTCATAATGGAAGTTTATGACGAAACTAACCGTCATCATTGGATTGCGCAAAAAATAAAAACCTTTAATGGAGAAATCAAAATGCCAAATGATGAATCAAATTATTTTAAAATTGATTTAAAAAAATATGTTGAATTAAGATATGAAAGCCCTTTGAATACTAATGATGCGCTATTACCTAGAGGTGCAATGGTTACTACCTTTAAAGGAAATAGAAATGGTATTGAAATAAAATTTGAATGGGAAGAATAAAAGCAAGGGGCTTAATTAAAAGCTTTACAGTTTTTACAGGACTGTTATTTTGGTTCAATATTTCTTATACACAAAACATTATATCGGGCAACATATCTGATCCAACCAACAAAGCCATCCCTTTTGCCAATATAATACTTAGCAATCCCGAAAACGCTATAATTGCCTATACTTTTACCGATGAAAAGGGTCAATATGTTTTAAACTTTGAAAAGATTGGTGCTTTTAACCTGCGCTTTTCGGCAATGGGTTTTGAAACCCTAATCATCCCAATAGAGATTACAACTGAAACCAAAGAGCTTGTTAAAAATGTGATTCTAAAAGAAAAATCTTTTGAATTAAAAGAAGTCATTATACAAGCCAGTACCCCGATTAGCGTTAAAAAAGACACCATCATTTTTAATGCCGATTCCTTTAAACAAGGCAATGAGCAAGTTGTTGAAGATTTGCTAAAAAAAATTCCGGGTTTAAATATTGATAACGAAGGCACTATTAAAATAGGTAATCAAGAAATTGAAAAAGTGATGATTGACGGCGATGATCTATTTGAAAAGGGCTATAAAATCCTCACTAAAAATATGCCTGTTAGCCCAATTGATAAAGTTGAATTATATCAACATTATTCTAACAACAAACACTTAAAAGGCATTGAAAATAGTGATAAAGTGGCTCTTAATTTAACTTTAAAAGAAGCTGCCAAGCGGGTTTGGTTTGGCAACATTCAAGCGGGTTATGGCTTAATCTCTAAAAATCGTTATGAAGTTAGGAGTAACTTGATGAATTTCGGCAAGAAGAATAAATATTATTTTTTGACTAATCTCAACAACATAGGCGAAGATGCCACAGGTGATCTTAACCATTTAATCCGTCCTTATCGCTTTGATGAACCCGCCAGTATTGGCGATGACCAGTCTGCAAATTCACTATTAGGTTTAGGTTTTGACTCGCCAAATCTAAAACAAAAGAGAGTCAATTTTAACAATGCTGAAATGCTTTCTTTGAATAGCATTTTTACGCTGTCAAATAGCGTGAAGCTCAAAATACTTGGTTTTTTAAACACCGATGAAATAGACTTTTTTAAAAACAGTTTTCAATCTTTTTCAGTTGGTAATGCGACTTTTACCAATACCGAAGATTTTGTAGGCAGAAAAACCCAATTAACAGGCTTTGGTAAAATTGATTTAACGTATGATATTACAAAAACTAAAACTTTTGAATATTCAGGAAAATTCAACAAAACCAACGAGAAAAACAAAAGTGATTTATTCTTTAACACCGATTTACTAAACGAACGACTAAACGCCAACAACCAGCTTTTCGATCAAAAGTTAGTGTTTACCAATAAATTCAAAGAAAACAAAGTCTTCTTGCTTTCAGGCAGATACATCAACGAAAAAACACCACAAAATTATGCGGTCAATCAATTTATTTTTGCTGATTTATTTTCTGAAAATGCTAATAACACCAAACAATTTAGCGAAAACCAAATGCAATTTGCAGGTTTAGAAGCGCACCTGTTAGACAAAAATAAAAATGGCGATTTGTTTGAACTAAAAATCGGTAATCAATTAAGAACAGACCATTTAAACACTCGTTTTGAGTTATTAAACAATCAAAATAATCTTGCCTTTCCAAACGCTTATCAAAATAATTTGACTTATTCAACAAACGATTTGTATTT
>PFPU01000031.1 GCA_002793215.1 Flavobacteriales bacterium CG_4_10_14_0_2_um_filter_35_18
TTAGAATTGATGAATATTATTGGCTCAATCAAAAAAACAACCAAAAAGTAAGGGAATATTTGGAAGCCGAAAATGCCTATTTCAAATCACAAACAAAACATACTGAAGATCTTAAACAAAGTTTATTTAACGAAATGAAGGCGCGCATTAAAGAAGAAGATGAATCGACGCCCTATAAAAAAAACGGGTATAATTACGTTACCAAATTTAAAAAGGGAAAGCAATATCCCGAATATTACAGAACACTTGATGTGGCTAATGCTACCGAAAATTTATTTTTGGATGTAAATTTATTGGCAAAAGATCATAAATTTTATCACGTTTCTGGTTTATCTGTCAGTCAAAATAATCGCTATTTATCTTTTGGAGTTGATATTAACGGTAGTAACCAATACACACTATGTTTTAAAGATTTAGAAACGGGTAAACTTTTTAAAGAAAAAATTAAAAACACTTCAGGTAACGCCGTTTGGGCCAACGATGACAAAACGGTTTTTTATTGCAAAAACAACACAAAAACCTTTCGGACATATCAGATTTATAAACACGAATTAAATACGCATCCAAACTGTGATATTTTGATTTATGAAGAAGCCGATGAATCGTTTGATGTATTTGTATCTAAAACAAAATCAAACAACTATATTCTTTTTGGCACAGCTAGTTTTATCACCACCGAATACCGTTATATCCATGCCGATAAGCCAAATAGCCACTATAAATTATTCCAAAAAAGACAAGCAAAATTAGAATATAGCATTGAACATTATAACGACTTCTTTTACATTTTAACCAATAAAGATGGGGCTAAAAACTTCAAAATAATGAAGACTGCTTCAAACAAAACAAACAAAAGTAATTGGCAAGATTTAATTCCACACCGACCAGAAATCTTACTTGAAGACTTTTCAATATTTAAAAATTTTATGGTGTTAGAAGAGCGGTGTAATGGACTTTTGCAGATTAGAATCATCAGTTGGGATGGCAAAATAGATTATTACATTCCCTTTAATGAAGAAACTTATACCGTTTATGTGGCTTATAATCCCGAATTTGAAACAGATGAGGTGCGGTATGTTTATCAATCTTTAACCACACCAAGTTCGGTTATAGACTATAATGTTATCACGCAGCAAAGCACCATTGTTAAGGCACAAGAAGTTTTAGGGGGTCAATTTAATAAACAAAATTATACTAGTAAACGGCTTTGGGCGACGGCAAAAGATGGAAAAAAAGTTCCCATTTCTATGGTTCATCACAAAAACACCATCCCTTCATCAAATACGCCTTTGTTATTATATGTTTATGGTGCTTATGGCCAAACCATTGACGATTCATTTAGCACAACGCTTTTAAGTTTATTAGACCGCGGATTTATTTATGCTATCGCCCATGTGCGCGGTGGTGAATATTTAGGACGGCCTTGGTATGAAGCGGGCAAATTTTTAAATAAAAAAAATACATTTACTGATTTTGTTGAAGTTGCTAAATATTTAATAGCTAATAATTACACCAGTGCCAAACATCTATATGCCGAAGGCGATTCGGCCGGCGGATTGGTGATGGGCGCGGTCATCAATTCAAATCCGGAATTGTTTAATGGCATTATAGCAGGCGTTCCTTTTGTCGATATACTCACAACCATGCAAGATGATAGTTTGCCACTTACTACGGGCGAATACAATGAATGGGGTAACCCGTCAAATAAAAAACAGTATTATTACATTAAATCTTATGCGCCTTACGATAATGTTCGCGCCCAAAATTATCCCAATTTATTGGTTACCACAGGATTTCACGATTCACAGGTCCAATATTTTGAACCAGCTAAATGGGTAGCTAAATTAAGAGACCTAAAAACCAATAATAATAAAATTTTGTTTTATGTAGATATGAATTTAGGTCACCAAGGCGCTTCAGGAAGATTCGACTCCCTTTATGAAGTGGCAAGAGACTATTGCTTCATGTTAGATTTAGAAAATATTAGCCAATAATCCTCAAAAAATAGTTAAATTTGCAGGCAATAAATATAAAAATTACAAGTCATTTTGAAAAGAGCTTTACAGGTAACTGATAGCATATTAGACCTAATCGGTCGAACACCAATGCTCAGTTTAGCAAAAATTACCAAAAATTTAAAAGGGACTTATTACACAAAATTTGAAGGATTCAACCCTGGTCATTCAGCCAAAGACAGAATTGCTCAACACATTATTGAAAATGCCGAAAAAAAGGGAATTTTAAAACCCGGCGATACGGTTATAGAAACCACTTCGGGCAATACTGGGTTTAGTTTGGCAATGGTTTGCGCAATTAAAGGTTACGATTGTGTTTTAGCAGTGAGTTCAAAATCGTCTTTAGATAAAATCGATATGCTCAAAGCTATGGGTGCTAAAGTTTATGTTTGCCCTGCTAATGTTGCCACAGATGATCCCCGCTCTTATTATGAAGTAGCCAAAAGACTTCACAAAGAAATTCCCAATTCATTTTATGTTAACCAATATTTCAATGAATTGAATGGTGATGCTCATTACCGTTCTACTGGACCAGAAATTTGGGAGCAAACTGATGGAAAAATCACACATCTTGTTGCTGCAAGTGGTACCGGCGGAACCATTTCGGGAATTGCAAAATACTTAAAAGAAAAAAATCCCAATATAAAAATATTAGGCGTTGATGCCTTTGGATCGGTTTTAAAAAAATACCACGAAACAGGCGAACTTGACCCAGCCGAAATTTATCCTTATCGGATAGAAGGATTGGGCAAAAACTTAATTCCCACAGCTACAAATTTTGAACTAATTGACCAATTTGAAAAAGTTAGTGATGGCGATAGTGCCCATCGCGCAAGAGAAATTGCACTTACCGAAGGCATTTTTGCAGGATATACCAGCGGTGCAGCCATGCAAGCTACTTTTCAACTAGCTACGCAAGGTTTGTTTGACGAAAATAGTGTGGTAGTGGTTGTTTTTCCTGACCATGGTTCGCGTTATATGAGTAAAATTTACAATGATAAGTGGATGCAAGATCAGGGTTTTTTTGATACTCAAAATCAACCAAGAGCTGAAGTAGAATATATTAAATAACAAATTTTAATTCCCAATAGCTTAGCTAAAAGGAGCTTTTTATATTAATTGTAATTGGAATGCTCCTAAAATTGTAGTTAATTTGCAAATCTTAAAAATATAAAATGAAAGATCTTTTTGAAAGAATAATTGAAAATAAAGGACCCCTTGGTAAATGGGCTTCCTTAGCCGAAGGCTATTTTGCATTTCCCAAATTAGAAGGACCAATTTCTAATAGGATGCACTTTAATGGACAAGAGGTAATTACTTGGAGCATCAATGATTACTTAGGTTTAGCAAACCATCCCGAAGTTAGAAAAGCTGATGCCGATGCGGCCATTGATTACGGTATGGCTTATCCTATGGGTGCGCGAATGATGTCGGGTCACACCAAATTTCACGAACAACTTGAACAAGAATTAGCCGATTTTGTGCACAAAGAAAATGCCTATTTGGTAAATTATGGCTATCAAGGAATGGTTTCGGCCATCGATGCTTTAGTAACTAAAAATGATGTAATTGTTTATGATATGGATGCACATGCCTGTATAATTGATGGTATGCGGTTACATCCAGGTAAACGTTTTACCTTTAGACATAACGATATTGAAAGTTTTGAAACCAATATTAAACGCGCCGTTAAAAATGCTGCCGAAACGCACGGCGGTGTACTAGTAATAACAGAAGGTGTTTTTGGTATGCGTGGTGAACAAGGAATTTTAAAGGAAATTGTTGCTTTAAAACAGCAATATAATTTTAGATTGTTAGTTGACGATGCACATGGGTTTGGAACCTTAGGAAAAACAGGTGCAGGAACTGGTGAAGAACAAGGTGTTCAAGATGCTATTGATGTTTATTTTGCAACTTTTGCCAAATCAATGGCTGGTATTGGCGCTTTTTTTGCCGGTCAAAAAGATGTGATTCAGTATTTAAAATATAATATGCGCTCTCAAATATTCGCTAAATCTTTGCCAATGGCAATGGTTAAAGGCGCTTTAAAACGCTTAGATATGATAAGAACCATGCCTGAGTTAAAAGATAAACTTTGGGAAAATGTAAATGCCCTTCAAAATGGTTTAAAAGAAAGAGGTTTTAATATTGGCGCTACAAATACATGCGTAACCCCTGTATTTCTTGAAGGCGAAATTCCAGAGGCTATGGTGATGGTAAAAGATTTAAGAGAAAATTATAAAATATTTTGCTCTATTGTGGTTTATCCAGTAGTGCCTAAAGGGATGATTTTATTGCGATTGATTCCAACTACCGCACACACTTTAGAAGATGTTGACATCACCCTAAAAGCATTCTCTTCAATTAGAGAAAAACTTGAAGGCGGTGTTTATAAAAAATTGTCAGCTTCAATAGTCGTTTAAAAAATAATTAGGATATAAAAAGCCCTCTTAATTTAAAAATTAAGAGGGCTTTTTATTTGTATTAAAGGGTTTTAGTTTTTGTTATTAAAATCTTTTATAATTACTTTTCTTCTGTTTTCAATGATATAAAAGGACACATAAACGCCATCTTGCGTTTCTTTAAGTGTTATGGGAATATTGTTGCGTGCAATTTTATAATTGGTTCCCAAAATATTTTCATCTAAAGTGATGATGTAAGTTCCATTGGGGAGGTAAAATTCAAAGCGTCCCTTTTTATCTGTTAAGGTATTATAGACCTTATTGTTATTGAAAGCTGAAATTTTTATGCGCGATAAATCAACTTCTTTATCTTCGGCAATGGCAATTTTTTGGCGGTCTAAAATAATTTCGCCATAGATTTTTACACCTCTTGCAAATGGAATATTTGCAATACCATCATCTTGAATGATAATAGAATCGCTCACTTTTGGAAACCAGCCTTCGAGTTTATCGAGTGGAATAACCTGATAAGCGTATTTTTTCATGGGAACATTCTTAAGTATCGCTTTGCCATTTTCATCTGTAATCACTTCATAATTGCCAATTCTAACAACCACATTGCCTATGGCTCCTTCATCTTTAGCATTTTGCACGCCGTCGCCATCTAAATCATAAAATGAACTGACATTAACGGTGGCAGCCGATTTTTTTAAGAATGGTATGGGAATGCCAAAATCTTTTTTAAGGCTAAATCCAAGGGTAAAGTCGCTGTTTATGGTTGTGGTATTGTTGTTTAAATTGGCTAAGTCTTGTGGATTTGTGGTAAAAATATTGTCGAATAAATTAGTAAAATTACGCGTGCTAAATGAATAACTGGTATTCAAACTCAAACGCCATCCACTATCCGTAAAGTAATATAAGGTAGGAAAAATGCCAATGCTGTGATTTTTAAAAACATTAAAGTAACTGTAAACAAAATTATTATCTAAAACAAGGTGCCTATTTATAAAAGCATATTGATTTTGCAGGGATAATCTAATAGATTGTGGGGTAATATTATCATTGGTTTTTGCGAAGCTGCTGCTAGAAGTTATAAAACCATAATCGTATTTGGCATTAAAATTCCAAACTTTGTAACGCAATAAAAATGAAGCTTGTAAACTAAAATAATCACGTTTTTTTTCTATGTCTTTGGGGCTGCTATAACCTGCTTTTATGTTTATAGCTGAGAATATATTTTGACTAAAATCAAATTTTGATAGTCGAATACTTGCGCCACGTGATACTAAATGATTTAGTGGGTAATTTGTTGTTTCATAATATAATCCGGGTTGAAAATTTCCAAAGCGATTGTTGGTATTAAAAACGACGGTATTGACTAAAATTTCTTGATTAGATATTAAATTGCCTTGAGTTAAGTTATAAATAGCTACTTTTTGATAGAGATTATTGAGGTTAACCGACCAATTTGAATTAATAGTATAGCTACTTCGATGATTAAGGTTAAGCCGTTCAAAAGAGCCTAAACTAAAATTCCTATCGTTGTATTGTGAATTAAAAGTAAGTTTTAAACGCTTTTCAATAAAACTCGAATTGTAACTAGCTCCTATTAAAAATCCTTGAGTATTTGTAGGATTTAAATCATCTTTTCTAAACGACAAGGCTGTGATAAAGTTGATATAGTGTTTATCAAAGAAACGGAGTGATGGTTGTAAAGAAAATAAGGTGGTCTTTCTATTTTGAAAAGTTCGTTCGTTTTGAGCTAAATTGGCTGTAAACTTCAAATTATCATTAATTTGATAAGTATGTGTAAGTCCGTAAGAAACATTACTCGAAAGGGTGTTTTTGTTGTTTTGGATGTAAAAAACACTTGTTTTATGGTTTCTTAAATAATTATAAGAAGCCCTAATGCCATTTCCAGCACTTGATAAACCAATAACATTTCCGCTAATTTGACCAACCTCAATGGTTTTTATATCATCGTAATAACCTACAAAAAAAGTTGCATTTTTAAAAGGTTCATTTGTAAAATAGGATTTATTATAATTTATTTGAGAGTAATAAGCCAAACTTGCACGGTCATTTAGCTGTTTATAACCTCTTAAATTTAATGACATAAAGGCATTGTTGTCGAGAATATTTTGTGCACTTAGCTCAACTGTCATCGGGATAGAAGGGTATCCATAAGGCTCGGCAACAACAAGGTTAGGCAATTTTATAAAATCTACTTTAGTGTCTTTGCGAAGCGCATTTTTGTCTAGAATTTTAGTTTGACTTGTATTAATAAATAGGCTGTGTTTTTTATAATCTAAATTGCTATTAGGGATGTAATTATCTAAAGATATTTTTTTAACATTTCGGTCTTTTTGTTCAATTTCTGAAACCAAATAATCAAAGGTTGCCGATTCCTCTGCATTCAAATTAACGGTTAAATTCGGATTTACAATGAGTTGCGACAAAGTATCCGCAATACTTAAATCGCCTTTTAAGGTTTTATAATTTACAAATAAATCTTGTTTAGAGTTGCCCGTGTTGGTGATGGAATAAGATAATTTTTTAGTATGTTCGTCGTTTTTAAAGTAGAGTTTATTTTCGGATTTTAAATCTATATTCCACGATATTTTTTTCTTTGTTCTTAAGGTAAAATAATCATTTGCAATTTGTTGGTCATCTTCATCAATTAAAAATAGGTTGATAAAAACATCGCCACTGCCTTCGCTTAATTTATAGGGAATTAATATAATTGGAATGTATAAGGTGTCTCTTGGAATAGCCGTATAAATTTTATTTGAATTTTCTAGCGATGTCCAATAATTTGGTTTGGTGATATTTAATTTAAATTTTTTATTAATTAAACTGTTGTTATAAACTTTTAAAACATTAGAGATAATTTCACCTTCTTTTAATTCGACTTCGGTTTTTGCCATTTTAGTAACAATGGTATTGATAACTTCGGTCTTTTGAATTGTGGTAATGACTTGAGCAGAGGCATTTATAAACGAAAAAAGACCCAAAAGAAAGATCAAAGGCCGTTTTTTATTAAGAAAGTTAAAAGCTTTATTCACAGATATTAAGGGTTTTCTTCTAAATGAAATCTTAAATTAAGTTGAAAAACACCGGGGTTAAAAGCAAATTTTGGAATAACTCTAATATCAATATCAAAATGAAATTCATCATAATTGCCAATATAATCACCTGGTCCGTTAACATTATTTGTGCAACTACCGGCAGGTGTAATTGGCAAAAGCGGGGCGATAATATCAATAATATCGGTATTTAAAGTGAAAGTTTGATAAATGCCATCATTTGGTGAAGTGGAACAGGCATTGCGAATGCGTATTTCTAAAGATTGAATGAGCGGATTTTGTCCTAAACCATTGCCATATAAGATTAATTTTTCCCATTCCGAAATGGGTGTTCCTGCGCCGGGATTGTTATCAATAAGCATGGTTAAATTCCACGAGCACAAGGGGTCAACAATATTTTTATTGTTAACTCTTATTTTTAATCGGGTAGCGCCATTTATGGTGATGCCTCCTTGGTATTTAGCAGGCGTGTCAAAAGTTAGCATAGCGCTTTCACTGGTATTGGGTTCAAAAGAAACCAAGCCACAATGCAACTGCGCTTGAGTTACTAATGAAAAACTTAGCAACACAAAACACGTTATAATAAGCTGTTTAAAAGAATTCATTTTTTTAAGTCAAAAAGGATGTAACTAGCATTTGCAGTTACATCCTTTAATAAATATGCAAATTATTTATTTTATTATTTTTATTGATCTTCTAATAAAATGTATTGAACATACATAGTATATACACCAGGTTCAGCATAGTTTCCAGCAACATTAGCAGTTACGATGTCTTGTGCAGTTGCACCATCAGCCGAATAAGCATTTGGAAAAATTGCTGGTAAACCAGGTAATATTCTATAATCTATTGAATAGTAATAATTAGAAGTAGTTCCGGTTTGAGTTAAATAACTTCCACCAGGTAAAAAATCACCAATTCCAGTTACACCTGCATGACCACCAATATATTTACCGGCTAAAGTAGGAGGTGTGTTAGTTCCCGCATTAACATATAAACTATTTTGACCACTTGCGGTTCCTGTCGGAGTAAATGCTGAGCTATAATCGGAATAAGTACCCGTATGAGCAGTAGCACCAGCATTGGCTTGTGATTGTTTTAATTCTAATAAACTTAAAGGTAAATTAGGGATTGCATTGGCATTGTTACCGCTGCCATAATCAATTTGTTGATCCCAAAAACCCGCACCATTTGTGCCAGATGATCTACCTACAGCATATAAATCCCAGCTAACGGTAGAACTAACTTTTAAAATAGTTGCGCCGTAATGGGTTATACCTGCATAATACTCATTGATGTTGTCGAACACAAATTCGATTTGATCAGGAGTTGTCATGTCCAATTGCAACACTGGTTGCAAGTCCATGGTAATGGTGACGTCTTTCTCGTCAATTAACTGAGCTTTTACACTCGTAGCGCCAAATAAAAGTAAGGCTACTACTACATAAGAAATTCTCTTCATAATAATAATAGGGGGTTAAGATTGATAATAATAATATGCATATTCAAAAATTTTATTTCAATGTAAATTCTAATTTTGCAGCCTGTATTTCTTCTGCACTGCCATAATCTAATACGCCAACCGCCAAATAGTTTCCTTGAGGCATTTTTTCGGGCAACTCAAATACAAAGTCTCTTATTAAATCAGGTAAAATCGTAAATCGTTTTACTTTTAAACGCTGTTGTTTGCCGGTATCTAGATTGGTCAAATCGATATAAGAAGTACAATAAGCTATACCAGTTCCTTTATTTTGCGCTTCAATCAAAATTGATTTCGATTTATCGCTATCGTTAAATGTAAAATTGGTAATTTCAATGCCATTGGAAGTAACATTAGGAGGATTTTGATAGATAAAAACACCAAAGGCAAAAGTTGGCACAATGCCAAGCGCAATCGTATTGTTTTTGTTTTGAGGATCATCTAATTTTACCCTTGGCTTTTGTTCTTCAACCATAATGATGCTCCACGCCGATTTAAAACCGGCATCAGAAGTTGGTACGGTGATAGAAAAAGCAATTTCTTTTTTTTCTTTTGGCTTTAATTCTATAAATGTAGGTGAAATGTTTAACCATTTTGATAAAGAATATTTTCCTTCGCCTGCCTGCATAAAACTACTCTTTCCTTTGCCATTCATATCAAAATCGTAAACATTAACCTCAAATTGTTTTTTGAAATTGGTAGTATTATCGACATTAATTTTATAGGTTTTAGTGTCGCCAGGGTTTAAACTTAAATTAAAATGGGCTGGTGATATTGACACCCCTTTGGTGCTGGTTTCTTTGGCATTGGTATTTACTCCAACGGTTTGAATTTTTTGGCCAAAGGTTGTGGTTTTAAATACAAAGCACAATAAAAATATAAGAAACAATCTTTTTAAAAAGTAGGGAGCAAATATTAATTTGCTATCAAAATCAATACTAGTATTTTCACTAGTTATTTGGGGGGTTTTCATAAAATTTTAATATATATTAAGGGTCATATATTAGCTTGCAAGTTACAGCATATATTTAAAATACACAAAAAATAAAATTAATAAATCTTTATAATGATGAGCGTTTAAAATCATTTTCTACCTAAAATGCGTTAACTGTAAAGGTAAATGCTTTTAAATGAAATTTAAAAATAAAAACCCATAAAAAAAGTATGGTTTTTCCATACATTCGCTATGGTTTTTACACACATTCGCTATGGTTTTTCCACATTTGTACTATGGTTTTATTTTACTTAAAATAAATTATAGCTCCGCTATTTTAAAAGTAAACATTTGTAATAAAGAACTTTAACATTTTTGTTTTTCTAAACATAACTTTATAATTTCAAAATTTTAATAATATGGCGCGCAAAGGCCACTTATTTTTTATCTGTAAAGGAGTTAATAAAAGGTATTTTAAACACCGTTTTTTTATCGAGCACTTCAAAGTTGTATCTTCGTAGCGCCTATTATATTTTTTATGATTAACACCCCAATTGCCTATCTAAAAGGTGTAGGACCACTCAAAGCAAACCTACTGCAATCGGAATTGCACATCAATACCTTTGCCGATTTGTTAGAATTTTATCCTTTTAGATACATTGACAGGTCACAATTTTATAAAATTAACCAGTTACAGCAAAATACTGCCGAAGTTCAAATTATCGGAAAAATTACTTCAATTAGCACCATCGAACAACAAAAAGGAAATCGATTAGTCGCTCAATTTACCGACGGAACGCATGTGATGGACTTGGTTTGGTTTAAAGGCGTGAAGTGGATAAAATCCAATCTAAAAACTAACATCCCTTATGTGGCATTCGGCAAGCTAAACTGGTTTAACGGTATTCCAAATATGCCACATCCCGATTTAGAATTGCTCTCTGAGTTTGAAAAAGGGATTCAAACTAAAATGCAAGCCATTTATCCTTCTTCCGAAAAATTACTAGCAAAAGGTTTAAATAACCGAACTTTTATAAAGCTGATAAAACAAATGTTTAGTGAGCATATTTTAATAAAAGAAAGCCTTTCGGCAAAGTTGATTTTCGAATTAAATTTAATGCCTAGAAAGGAAGCGGTTTTTAACATCCATTTTCCCACCAGTCAAGCCCATTTATCAAAGGCGCAATACCGCTTAAAATTTGAAGAATTCTTTTTTATTCAGCTTCAATTGCTACGGCAAAAAATGAATCGAAAGAAAAAGCTAAAAGGTTATATCTTTGATAAAGTAGGTGCAAATTTTAACACGTTTTTTAACCACCACCTGCCATTTGAGCTTACCAATGCCCAAAAAAATGTTGTTAAAGAAATAAGAAAAGATATGGTAACCGGTGCGCAAATGAACCGCCTTTTGCAGGGCGATGTTGGCTCTGGCAAAACCATTGTCGCCGTTTTATGTATTTTAATCGCCATTGACAACGGTTTTCAAGCTGCTTTTTTAGCACCAACCGAAATTTTAGCAAAACAACATTTTAGTGCCGTTACAAAATTGTTAACCGCACTTCCTATTAATATAGCGCTTTTAACGGGCGCTACCAAACCAAAAGAGCGCCGCCAACAATTTGCCGATTTGGCTTCGGGAAAGCTCAATATTTTAATAGGAACCCACGCGGTGCTCGAAGATAAAGTGGTGTTTAATAATTTAGGTCTAGCCATTATTGACGAGCAACATCGCTTTGGCGTAGCACAGCGCTCAAAAATGTGGCTAAAAAATAAATTACCACCTCATATTTTAGTGATGACGGCTACGCCAATTCCGCGCACCCTTGCGATGAGCGTCTATGGCGATTTAGATATTTCGGTTATTGATGAATTGCCTCCGGGCAGAAAAGAAATCGTTACCGGACATCGTTTTGACAGCAACCGATTAAAAGTATTTAAATTTTTGAGTGAAGAAATAGCCAAAGGACATCAGGTTTATATTGTTTACCCGCTCATTCAAGAATCAGAACAAATGGATTATAAAGATTTGATGGATGGCTATGAAAGCATTTCAAGATATTTTCAAATGCCCGAATATCAAATAAGCATTATGCACGGCAAGATGAAGCCCGAAGCAAAAGATTATGAAATGCAACGTTTTGTAAAAGGTGAAACCCAAATTATGGTTGCCACCACGGTTATAGAAGTCGGCGTTGATGTGCCAAATGCCAGCGTAATGCTTATTGAAAGTGCCGAGCGTTTTGGATTGTCGCAATTACACCAGTTGCGCGGACGTGTTGGCCGAGGCAATACCCAAAGTTTTTGCATTTTAATGAGTGGCAATAAGCTATCCGATGAGGCAAAAGTTCGCTTAGATACAATGGTTAATAGCAACGACGGATTTGAAATTGCAGAAGTTGATTTAAAACTTCGAGGCCCTGGAAACTTAATGGGAACCCAACAAAGCGGTGTTTTAAATCTTAAAATTGCCGATTTGGTAAAAGATGCCGAGTTGCTAAAATTGGCGCGACAAAGCGCCTTAGAAATCTTAAAAACTGACCCTGATTTACTAAATCCTGAAAATAAGTTTATTAATGCCGCTTACGCCGATAAAATAAAATACAATAACCTTTGGGCGAATATTAGCTAAA
>PFPU01000008.1 GCA_002793215.1 Flavobacteriales bacterium CG_4_10_14_0_2_um_filter_35_18
ATAGATTAACTTTAGTTTTAATGATGATGTAAATTTCATATCATTTTGGTTATTTCGTTTTCTTTCTCAGATAATCTGTTATGGCTTCTACTTTGTTTATTAATTCTTCATTTGAAGGAAAATAATCTTGAATGTTCTTTGGCAACTCTTTACTTAGGTTGTAGGTAGCTATTCCAATAGGTTTATTTACATCTTGCAGCGCAAAATCTACCGTGGTTCTATCTTTAGATTTACAAATAATAATACCAATGCTTGGGCTTTCGTGCTTTTTCTTAACCATTCGGTTTAAGGCAGATAGATAAAAATTCATTTTCCCGGCATATTCGGGTTGAAAAGTATCAATTTTGAGTTCAACAGCTACCAAACATTGCAATTCTCTATGAAAAAGCAACAAATCTATTTCATAGTTTTTGTCATTAATTTTCAGCGGATACTGATTTCCAATAAATGAAAAATCACCACCAACTTCTATTAAAAAATTTCGGATATTGGTAAGAATAGCTTGTTCTAGTTGTGCTTCAGAATAAGGAACGGAGAGGTTTAGGAAATCAAACATATATTCATCTTTTACAAGTAATTGAGCCCTATTAGCCATTTCTGGTGATAAGGTTTGTTCAAAATTATTTTGACCAATTAGTGCATTTTGATAATTCTGATTTTCTATAGCATTAATTAAAAGTACTTTAGACCATTGGTGTTGCTTGGTCATATTGATGTAATAAAAGCGTTCGTGCTCGTCTTTACATTTCTCTAAGATTAAGATATTATGGGTCCACGGAATTTCTGCCACCAGCGGTGGCAGAATTAGTTCGCTCTTACTATATTGCTCATAGAGTGTTTTCATTCTCCATAAATTACGTGCCGAAAAACCATTGATGCCTACAAATTCTTTCTGCAATTCTGCGGCTAAGAGCTCAACAATAGATTTACCCCAGCCATACTGCTGTTGCTTATCTACTATTGATTTCCCAATATGCCAATAAAGTTTTATTTGTTCCTTATTTACCTTTTGCAAGGCTAAATATTGCGCACTTTTTATCTGTGCTTTAATTTCTTGAACAAACTCAATTTGATTTTTTTCTAGCATTGGTTATTATTTCTTTATCAAATCAATAAACCTGATTTTTATGCTCGTCTTTCTTGCTTTAATAGCTTTAGCCGTCCAATCTTTGATTAAAGCGTATTTGCCATTATGTTTGTGAATATTACCTTTTTCGCAGCCTTCGCAAAAAGTGTGTTTGGTCTCAGTTTCTCCAAAAAGATTTACGGTTGTCTCGGTTTTACTACCACAGCTATTGGGAATTACACCCTTGAGTCCATCCATTTGCCACACATTCCAAGAAATTATGTAGGCTACATATTGAATTGATTTGAGCAGTGGCTCTTTGTCGAATTTTACAGTATAGTTTTCAATGAATGTGGCAAGCATAGCTTCTCTTGCGAGTAGCAAGCTATCGCCTTGCCATTCGAAAGCATACGTATTTTTATAAGCCGTTTGAGCTGCTTTTAGCCATTCGCCTGTAGAATCGACATTTTCGTTTATTACTCTCAGTTTACGGTCTAAAATGCCAATTCTTTTTTGAATTGGAATGAATTTTCCTGTTGTACTGTCATATCGACTAGCGATGTAGGGAGCTTCTCCACAAGCAATTTCAAGTCGAGTATCTCTCACATAGCCATTCCAAGTTTTACCTTTAGTAAAGCATATTTTATCAGGGTTTACTTCCCAACCTTTGGTTCCGTCAGATAGGGCTTTCTCGTGATTGAAAACGCCCTCCTTTCCAAACCATGCATTGTCGATTAGGTTGTTTTGGGCATTGCAAATCCATGAAGGGGTAAACACTTCAGCCATTTCTTTGGATCTGGACTGTTGCAAAACCTTGTCTTTATGAACTCGCGGCATGATGATATTGCCGTTTTCTCCCGAAATTAATTCTGGTAAGATATAAGCATCAGAATTGTATTGTGTTCCTAAATGTTCATAGTTGTTTGTTGCCCAAAATATATTTTTTTGAGTCGTGTGGTCACGAAGTAATATTTCGAGTACATCAGGGTATTGAGCAACTAATTCATTTTCTAATATGTCGATTCCTGTTCGCACCCGTTTAATTTTCTTTATTGGACTTCAAAAGTTCCTTTACATCAATTTCAAGAATATTCGCTATTTCAAAAAGGATTTCCAATCTTGGCTGCTGTCTATTCTGAACATAACCGTTAACCATATTGTAACTTTTTCCAAGCTTGTCAGCCAACCAAGTTTGCTTAATTCCTTTTTCTTCAAGTACTTCCTTTATTCGGTTCATGTCCGTATAAATTTAAATCGCTAAAATAGCCCAAATTTTCCGTTTATCTCATTTTTCAATATACATTTCGTTCATTTCATTGTTGGTCCGTCCGAGCGAGGGCAAAAAAAATAGGCTCTTTTGGTTTTTTGCGTTTGGCTCGTGTGTAGGCAAAAACCAAACCCGCCTGCCAGACGGGCAGGTGTGCCTATTTGCGCGTTGGCTTTTTCAGCATGTTGCCTAAAGAAGGGCCTTCCTTCAGTGGCTTTTCAAAGATAAAATAATTTTTACAAAATTGACCAATATCAGTAGAAAAGCACCAAGGCATTTTTTTCTTCTAACTTAGCCAAGTCTTTTACGTTGTCAAACGTATTGAAAGTAAACTTTCTACGGTTTTAATCGAAAGACTTGAGCCAAGTGAATACTTCTCTTTTCTGAATTATATCTCCCCTAAAATTTATCGGATTCATTGCGCAAAATACTTCCGGAATCAACTGCCAATTGCATATCAACGGTTTGTAGCTATAAGAAGTTGCCGATTTCGAAGCACTTACCTATCAAGTTACAACTACTTTTGATACGAGCTGTGCCGCTTGAATACGCACTACACCGGCAATTAACTATACCGTGTGTTGTATGCTGGTATTTTCACAACTTTCCTTTTTTTACCTCTTCAAGCGTTTCAATAAAAACATATACATTAGTTGAAGGATTCATATATAATTCTAGCTGTTTTGAACGAGTACAAGCATCGCTACATTTTTCTTTTAATTTTACTCTTAGAGTATTATCAATTATTCCTTTCTTATAATCATTTCTATTCCGATTGCTTAATTCTCTAATACAATCATCGCCAGACAATGTCGCTATTTGATTTTTGTAATGAAGTAAAAACCACAATTCAATAGTAGGGTTTGAAACGATAAGCATGGTATTATCTATCTTTTTTAATTTATCAAGAATTTCAGGGACATCTGCATCATATATTAAAAAATCCTTGTCTTTTTCGTGAATAGGTTTTCCTTTTTTATAAGAGTTAATAAAACGCTCGTTAATACTAGAATTAGTAACTTTTGGAATTATTTCAA
>PFPU01000010.1 GCA_002793215.1 Flavobacteriales bacterium CG_4_10_14_0_2_um_filter_35_18
TAAAGCTCAGCAGGTCTTTTCGGTCAACAATAGCGATGCCTTTTGCAGGCATACAATACTCGCATCTAAAATTGCAGCGGTCGGTTATGGCAAGTCGCAAATAACTAATTTTTCTGCCAAATTTATCTGTCAATTCTTGCATAAAAAACAAGGTCTAATAATTTCAAAAGTACACATTTTTGGCATATAAATCTTCTTAATAATGGTTGAAAAAATTGGTAAAAATATTAAACCACATTTTTAAAACTAAATAAAATTAGACTTTATAAGATCGGTTCATAAGAGCGTTTATTTTATCAAAATTACAATTTGGGATTAAGGCTTGCGGAATCTTTATAAGGATACTTTTTTAGCCATTTTGCCAGTATCATATTGGTAATTGGCTATCCAAACTCCTGATTTAACTGTGATTGCTAAGTTAGGCAATTTTAATTCTAAATCATTTTCTGTAAAGATTAGTTCTGCGCTTTGTTTGTAGGCAATTTTATTGCTAGGTGTTTCAATATTAGTTGATTCTACAAAAATTGAAAGTCCGAGTTTAATATAATTTCCGATACTTGCCGATTCACAAACAAACAATTTGTCGGGTTTATAAAGTTTATAAACCAATAAAAAGGCAGCTAAAAGATGGGCATCATCACACTCAATGTAATAGGAAGCTTCAGCTCCAGCTTTTAAATACCTTCCACTATCTTTATGTGTGCCATTTGACTCTTTCCAAATGGTAAAATAAGGTGATTCAAATTGCTTGAGCAAGCCTATTTTATCATTAGATTGGTGTTTAAATTTGGAAATTTTTACCGCAATTATGCTATTTTTATCAGAAAATCGTTCAATAATATTCTCGCCTAAAAAAGTTTTGCCTACATTTCTACAAGCACCAGAGATACCTATAACATTTTTATAGCGAGAGATAGTTGCCATTTTTGTTTTATTTTAATAATTTATTTGGTGGTGTTTCAGTGTCCTTAGTGGCATTTTTAAACTCTTTGATGCCTTGTCCCAAGCCTTTCATGAGTTCAGGGATTTTCTTTCCTCCAAAAAAAAGTATTGCAACGGCTAAAATTACGAGCACTTGAGGTCCGCCTACCATACCTAAAATAATAGTTAATCCAATCATCGTATTTAAATTTAAAGTTAGCAGCCAAAATCATCGGCATATAGTTCAATAATATTTATTTGTTCATCATAAAGATGTAGGGAATCTCTAATTAATTGTTCCCGCCACTTCCAATAACTGTCCATCCCCCCTTTTAAATTGTAGATGGTAAAACCCTTAGCTTTTAAAAATATTCCTAATTTTCTGCTTTGTTCTCCTGTTTTTGAAAGCAGCACTATGGTTTTTCCTTTTGGCAACAAGTCGGGATTTTTATAAACCAAACGGTCTTCTAGGTGTTTATAGCCTTCGATGAGTTTACAAGATCTAATATTTTTATCTGCTTTTCTTACATCAATGACAAAAGCATTTTTGTCGTATTTTAACATCGTAAGCAATTCATTTGCTGAAATTTCAAACAAAGCGCCTTGTTTCTTATTTGAAGAATTATTAATCTCTATTTTAACCTGAGCTTTAAATTCGGTTTTTTTTTCACAAGAAAACGAAACCACTGACATCGCAATAAATAACAATAGATATTTCATATTAAGGAGCCTATTCATTTTTTAGTAAAAGCAGAGGCTTTGAAAATAAATTTCAAAACCTCTGCTTTAAAATTAACCAACTAAACTTTTTTAATATGCACTTTTGTGTTATAAAATGCTGCACTACCTCCAATAGGATCGGTTAAGCACATGTTTTTAACTGAATTATCAAGAGCCATAATAGGGTTAGGACAAGCAGAATCTTTTCTTCTTGCATCTCCTTTAATGGTCTTACCATCAATTACAACATCAGTTGAACCATAAGCCCAGTGACCAAAGTGCCAAGACATGGTAACAACACCAGGTCTGATTCCCTGAATGACACGCACTCTCGATTTCACTTGAATTTTAGTGCCATTTTGTAAATCAATGATACCCGTCGGATTTGCATCGGAAACGATGGTTACCCAATCATTATTTTCCAGACCACGACTATCGGCATCAATTTTATTGATAAACAGGACGTTTTCGGGATCTAAAGACAATTGTGTCCAATAGTTGCCAATGGTTCTTGATTGGCCACCAAAAACTTCTTTAAAAGTACTCATTGTAAGCTCATCGCCATTTTTTGTTTCAAAGCCTGTTGCTTTACCATCCATTTGTTTAATCACTTCGTAGGCACCTATACCATTGTAGTTTAAGCCCGTTAGTGAATTTTTACTTTTGGCAACATTTTCAACATAAAATTTTAAGAATCCTTTTAGTTGACCATCGGTGTAAGGTGCTTTTGAATAGGCATTTTTATAATCGCTAAATCTACCTCCTTTGTTAAGCACATGAATTACTTTTCTGAATAAAGAATCATCTCCGCCAACCGATTTTTTGAGTCTTGTTATATCCATATATTCTTTTGGAAAATGGCGTCTGGCTTTGATAAACAATTGAATTTCATCATCAGTAGCTTCTGATACACCGCCACCTTCATTGGCAATATTGGCTATAAATTTAAGATACCAATCTTCGGATCTAGTTAATTCCATATTATTGTCGAAGGCATTTTTACCAAATCCTGATAATCCTAATTTATCGGCTAAAGCTATGTAAACAGCTTCGAGGTTAATCGGCATTTTTTCACCGTTAATATCTACCATATCAGTAATGGAAGGCACTATAGGTTGACGCACCTTACTTGCTTTTTGTGCAACGTCTGGCGTTGTATGTGGTGTTCCCCAACGCTCCATATAGGTAGTGTCCGGAAAAATATAATCTGCAAACATTGAAGATTCACCAATTATGATATCGGAAGCAATAAATAATGGCAATTTTTTGGGGTTACTAACGTATTCTATGGCATTACTTCCTCCCGGCATTGATAAAAGTGGTGTTCCTTTATGCAAAAATAAGAAGTCGATGCCATAAGGATATTCATCTTCACCCGAAGCCAACACTTCTTGGTAGATGGCACCTGTATGAGGATACCAGTTGCGTTTGGCAGGATACCCATTTTCTTTAAACAATGATGAGTCTTCATATTTTGTGCCTTCACGGGTGATGGGATACCCAAAAGCCGTTAATTTATTTGGATGGTTTGCTTTGGCAAAATCATAAATGCCATGTTTGCTGCCATCTTCGTGCCAATGACCACCACCAACTTGCATACCGCCTAACCAGTCGGTATTGCCAATTAACATATTTAAGTAAATTATAGAAACAGCGTTGTAATAGCCGTTGGTGTGTTGTACAGCACCACGGTAAAAGTCTATACCTGCTTTTTTTCCGTGTGAAGTAAATTCTTTTGCAATTTCTGAAATTTGATTTACATTAACACCACAAATAGTAGCCCAGTCACCGAGTGGTTTACTCATTGCTTCGTCAGTAATTAACTGGAAGGATGATTTAACCTCAATGCCCTTAATCGTTGTACTGATATTTAAATCGCCATAAATTGCCTTTTCACCTTGAATATCAACTTTTACGGGGTTACCGTTTACCAGTGTAACAAATTCAGTATCGCTGCCTATTCCAATTTCATTGGCACGTAAAAAAGTCGTTGGTTTTCCATCAACAATTTTTACCAATAAAGTAGCATCAGTAATGGTAGTTTCACCCGTTTCTTTTGCGGCGGCGTAGGTTGTATTTATTAAAGCTTTTTTATCAAAACGTTCGTTTTCAATAATCCAGCGAATCATACCCCAGGCAAAAGCTGCATCGGCGCCAGGTTTAATTGGCACCCACCATTTAGCTTTGGCAGCTGTTTGCGACATACGAGGATCAATTACTGCCATTTTAAAATTACGGTTAACTAAACCGTCGGTTATTTTTTGAGCCATAGAAGTTTTACCAAAGTTAGCTTCAAAAGCACCTGTGCCAAAGAAAATAACAAATTCTGAGTTTAAGATGTCCGGTTTCAGGTGTGTTTTTCCGCCAGTCCATTTTCCTTTGCCATCTTCAACCACCCATTGGTTGCTAACTTCTTTGTAGCCAATATGGTGTGATTGTTCGCAAATACTGGTATGTTCAAAAAAGTTTTTGGAACCCATAGTGTTGTTTGTAAAACGTTTGCCAATTTCTTTACGACCGTGTTCGATACGACCACACATCATAATGAATTTGTTATTAATAGGCCCTAAATCAGGATGACTTGGATCAATCAATTTATCAAGATTGCCTGAATGTTTTGCTTGAAAATCGGCAAGTGCCATTTTCCCTTTCCCGACTTCTTTTGCGTCTGCAGCCATTTCTTTGGCAACTTTTGCATCTTTTAACACAATAATGTCTTTAAGGCCTTTTACCGTTCCTTCACCAAATAAATTACCACCATTTATCAACTCATCAATAGCCTGATGAAAATCAATTACTTTCCATTTATTAGCTCCACGAGCACCATCGCGTTTTAATACTTTTCTAATTCGGTAGGGGTCATATAAAGTTTGGATTCCGGCTTGACCTTTAGGGCAAACTTTTCCATCAACCAGGGCTGCATTATCTAAACTTGATTTATAGTCTATGTGTGGCAACATAGTTTGTGGTCCATAGGGATTGCCATCAATTTTGCCTAAAATGCCATTATATACTTTTCCTTTGATACTACAAGCATTATGACATTGTAAACAAGCGGAATAAATAACGTTTTCTGATTTTTGAATTTCATAATTAAATTTTATTCGTTCCTCTTCGGTCATATTGGCAAAAACATTGAACCCAGTCAAACTGCCACCGGCTACAGCCCCAAATAAAGCTGAATTTTTAAGGAAAGATCTTCTTGAGGTCTTGTTATCGATTATATTTTTCATAATTTCTAAATTAAGCGTTTAATGTATTATGTTCTTTGGTTAGTTTAAAGTATTTATTTCCCAAATAAAATAAACCAATTCCAAATGCAACAATAAACAATCCTACGAGCCATTCCATAAGGCTAGGAAAATAGTGGTAAGCCAATCGTGGGTGAATGTAGGCCATTGCTTGTCCGTGAACTTTTTCGGCAACCAAACCAGGGATTACAATATTTAATCTTACTCCAATAAAGGTGAACACAACTAACAATGAGGCAATACCTATTTTAATAGGGTCTTTTTTGGTTAGTAAGATAAAAACTGGAACAGCAACACCCAAGAGCAAATGAAACAACCAAAACACAAACCAGTAGTTGCCAAACAGCATTTCTCTAAATCCGGAAGTATGTTCGGGAGTGCCCATCCAAAGGGCAATTGATAATTCGGCCCATTCGAGCAACAAGTCAAACAAAACGGCTACTAATACAATTTTTGCTAATACTTGTAACATACTTTTATAATATTCACTTTCTTTATTTTCCCAAAAAAAGGCAAAAATCATTGTGAATAATGCACTTCCCGATGCTACAGCTCCTACTAAGAAAAAGATAGGTGTCAAGGCACTGTGCCACATTGGGTTTGAGGCAATCACGCCAAATAAAGCACCAACACCACCGTGAAATGCAATGGCTAACGGAATACCAATTGAAGCCAATAATTGCAATTTTTTTTGATAGGATGCCAATTGTTCACCAACATATTTTCCTGATTCTATTCTAAATGCAAGCAATGTTTCGAAAACGAGTAAAAGAAGGTAAGCAGAATAGAGCCAAATCATCCAAGCCATCATAGAGTGAGGCAGATTTGGACGTGTAATTACTTCGTAGGCACGCCACATATGACCTAAGTCTAACCAAATTGATAATAACGCACAAATTAAAGTGACCAATGCCGTAATAAGAGCAAGTTTACCCACTTTTTCAAACAATTCTATCTTAAATACATAAACAAGAGAAGACAATAAAAAAGCCCCTGCCGATAATCCGATAAAATAAATATACATCGCTACCCATAATCCCCATACAACCCTGTTTCCATAAGCTGCCAGTTCGTGGCCATACATTAATCTTTGGGCAACACCAACACTTCCGAGTATAAATGCCACAGCCCATAATACATAAAATATTTTTTTCATTTCTGTAATTTTTAATAGGTTACGTTAAATAAAACACCTTAGGTTGTGTTCCCATTTCTTCTTTAAGCCTAAATACGTTTAGCTTATTGACAATTTTTGTAATTACGGCATCAGGGTCATTTAAATCACCAAAGTAATTAGCGCCACCAATACATGTTGTTACACATTGAGGCAATAAACCTTGATCTAAGCGATGTGCGCAAAAAGTACATTTTCTTACATTTCCCACAGGAGATGAATGTTTGTCTGGACGTTCCCAAATTTTTCCATATTCAAATGAAGGTCGGTTATCATATTCGGCCAGTCGTGGCAATCCTTCTGAATATTTTTCACCGTAATCAAACATACGATGTTCATAAGGGCAAGCCGTCATACAATATCTACATCCTATGCATGCTTTATAATCTATGACCACAATGCCATCTTCCCGTTTCCAGGTTGCGCTTACCGGACAAACGTCCACACAAGGCGGTTCATCACATTGCATACAAGGTTTTGGAAGGTTGCGTTTTGTTACATTTGGATAAGTGCCTATTTCTTCTTTAATAACAGGTCTGTAAACAATACCTGGAGGAAGGGCATTTTCAGAAATACAAGCCACAGTGCAAGCATTGCAACCAATACATTTTCGCAAATCAATGGCCATTCCCCAACGGCGTTCTTTCATAGGTTTCTTTAAGGCGCGTCTTAAATCATCCTGCATTTTAAGTTTTATATTTTCAAAATCACCACCGAGCAAATCTTCTAATTTCCCTTCAAAATTTTTAATTTCAACACCTTCTTCATTATTTAGCAATAACTTTGAGGCGCTAGAAACTAAGGGACTCAGAACAGCTCCGGCGACAACTCCCATTCCCAGTTTGGATAAGAAGTCTCTACGGGCATTCGTTTTTTCTTCCATAATAAATATATTTATAATTTAAATTCTGCATTTAAAAACACGAGTGATTTTGTATCTAATGTTGAATTATCAGAGCTAAATCCTTGATAATTTAATGAAAATTTCAATCCTTTAACAGGAGTGACTTGAAGCCCAAAAATATATTGAGAGCCATCTTTGTCATAATTCCAGTTTTGAGTTTGACCTGCTAGGGTATTAGAGCTAAGTTGATCAAAACGACCAAAGACTTCAACTTTTTTATTGATTACATAAGTTGAATAAAATGAAAACCCATCTAAATCTTTACCAGCTGCTGGGCTAGCATATTTGGTAGCGTTTTGTTGTAAGTTATATTCGGCTGCAAATTTCCAATCGGTAGTTTTATAGCCCACAAAGTAGCTATAAGAGGTAATGTCTTTGCCTCCCGTTGTTGGTTGGTTGTCTAAATATATTTTAGTAATTAAACCTTTAACGGGGGTAAAAATTAAACTTCCGCCCACTTTTTGATTTCCGTCTGTATCTTGTATTTTTTGGTAACCTTCACCATTAATAATTAATACGTTTGCCTTTAAGTTTTTAGAAAAGCTAAATTCGGCATTTACACCCAAATCAGCACTTGAGCCAAAGCCATATTCATCGGCAAACGCTTTAAAAATGTATCGATACCCCCAAAAATTTTCTTGGTCATTAAATTGTCTTAATCCAATTAAGCCCATACTTAGTTTTACACCGCCTGAAACTTTCCAATCTAATTGAGCGGCTTTTAAAAAAGCAGTATAGGCGCTACCGCTTGCATTATTTCCTACATCAAAAGTTATTTTTGTAGAGATATCTTTGCTCAAATCATATTTATAGCCAAAATAAGAACGTTTTAATTCGAAAGCGCTTGTTTTTGTGGCATTAGGAGTTAAATCGGCGTGATAGTTCCAAAAAACCTTGAATTGTATTTCTCCGCTTGGTTTAAATGTGTTTTGAGTTTCTTGTGTGTAGCCCAAGCTTGTTATGGCTACTAATAAAACAATAACTAAAATAATTTTTTTCATTTGATTTAATATTTATTTATAGAATTTTGGTTTGATTTAATAAAATCATAATTCATTAGAGCAATTCAATTGCCAAAAATTAGAATAGCTGATTTTATTAGAATTGTTTTTTTTGCAGATACTGTACTCCAATTGTTTAGTAAATTTTTATTTTTTAAATATTAAATTTGAGCCTTCACGCCAAACACAAAAAACCACGGAATTACGTTTATATTGACGTAATTCCGTGGTTTTTATTAGGTAAATTTTAAAAAAGGGTAATCCTAATAGCTAAAGTAAGTTGTGCTTTTCCATTTTTGTTCTTAAAGTTGAAGGAGGTAAACCCAATAATTCGGCTGCTTTGGTTTTATTTTGAGCACATTTTTCTAATGCGTTTTTAATTACAGAAATTTCGACTTTTTTTAAAGTGTCTTCGAGTGACTTATTTAAATCTGTATCTAAATTTTTTGTAGGATTTTTGATACTTTCAGGAATGTGTTTGGTGTCAATACAGGAATCATTAGCCGATAAAATGACCATGCGTTCGGCAATATTTTTTAATTCCCTTATGTTTCCTGGCCATTGGTGGTTTTCAAGAATTTTAAAAACGTCTGGCTTAATCTCCATTTTTTTAGTCAGGCTGTATTTGTTGACATAAAATTCAAATATTGTTTTAATATCATTTTTTCTATCCCGTAAAGGCAATAATTTTATAGGAAAAATATTTAATCTATAAAACAAGTCTTCCCTAAATTTGCCATCTTCAACCATTTGACGGAGATTTTTCTTAGTAGAAGCAATTAACCTTATATTAATTTTTTGAGTCAGCGCACTTCCTACTTTTTCTATTTCGCCCTCTTGAAGCACTCTTAACAGTTTTACTTGTAAATCAATGGGAAGGTCATCAATATCATCTAAATATAAAGTACCGCCGTCGGCCAATTCAAATCGCCCTTTTTTATCTTGGTCTGCACCTGTAAATGCGCCTTTAACATGACCAAAAAGCTCGCTTTCAAAAATTTCTCTTGAAAGTATGGCGCAGCTCACTTTAATAAAAGGTTTTGTTTTTCTATAACTGTTGTAATGTATAATATTGGTAATGTGTTCTTTACCAGTTCCTGTTTCACCAATAATTAATACGGTCGAATCGGTATCTGCTACTAAATTAATAAGGTTAAACAGTTCTTTATTTGTTTCTATTTCACCAATATAAGTTGAATAATCATACTTTGAAACGAGCGTTGTCCTGAGAATTTTATTTTCTAACTTTACCGATTGCAATTCGTCAATTCGCTCTATGAGAAATAGTATTTCGTCTTTTAAAAATGGTTTAACCAAATAATCATAAGCGCCCATTTTCATGGTTTTAACAGCGGTTTCAATACTGGCATGGGCGGTCATGATGATAACGGCAATTTCAGGGTTGACCAACTTTATTTTATCCAGCAATTCAATACCTGTCATTTCGGGCATTTTGATATCTGTAATAACAATATCAGGTTCAAATTCTTTTAATGAAACCAATGCGGCCATTGCCGAGGCACATTCTAAAACTTTATAACCGGCATCTCTCAAATCGTCGGCGATGGTGATTCGCAAAATACGTTCATCATCCACAACCATTATTCTTTTTTCTTTTAACATCCTTCCTAAATTTATTTAAGTGATAAAAAGACGCTGAAAGTCATTCCTTCTGTTTCGTTGATTTTGACTTCAATTTTACCTCTGTGCTCTTTTATAATGTTAAAGCTAACCGACAATCCCAAACCAGTGCCCTGTTTTACTTTTTTTTCGGTAAAAAACGGGTCAAAAATTGATTTTAATTTTGAAGCTTCTATGCCAATACCATTGTCTTTAAGTTCCAATACCATAGATGAGTCTTGTAAAAAAAGATTTATGTTAAGTTGCCCGTTAAAATCGGGATTGTCCATCTTTTTTTCATTAATGGCGTCAATGCTGTTGAGCAATAAATTTAAAACAACCTGCTCAATGTGGTTTTGACTTCCAAAGCACCTATTTTTGCCAATATCATAATTTTTAATTACCGTAATTCTCGATTTTTCTAATTGAAAAGAAGTTAATAGCAATACATTTTCAACAACCGCTATCAAATTAAAGTCATGGAATTCCATTTTTGGTATTCGTGTAAAGTTCAATAAATTGCCAACTACTTTTTCAATTTTCAAAACGGCCTCTTGCATCATTTCTAAATAAGTTATGTTTTGCTTTAAGTTTTCAGGATTTTCGGACAGTCGTCTCATACAATTCTTTATTCCTGCTATTGGATTGTTTATTTCATGTGCTAAACCTGCTGATAAAGTTCCAATTGCAGCAATTTTTTCGGATTGCATAAGGCTTTTTTGAGCAATTTGAATCTCTTCATAGGCTTTTTGTAAACGATTAACCATGTTATCAAAAGTAAGATAGAGGTCATCAATTTCGTCATAAACTTTTAAACTTTTATTCCATTTAATAAGTAAATCGGGGTTTTTTTTATTTAGCGGATTGGTTTTAAAATCTTGCAAATTTAGACTTTTAGCTACTTGACTTAAAATTTTAATAGGTTTGGTTATGACATAACTGAAAATAAATGCCCCAATGATTCCAGATATTAAAAACAAAATAACCAAGGATAAAAAAAAACTTTTTGCTACATTAATAGTTTTAACATAGGTTTCATTATAAACACCAACCCTGACCATTCCTACCAACCCATCCATTATTGGAACTGAAATATCTTTTATGCTTTTGGGGGTGCTGTCTTGGTATTTAAGTTCAATAATTTTAAATTTTTCAGGTTTTTTTAAATTTATGAGATTTGGGGGAACCTTATTTTCAAAAGTATGTGCCAATACATGATTATTGGCATCTAATATAAAGGAGTAGGCAATATTTTTATCGTTTTGCTTTACATCTGAGACAATTTTATTTAATGTGGCAAGGTCGTTATAAAGAATTGGCTCAACACTTCTATCTGCTATGTTTTTAGCCATTACAAAACCTTGGTTTGACAATTCGTTTTCAAATAAATCACTTACATATGTAGATAAAAAATATAAATTGATAAAGCCAAAAGCAGACACTATTATAACAATGGCTATGGTAAATTTCCAAAATAATGGCAAGGTGATTCCTCTTTTCATTCCTTTAGCGTTTTATTCATAAGTCTAATGCTGTTGTAATTTGAATCATAGCCAATTGCAAATCCGTCGATTAAAAGTTTATTCAAAATTTTTATTCCTACAGAGTCCTTGTCGATGTTTAAAAAAAAGTTTCGCAATTTAGTTTCAACATTTTTATCTAATTCATTAGGTATTACGAGTGGCGGTATTCCAAAATCTGCTGAACTGTCAATTATTGTTAAGTACTTAATTTTTTCAGGATAAAAAACTTTATTGTAATTGTAGATTAAAGCGTCAACACTCGCACCATCAACAATTCCTTTTGCCACAAGTTGCATTGAAATGTCGTGTCCGTAAGAATAGATTGTTTTTGAAAAATATTTTTCTGGGGTTTTGCTCATTTTTTTTAAAAGGTATTTTGTATATAAAGTACCCGAATTAGACAAAGGATCAGTAAATGCAAACCGCTTATATTCTAAATCGGATAACTTTTTAATGCCACTTTCGCTGTTTACAATAATGTAGCTTTTGTAATATGGTTTTTTATTATTTAAGGGGACTACTAGTATTTTAGCATGACCCTTTAAGTTGTCTTCAATGTATGCTCCCGAGCAAATTAGTGCTAAATCAACTTTATTTTGAATGAGTAAATCATTGACTTCTTGATAACTTTTGCGTTGAATAAATTCAATGTCATATCTAAGTTTTTTAGACATATATTGAAATAATTCCTGATAAATAACACGAGTTTCTATGGGCGAAAGCATCGATGAAACCACAACTCGAATGGTTAAAAGCGTTTCATCTTTATTTAGATTTTGTTCTAAATTGTTATTATTTATTGCTACAGAAACAACTTTTTGGTCATTATTTTTATCAGATAAGCATCCGTAAAACAAACACATACAAATACTTAATGTACAAAATTTAAAATATAGCCCTATTGTCTTTTTAATAGTTATGACCATTTGTTAAAAACGTTTCCAATTAACCTAAGGCAAATTTAGTTTAAATATGATTGTTTAAATATGATATAATTCATTTTATTAATAAAGGATAGGGTTTTAACCTTAATTTTAAAATTGCATTAAATTCCATTAGTAATTTTTTGTATAAGTTAATCCTCATCCACAAAAGGTAAAAATAAGGTGGTTAACTGAACCCTATATTTTAATTCTATCGTTAAAATAAACGGCATCTAAAAATCTAAAACCTCAATTTGATTGCGCGATAATTTTATTTTCCCTTGGTGTTCGAGTTGTTTTAAGAGTCTCGAAACCACCACGCGTGAGGTG
>PFPU01000069.1 GCA_002793215.1 Flavobacteriales bacterium CG_4_10_14_0_2_um_filter_35_18
AAACACCATTTCTGCTTTACCGCCGTAAGAAAAAGATTCCACAGGCGATTTTGCATCGGTTGCCTTAAAGGTTGGTCTATTTTCGTTGGTCATTAAATGATCTACATACGAGTAAAAAGCCTTAAATGTAAAACTGCTTATTTTTTCAGAAATATTGTCGAATTTATAATCTATTCCAGCCAACAAACTATCATCAAAAGGTGAATCCATCGGCAAACCGGCGTGGTCAATATCACGGGCAAATGATTGTCGCCAACTGAATTGCAGGCGCTGTTTTTCGGTTGGATTTACGCCAACTTTAACAGAATAATCTGTTGTTCTGAAAGAAGATTGCACCTCATCGCCATTTCCGTCGATATAATCACCAAAATCACGGTAAGAACCATTCAACTGGACATCAAATTTGTTGGCTACATAAACCAATGAAGCACCATTTACCAGATTTTGGCCGTTGGTTTCATAACCGCCTTCAACACTTCCGTGGAAACCGAGTTCATTTTTTGACGGGTTTTTGGAAACTAAATTGATAATTCCGCCAAAATTTTGTCCAAACCGAACCGTAAAAGGTCCTTTTACAATTTCAATTTTTTCTATTTCCTCCGGAATTACGTGCGTTGTGATTGGATCCATGCGGCTCGGACAAGCATTGTGGATTTTCATGCCACCATCGTATTGAACATTTAACTGCTCCTGTTTAAAGGAACGGAATACCGGTTCGGAAGCATAAGCACCACGTTTTACAATGGCAAAACCGGGAATGTCTTTAAACAAGTGCCCAACGCTTCGTGGCTGGCTGACCCTTTTTTCGATATCATTGATGATGATAGATTGTGAAATATCTTGCAATGGATTGGCATCCACAATAATTTCGCTTAAATCTATTTGGGTCGATGGCATTTTGATCAACATCGCATTTTGCAATGCCACAACAATAGTTTTAAAACTGATATGGGAAATCTCTGCTTTGTCGCCTTTTTCGGCTTGAATAGAAAATTCACCATTTGCATTAGAAACGCTTAACGTATTGTTTTTTAGTAATTTTATGCTTGCATATTCTATAGGCATACTTGTTTCTTCCGATACAATTTTTCCATTAATTACAACAGTCTGCGAAAAAACTGATGCAACACTAGATATGACTAATAGGAATGGGATAATAATATTTTTCATTGATAATTTTATTTTATATTTTTTTTTAAACCTAATGATGTATCCGAATCCATCTATGATCAGATCGGAATTTGCCCAAAACTTCCATTCACCGAAAAATGATAAATAATGAGAATTTGAGCTATCAATAATTTATTATTTACTTGATATTAAATAGTTTAATATTCATAAATCTAAAAGAAGCATTAGGAGCCACAAACTCCAGAATGTTTTAAATACAGCGAATTAAGCGCTGACTTAAGCGCTATAATATCAAGAAATAAATTAAATTGATAAAATTAGGAAATGAATTGCGGTGGTTTTAGTAAAGAATTATAGAACTCTTGTAAAGTGAATTTATTGAAAGAAAACCTATGAGTATCATTTTTTTCTAAAATTTTAAACTTATATGAAAATTGCCCTAATGGAGAAACAGGGTATTTATCAAAATCTATTTGAGGAATGGTAGATTTAGGATTGGTTTTATTATTATTTACTTCATTTAGTTGCTTTGCTAAGTAACACTTACCGTTACACTCTAAATATGGTTTATCCCTATTTTCACAAAGCACCTTGGCAATATAATTGTAATTGGAATAATAATCTATAATTGGAAGAAGTGGGCGAAACATTGCCAATATATAAAGCATATAAAAAAATATACCTAAAAACTGTTTTTTCATGTTTTAATTAAAAGACAAATATATCTTTTATTTTAGAATTTTAGACTAACAAAAATTAGTTTTTTATGAGACGCAAATGTAACCTATCCCAAAAAGTAGTGCAAACAAAAATGTAGCGAGTGCCAACTTTTTTAATTCAGGGTCTAAAAGTTTTAAATCTTTTGTATTAAAAACGGTTAATAAGTGATTAAAAATGGGTATAAACGCAATGACAAACAAAAATTGCCAAGGCGATTTATATTTTAAAAACACAAATAAAAACGCTGTGATAAATGCAAAAATCAGCAAAATATAATGATAATATTTGGCAAATTCAGCGCCAATTTTGACTGCTAAAGTCATTTTATAAGCCGATTTATCTGATTCTAAATCGCGCATATTATTGAGGTTTAGCACCCCTGTGCTCAATAAACCAATAGAGATTGCCGGTAAAAAAACAGCGACATTTAATTGTTTTGCAAAAAGAACATAGCTTCCACAAACACTTACCAAACCAAAAAAAATAAAGACAAACATATCGCCAAAGCCACTGTAACCATAAGCGTGTTTACCCATGGTGTATTTAAGTGCCGCACCAATAGCAGCAATTCCTAAAAGCAAGAAAAGCAAGGAAAAGCTCAAATATTTTATTCCAAAAGCCATATAAATTAGAAGCAGTGCCAGCAAAAAACTAATCATTCCTGTAATGATGATGGCGCTTTTCATTTGAGCTTGTGAAATGGCGCCACTTTGCAAGGCGCGCATGGGACCTACTCTGTTTATATTATCAGTTCCTTTTACGCCATCGCCATAATCGTTGGCATAATTTGACAAAACCTGAAAGCAAATGGTGGTTAAGATGGCAAGAATGAAAATTTGATAATCAAAAAATCCATCGGCTGCAGCCAAAAAGCTACCGACAATAATTCCTGAAACGGATAAGGGTAAGGTGCGTAAACGCGCTGCTTGAATGAATGATTTAATCAAAATTTAAAAATTAATTTAGAGCACTATAAAATTAATTTTCACCTTGGCACAGTGCAAAATAACCTATAAATCACTCGCATTTGCGATTAATTCGGCGATATCTAAAACTTTAACACTACCTTCCTTTTCTTTATTTTTAACACCATCGGTAATCATGGTATTGCAAAAAGGACAGCCCGTCGCGACAATATCGGGTTGTGTAGACAAAGCCTCTTCGGTGCGTTCAATAAAAATTTCTTTTTTGCCTTTTTCGGCTTCCTTAAACATTTGAGCACCACCAGCGCCACAACACAAGGCATTGCTTTTACAGCGCTTCATTTCTAGCAATTCTACCTCCAATTTTTGAATGAGTTCGCGTGGCGCTTCATAAATTTTATTAGCGCGACCTAGATAACAAGGGTCGTGAAAGGTGATGCGTTTGCCTTTAAATTGTCCGCCTTCAATGGTTAACCGACCATCATCGAGCAATTTTTTTAAAAATTCGGTATGGTGCATCACTTGATAGTTGCCTCCCAATTCGGGATATTCATTTTTTAGTGTGTTAAAACAATGCGGACAAGCGGTAACAATGGTTTTAACTTCATAAGCATTAAGTACTTGTATATTTGTCATGGCTTGCATTTGAAACAAAAATTCATTTCCAGCGCGTTTTGCAGGATCGCCTGAGCAAGATTCCTCAGTTCCTAAAACAGCAAAATCAACATTCGATTTTTGGAGAATTTTTACAAAAGCTTTGGTTATTTTTTTAGCGCGGTCATCAAAACTTCCGGCGCAACCTACCCAAAATAAAACTTCGGGTTGTTTGCCTTGCGCCATCATTTCGGCCATTGTTGGTACGTTCATCTTTTTATTTTTTATATTATTCGTGTTGCCCATCGTCAAACACCTCAATGGTAACTTCTTTATTTATTAATTCGGTAAATTTTCCACGGTAGCGGGTTGCTTTTACAAGGTGATTATCAATCCAGTGATAATTTCCGCCACGCGGTTTGCCCATTAACATACCGTGATATTTAAAGCCATGTTTTTTTAGCCAAGCTTCGGTAATTTCGCGATGGGCTTCGGTGCGCGATGTAAAAAAATAAATAATATGGCCTTGGTCATACCAACCATTTAGGGTTGCAATGGCATCGGGATAAGCCTTTGCAGTTACCATGCGCTCGGGTTCTTCATTAGGAATGTCTTCGCCAACCGTGCCATCAATATCGATTAAATAATTTTTAACCCCTTTTGGCAAAATGGGACTTACGCGTGCACCGCTTTCCACCTTCGTTTGTAGTAATTTTTCTACTTCTTCTTTTTTCAATTTCTTTAATTTTAGTAATTTATATCTTTATTCTTCTCTCCAGTTTAGCCGATCCATTTGATTGAATTGCCAAGGCGCGCCATTATTTTCAATATTGGTCATCATCATATTGAGTTCTTGAGGTGCTGCCGATTGTTCCATAACCAAATAACGCCTCATATCGATGATGATAGACAGTGGGTCAATATTAACCGGGCAGGCTTCAACACAGGCATTACATGAGGTGCAAGCCCACAATTCTTCGGGCAAAATATAATCGTTAAGCAATTGCTTATTATCGGGTTTAAATTCTTTATTTAGATTGATGTTTTTACCGACTTCTTCAAGTCTGTCGCGGGTTTTCATCATAATAGCTCTAGGCGATAATTCTTTACCAGTGATATTTGCTGGGCAAACAGAAGTGCAACGACCGCATTCGGTACACGTATAAGCATTTAGCAATTGCACCCAACTTAAATCAAAAACATCGCTTGCCCCAAATTTTTCGGGAGGTGTGGCATTTTCGGCAGGAGCTGCATAAGGGTCGGTATTTGGATCTAGCATCAATTTAACTTCATTGGTAACTGCCTCTAAATTGTTAAATTTACCTTTAGGATTTAAATTGGCAAAATAAGTATTGGGAAATGCCAATAAAATATGAAGGTGTTTTGAATAGTATAAATAATTTAAAAATATTAAGATGCCTACAATGTGCAGCCACCAAGTGGTGCGCTCTAAAATTTCTAAAAATGGAATATTTTGGGGCAACCAAGTGGCGATAAAATGGCTCACAGGAAAGCTTCCTGCCTTAATGTAATGGTCAACGTCGAGTTGTTGAAGGCTGTAATCGGAAGCGTTCATTACTAAAAATAAACTCATCAAAATCATTTCAAAATACAAAATGTTTAAAGCATCATTTTTTGGCCAGCCTTTCATTTCTTTGTTCCAAAAGCGGGGAATTTGCAACACCATTCTGCGCATCCAAAATATAATTACCGATGCAAAAACCAAAACTGCCAATATTTCGAAGGTACCAATTAAAAAGCTATAAAAACCTCCTGCAAAAGATAATATGCGATGGGTACCAAAAAGTCCGTCAATTATAATTTCGATAACTTCAATATTAATGATAATAAATCCGGCATAAACTAAAATGTGTAAAATTCCCGCTACTGGGCGTTTTACCATTTTTGATTGTCCTAAAGCTATTAAAGCCATATTTTTCAATCGCGCTTGAGCGTTATCACTGCGATTAATTGATTTACCTAGTTTAATATTTCTGATGATTTTTTTGATATTTTGCACAAAAAAACCAATTCCGACAACTAGAATTGTGGCAAAAATGATATTTGGTAGGTAGTGCATATTAAAGAATTTATATAATATTATTTTATTTAAGGCTGTCTTTTGGGTTATAGGCTTTGTCTTTTTTTCCGAATACCGAGAAATGAACAAACCTTTTAGGATGCAGTTTCATGTCGCGTAATAATTCTTCCAATTCTTTTGAAGCATTGGTGAAATTTTGGTATAACTTGTCATCTTTTACCAACTTGCCTAAAGTACCTTTGCCAGAATTTACAGCGGTTAACAACAAGTTTATATTGGCAATTGATTCATTGAATTTGGTAATGGTTTGGGCAATGTTAACCTCGGTTAAAGAGTCGGAAAATTGTTTTAAGTTTTCGGTAACTTCTTTAGAATTTTTAATGATTTCGCTTAAATTGGCTTGGTTATTCGTCAATAAAGCATCGGCCGATTTAGAGGTGTTTTCAAAAGTTAGTAGCGTGTTTTTTAGGTTATTAATACTTTCTTTGATGTTCTCTTGGGTTTTTGAATCTAGAATTTTATTGATATTGTGCATCAATAAATCGGCATTTACAATCATGCCTTCAATTTTAGATTGCAAGGGAGCAATTTTTTCGTTGAGCATTTCAAACATGCCTTGTTCGCTTTCACTGTAAAGGGTATCGCCGGTTTTAGCCAATTCGCCCTCATAATTTGGAACCACCGAAAGTGATTTTGTACCCATTAAATCGGAGCTGTAAATCTTTGCTACACTCACTTTAGAAAACTGAAAATCATTATTTAAACTAAATTTTACAACCAGGGCTCCTTTTATTTTAGGGTGGAATGTAATGTCGTCAATTTTACCTACTTTAAATCCGTTAATGGTAACCAAACTCGAAGGCGCTAATCCTTGAACATTATCGTAAACTGCAAAAAATATGCGTTCTTTTTTAAAGAGGTTATTACTTTTAATAAAGCTAAATCCCCATATAAATAATATGATGGTTATAAGGGCAACTAAGCCTGTTTTTAATTCTCTTGAAAGTTTTATCATTGTTTTGTTTCTTATTACAATAGTAATTATTTTTTAGCAAAGCACACTTAGCTTTTAGATTTTAATATTGGTTCTATATCTATTTGTTTATTGTTTTTAAAAGCCACTATAAAAGCCGATTTATAGCCCTTATCTTTAGCCATTAGTCTTAAAGTCTCAATTTCATTATAATCATTACTATTGCCTATGTAATATTTATAAATCGCGCCAACTTTAATGCGTTCAACATTTTTTAAACCTTTAAAGTTACTGGGGGTTGTCTCTAATTTATTTGTGCCAGCAGCCAATTGAACTTTGAAATTAATTTGTTCATTTTCGTTTTTGGTATTTACGGCTTCCTTTTTAATGCTTACTTTAATTTCAACATCGTCCTTTTTAACAGTGTTATTGCCCTTTTTAGAGTTAATAATGTTATCCGATTTTATTTCATCTTTAACAGGAGGATTAACGGTGTAAACATCTACTTCGTTTTGAGTGGTATGCAATTTATATCTTTTGATAGCATCGGCAATTGAGTTTGCAATTTTTAGCTGTCCTGATTCGGAGTTTAAGAAATCCTCCTCTTCTCTATTTGATAAAAAGCCTATTTCAATGAGCACACTAGGCATATAGGTTTGATGAAGCACAATTAAGCCGGCTTGTTTAACACCGCGGCTAAAGCGTCCAGCTTGCTCAACAAATGAATTTTCAACCGACTGAGCCAATTCAATACTTTTATCAAGATATTCCTCTTGCATTAAGGTTAACCCGATAATAGACTCAGGCGCATTAGGGTCATATTGATAATGTTTTTCATGATCTTTTTCTAATAAAATCACGTCATTTTCACGTTTAGCGATTTGTAAATTTGTGCTATTTCGGTTCAGACCCAGCACAAAGGTTTCGGTTCCGGAAGCATTGTTTTTAAAGAAGTTACAATGAATGGAGATAAAAAAATCGGCATTAGATTCATTTGCTATTTTAGCGCGTTGCCACAAATCGGGATAAATATCAGTGGTTCGGGTATATAACACTTTGATATCTTTTGCCTCATCATTTAAAATGGCACCTACTTTAAGGGTAACATCTAAGGCAATGTCCTTTTCGGATTTATCATAGCGTTTTGTTCCCAAATTTCCAGGATCGTGACCTCCATGACCCGCATCTAAAACTATGGTAAATGGTTTTAATTGGGCATGCACATTGCTATTTTGCCATCCAAAAAAGATTATAAAACAAGCTAATAATCTATAATTTATTGGATTTAAGTGATGAAAATATTTTTTAAATTCTCGCATTAATCTATTGAATTTACAAAGGCTTTAACATCTTTTTATTTTGTAAAAATTAAGATTACACAATAAAATATATGTAAGTTTGCCTTGTTATTAAAAATAACTTAATTATTTAATTTTTAACATTAAAATTAGATAACTATTTATTTTAAAAGAACAAAAATACTATTAAAAGCGTTGGATACAAATTTTAAGAACATACATTTTACAATACTTGCTTTTTTTTTAGGCACATTTTTATGTTTTTCACAAATAAACCCTAAAACAAAAGGCTCAAAAATTCCCATAAAAAAGAATTCACCTGTTGTTTTAAAAGATTCTATCCAAAAAGATAGTGTAGCAAAACCTGTTGAATTTCTAGAATCTACTGTAAAACACAAGGCTTTAGATTACGAGTTAAACGATTATGTTAAAAATACCGCTATGCTTTACAACAAGGCCGAATTGTATTTTGGTGAAATTTCAATCAAATCGGGTATTATTATCATCGATTATAAAAATAATCTCGCCTACGCCAAAGGCATTGTAGATACCGCAGGCGTTTACACACAATTACCGGAATTTAAACAAGGAACTCAAGAATCGAATCAAGATTCAATGCTCTATAATTTTAAGAGCAAAAAAGCGGTTATTTGGGGCTTAAAAACAGAGCAGCAAGGTGTTTATATCAGTGGCATACAATCAAAAAAAGTCAACGACTCAACCCATTATATCAAACGCGCCCAATTTACAACCTCAAATAAACCAAAGCCCGATTATTACATTCAAACCAGTAAAGTAAAAGTAGTTCCCGGAAAAAAAGTGGTTGCAGGGGTGAGTAATTTGGTAATTGCCGATGTGCCCACACCCCTATTTTTACCTTTTGCTTATTTTCCTATCACAAAAGGTAGGGCCTCTGGAATCCTTTTCCCAACTTGGGGCCAAAATAGCAATCAGGGATACTTTTTACAAAATGGTGGTTATTATATGGCGGTTAATGATTATCTTGACTTAGCCTTAATTGGCGATATTTATACCAATGGCAGCTGGGGTTTTAGAGCGGAATCAAACTATGCCAAACGCTATCGCTATACTGGAAACCTCAGCACGCGCTTTGAAAATTTAATCAACAGTGAGCGTGGCTTTCCCGATTATAGCAAGGCTTCAAATTTTAACATCCGTTGGACACATTCACAAGATACACACGCCAGCCCTAATTCACGATTTTCGGCTTCAGTTAACTTTGGTAGCAGTCAATTTTTTAGACAATCCTTAAACGAATTTAGCACCCCGTTATTTTTGACAAATACCTTTAATTCCTCAATTTCTTACCAAAAAAAGTTTGTGGGAACACCTTTTAATATGACTTCGTCAATCACCTTGGCTCAAAACACCAACACCAAGTTAATTGATATGTCATTACCGTCCTTACAAATTAGTATGGATCGAATTTATCCTTTTGCTCCAAAATCGGGAATTAAAAAAAATGCCTTGCAAAACATGGGTCTTAATTACAATTTAAGAGCCGATTACAAAATACAAACCAGCGATGAAAACTTTTTTAAAAAGGCTATGTTTAACAATGCGCGTTCGGGTATTCAACACGATTTCGCTTCAAGTACTAATTTAAAATTGTTTAAATATTTTACTTTATCACCAAGCGCCTCGCTTAAAAAAGTTTGGTATTTTGATCAAATTGAAAAACATTATGATGAAAATCGCGCCGAAGTTGTTACCGATACCCTTAGCGGATTCAAATCGTTTAACGAATACAATACATCCCTTTCGCTAAGCACCGTTTTGTATGGTACTTTTAACTTTAAAAAAGGACGCTTGCAGGCTATAAGACATACCTTAACGCCAAATATTTCATTTAATTATAAACCCGATTTTAGTTACTATTATAAAGATTTTCAAGCTAGTGCTGACCCAACTGATATTAAAGAGTACAACCCTTTTCAAAATGGCATTTACGGCGGACCGTCAAGCGGTTTATCAGAAAGTATCGGCTTTTCGGTAAACAGTGTTTTAGAAGCCAAGGTCATGCCAAAAGATTCAACCGAAGCTAAAGCGAAAAAAATAACCATTTTAAATAACCTTAGTTTTCAAACGAGCTACAATATAGCAGCCGACTCATTAAAATGGAGTCCGGTTTCTATGAATGCCGGTACCCAGCTATTTAATAATAAATTGAGCTTAAATTTAAACGCCATTTTAGACCCTTATGCTATTGATGACAATGGAAGAAAATTCAATAAATTTAATATTGATAATGGTGGCGGACTTTTTAGATTGACAAGTGCTGGAGTTTCAATGAACTTTAGTGTTTCAGATGATTTATTTTCTAAAGATAAATCTAAAACAACCTCAAATAAACAGCAAAACGATAATTTTTTTGGTAAGGATTTAAATAGTAGAGCAAACGAAGAAGAGGTACCTAATGATGGCAAAACAACAAAAAAAACAGCCGAACTCTATAATTCAGTTATCCCTTGGAAATTTAGCATTCGATATTCTATAAACTATAATAATAATATTGGACAACACGAAATTACCTCAAATTCGGTTCAAATTTCGGGCGATGTTGAGTTGACTCCAAAATTTACCGTAGGTATTAATTCGGGTTATGATTTCAAAAATAAGGGCATTACCTATACCCAATTGCGTTTTGAGCGCGATTTAGATAGTTGGAGGTTGTCTTTTAATTGGATACCTTTGGGCAATAGGAGCACCTATTATTTTTATATTGGCGTAAAGGCATCGGTATTTAGCGATTTGAAATGGGATAAACGCCAAGTTCCCGATAAAAGATTATTCTAAACTCTAATTTAATATGAAAAAAATTATCGCTACCAAAAATGCACCTGCCCCAATTGGCCCTTATAATCAGGCGGTTTTGTGCAACAATACGCTTTTTATTTCGGGTCAAATTGCTTTTAATGTAGCTACTCAAACCCTTGAAACTGGCAACATTAAAAACGAAACAGAATTGGTTATGCAGAATTTAAAAGCTATTTTAAGTGAAGCCGGATTCACTTTTGAACACGTTGTTAAGACCACAATTTTTATAAAAAATATGGATGATTTTGCGGTGATTAACGAGGTTTATGGCGCATATTTTAATGCCGAAACTGCGCCGACAAGAGAAACGGTAGAAGTTGCGCGTTTACCAAAAGATGTAAATGTAGAAATTTCGATGATTGCTATGGCTTAAATTTTACAAACCTTTCATCAACAATTCGGCTGTTGCCGGATTCGTAGCAAGTGGAATATTGTGAACATCACACAGGCGCATAAGCATCGTGATATCAGGTTCATGGGGATGTTTTTCAAGAGGATCTCTAAAAAATATCACCATATCTATTTTTCCTTCGGCAACACCGGCAGCAATTTGAGCATCACCTCCATAAGGTCCTGACAGGTATTTTTTAACAATTAATCCTGCTTTTTCAACTCTTGATCCCGTGGTTCCGGTAGCCACCAATTCAATATTTTTGCTGTTTAAAATGGACTTCTGCTCTTGTAAAAATTGAACCATATCGGCTTTTTTACCATCGTGAGCAATAATGGCTATTTTCATTTTAGTTTAATATGATGTGTTTTTCAACAAATCCCTTTATGGGATGTCTTTGAATGACGCCCAAAGTTAAACCATTTACAGATAAGGTTGCTTTAATTTCATCACTTAAAAAATGTGCGATAGAACCTACAAAATTTATAGGAACTTGTCTGGCATTTTCAAATTGAAGAATTTGATTGTCAATAAATAACTGCAATCCTTCTTTGATGATTTTTTGGCAAAATGGATGGCTTTTTTGGTCAATAATAAAATGCCCAAGTGAGGCTAAATAAGTATTAGGATTTGATTTGCGATATAAATTTTCTTTGATAAAATCGGCATCAAGATTGTAATTTTCTGAAAATTTTTGAGCCAATTCTTTTGGCATCTGGTTAAAATAATAAGCTTTTAACAATTGTTTTCCAAAGTAATTGCCACTGGCATCATCCATAATAATATAACCTAAAGACACGATTCTTTGATGAATTTTTTCTCCGTCAAAGTAAGAGCAATTAGAACCTGTTCCTAAAATGCAAACAATGGCGGGGTCATTATCGGTTGTAGCCATAATGGCCACTTCGGTATCTTCTTTTATAATTACCTTAGCATTTATAAAGATTGATTGCAAAACCTCAGCAATAATAACACGCGGTTTGGGCGTGCCACAACCCGCTCCAAAAAAATGCAAGGTTTTAATTTTTTCACTATTGTCAATCAATTCCTTGTTAGATAAAACACGGCTTAACAACACATCTCTTGGAAAAACTGCGGGATTTAATCCTTCAGTACTTGTTTCAATCAACTTTTCTCCTGCGTCCGACAATAATAACCAACTGGTTTTTGTTGAACCGCTATCTGCAACAATAATCATAATAAAATATTTTAGTCAAATGTAACGAATTGAGGCTTGAAAATTCCAGTCGTATTTCAATTTTAACTAAATCGGTTTCTTAACTTTAAAATAATATTTAAATTTTTT
>PFPU01000094.1 GCA_002793215.1 Flavobacteriales bacterium CG_4_10_14_0_2_um_filter_35_18
ATTGTAGGGGCAATATTATCGATTACCGTTACGGTTGCGGTTGCACTTGCTGCGTTACCGCTTGAATCGGTTGCAGTTAGGGTAACGGTTTGAGGCGTACCTACTTCAGTACAGCTAAAATTAGATTTATCCAAACTTAAGGTAACAGGGCCCGAAGGGTCGGAAGAGCCATTGTCAATTTGTTGAGGGGTAATGCTAGCATTACCTGAGGCATCTACATAAATAGTTACGTCTTGTGTGAGGATAGTTGGAGCGTCAACATCAACTATGGTAACAATAGCAGGTGCGGTTGTTACATTGCCACTTTGGTCAGTTCCGGTTAATATTACGGTGTTGGCACCTAAATTGGCAACGGTAAAATCCATTATATCTAGGGTAAGTGTTAAGCTACAATTATCAGTACTGCCATTATCAATTTGATTTGGGGCAATACTTCCAAAGCCATCTTCATCTAATTCTAAAGTAATATTTTGGGTAATAACTGTTGGAGCGGTGTTATCGACTACCGTTACAATTGCTGGGGTGCTTGTTGAATTACCACTTGGGTCGGTTCCAGTTAATAATACCGTATTAGGCCCTAAATCAGCACAAGAAAAAGTAGTTTTATCTAGGGTAAGCATTAAGCCACAATTGTCGGAACTGCCATTGTCAACTAGAGATGTTGAGATAGAAGCGACGCCGTTAGCATCTAAGTTGACGCTAATTGGTTTGGTAATAACCGAAGGGGCGAGGTTATCTACAACGGTTACTTTTGCGGTAGCAGAAGCAGCATTGCCGTGTGTATCGGTAACTGTTAACGTAACGGTATTAGGACTTGTTGCAATATCGGCACAAGTAAAATGAGTTTTGTCTAAGGCATAAGAAGCAATACCGCAAGCGTCTGTAGAACCATTGTCAACCATTTGAGGGGTAATGGTTGCATTGCCTTGGGCATCTAAATTAATTGTAATGTCTTTGGCTAAAATGCTAGGAGGTGTTACATCTTGAATTGTTACGATAGCGGTGCCCGAAGCCGTATTTCCTTTAGCATCAGTAGCTATTAAAGTAACGGTATTTGGTCCAACATTGGCACAAGAAAAATTTCCTTGGCCAGCACCAAGACTGAGCGTAACTGTACTACAATTATCGGTTGTGCCACCATCTATATCCGATGGGATAATACTTGCAGCACCACTAGCATTTAATGAAACCGTAATTGGTTTAGTGACTACGGTTGGAGGCATGGTATCGCTATTAGTTGAAATCACGACGGTGTCAGAGCTCGTTGCACCTTTGCTATCAGTTACCTCAAGTTTAATAGTGTGAATACCCGGCACTGTGTTAATTGTTGGTGCAACACCGGTTGCTAAAGTAGTCCCATTTTCTGACCACGTATAAGTCAAGGCGTCTCCGTTTATATCATTAGAGCCTGAGCCATTTAAAGTTACAGAAACTCCTCGTGAACTAGCACAATTAAATAATTGGTCAGCTCCTGCATTAGCTACGGGAGGAGTGTTGACCGTTACCGTGCGGGTTAAAGGGGCAGAAGTATTACCCGACGCATCTACAGCAGTGAAAGTTAAGGTATAATTACCAGGCACATTTGTATTTACGGTTCCTGACACCAATGAGGCTGGATTTAAATCACAATTATCTGTTACGGTTGTGCCAGCATCTGTATAAGAAGTACCAAGATTTATATTTACTGATGCACTTCCATTTAAAGTAATTGTTGGGGCGATTGTATCAGGATAATTGGTTGAAAAATCTGCTCCAAATGCAAAATTTACATAATTTTCATAAGTTAAATAATCGAACGAAATACTTGTAAAAGTACCATTCATTCTGACAATAGCATAAGCTTCTCGTCCAGTAATTTGCGTTGGAGAATTTTGTACAAATGAGGAGCCACTACCAACATGAGTTGACCATAAAACATCTACAGGCGCACTAAAATTAATAGGGACTGAAATGGAACCATTTCCAATTGATGAAAAAACCAAAACAGGATTTGTCATCGGACTCGCAAAAGTTAAAGTATTAGAACTTTGTTCAATATTTTGAATAGTAGGATTGGCATTAGGCACATTAAAAGAAGCCGGAAAGGTACTATGAGAATACACGTTGCTTGTACTTTTAACATTTACAGAAGATGTATAAGTATAACCGATGCCATTTATAGTTCCTGAAGCAGTCTTGCCATTAATTGTTGGCGCGTTTGACCAAAAGAAATTTGATTGAGTACAACCACCCGTGTTGATTGCTACGACCTGTCCATTAACATTAACTTTTGCGCCAGTTAAGTTATTTCCTGATGGGCAATCGTCAAATTGAACAATTACAAGTCTGTTAATTTCACCCGCAACTGCTAAAGAAGCATAATCGGCTGAAATAGGATTTTGTCCTAAACTTATTTGACCAATGAAGGCACCATTTGGATGAACAGAATTAAAAATATAGGCTCTTGCCCCATCATCAGCAGCAGCGAAGGCAACATTTAAACTGGAAATATTAAAATTAGCAGGTATGTTTAAAAAGGTTTCAAAATAGGTAAAATCAAGTTGAGATAAACAATAACTTAAAATGGAATTTACAGAATAATTTATTTCACCATTTGCATTTACAGGAGCTGCAACCCAATTGGGATCTGATGCGTTAGGTATGTTAGCTTGACTATAAGCCGCAGGATTTCCGTGAAAGCCTACATTAAAACTAATAGCGCCTCCGCCGTTATTCATTTTCCAAGGAGAAATGGTAACTTGTGTAGTAGCTGTTTGTTGCGGCGCTTGCATATTTATTGATGTTCCGCGAAATGCTACATTCACACTAGCGATAAAATCGGCAGCAGTGGCTTTAACGATATTTGATAATTGACTATTAACTTGTAAAACATTGTAATTATGATTTTGTTCTACATTTGTGTACCTTAACATAAAAGGTAAAACTTTTGTATTTACTTCATTTGTATTTGAAGCAAATAAACAAGTGCTCACAAAAAGTATTAGAATGAGCTTGGTTAAAAGTAATTTTGTTTTCATAACAGTTGGTTTAATTTAGAAATAGTATTTTCATAGTTTATAAAAAACAAACGTACTATTAAGCAATTAGTAAACCAAAAAAATGGTGTGAATGACGTGTTTTTGTATGTGAACGGTAATTTTAGGTTAAATTTGAATGTTTATAGCAACAAAAAGCGGGTTAAAGTTTAAACTTTAACCCGCTTTTTTTAGATGAATAACCCCCCGGTTATACTACCTATTTTTTATAAATATTTACAGTATAAACTTTGCCTTTGCAAATAACCCTGGCAAAATAAGTGCCTGATTTTTTTCCTCGCATATTAATTGAGACTCCTTGTTTTAAATCTTTAGAGCCTTTTTTATAGATTCTAGTTCCTTTATTGTTATAAATTTCAACAGAACCTTCTCCTTTTTTGTTTAAACCGATAACAAAATCATCATCAACTGGATTTGGGTAAACAACCGCTTTGGTTTCTGAACCTTTAGATTTTGAATGGTGGTCTTCATCACCGGAATGATTATTATGATCATCGTCGTCATCTTTGTCTTCGCATTTGCTCTCGTGATCATCATCATCATCATCATCATTACCTGCGTGGCTGTTGTAGTGGTCATCATCATCATCATTGCAATCGCTATTGTGGTCATCATCATTATCAACAACAACATCTACATAAGAGGTAGCACAAGTTGCATCACAAGCGCCTAAAGTATCCAAATGAAGTGTTAAGTGTTGTAGAACAGCATTTACGCTAATTTCAATAGTATGAGAGCGACCGCTTTTTTGTCCCTCATTATGACAAACCAATACTTTGCCTTTATACTTGCCGTATTTATCAATAGCACGAGCATCGATTACGCAAACATAAATTGATGCTGTTGCTAAACAGCCATCGGCATTGGTTGCTATTACTGTGTAAGTAGTCGAAACTTTTGGGTTTATGGTTGGATTAGCAACGTTTGCAACAACCTCGCCTGTTGAACTTGTCCAGCTATAAATAAAACCTGTACCGCCAGTTGTTTGGGTGCTTAGAGTCATAGTTTGTGGCCCATAACCTAAAAAAATGGTATTTGGTTTTTGGGTAGTTACAGCAGTAAATGGGTTTATAACTATGGTGCTATTGCAACTAACTGGACTCTGAGTTACGGTTACATTAAACGAACAGCTTGCGGTGTTACCTGAAGCATCGGTTATGGTATGGGTAACTACAGTAGTGCCAATTGGAAAAACAGAGCCACTAGCCAAACCGGCAGTTAAAGCAGTATTAGCCGAACAATTATCAGTTCCTACTGGTGCTGTATAATTCACAATAGCACCTAATGCACTTGTGGAAGTAACTGTAATATCGGCAGGGCATGTAATTACTGGTGCAAGATTATCGACTACAGTAACTATGGTCTGAGCAATTGTTGCATTGCCAAAGGGGTCAGTTCCTGTTAAGGTAACTAAATTTTGGCCCAAATTTGCACAGGTAAAATCTGTGATATCTAAACTTAAAGTTAAGCCACAATTGTAAAAACTGCCGGCATCTATATCTGAAGGGACAATAGTAGCCAGCCCAGATTCATCTAAATAAATCGTTAAATATTTTGCAATTACCATTGGTGAGGTCAGATTTGATACAGTAACGGTAGCTTGTGCAGAAGCGGTGTTTCCACTTGCATCGGTTCCTGTTAAAGTTACAATGTTAGCACCTATATTAGCACATGTAAAATCGGTTTTATCTAAGGTTAGGTTAAAACTACAATTATCACTACTTCCACCATCTATATCTGTAGCAACAATAGTAGCAGAGCCTGTATCATCTAAATCAACTGTAAAATTTTGTGCAATAACCGTTGGTGCAATGTTATCAATTACAGTAACGGTAGCTTGTGCAGAGGCGGTGTTTCCACTTGCATCGGTTCCTGTTAAAGTTACAAAATTTGATCCTAAATTAGCGCAACTAAAAGTGGTTTTATCTAAACTTAAAGTAACAGGGTTGCAATTATCGGTTGTGCCACCGTCAATATCAAAAGTGCTAATATTTGCATTACCTAATGCATCTAAATAAACCGTTGTAGGTTTGGTTACAATTGTAGGGGCAGTTGTATCGGTATTTACAGTTATGGTTACAACGCTTTTATTGGTGCTAGAAACTCCAGCTCCATTATCTATTACAAGTGAAATGGTATGTGTGCCAGGTAAAAGTGTGATGGTTGGATTAATTCCAAATGCTATAATTGACCTTTTTTCTCTCCAAGTATAATTTACTGTATTGGTTGAGCCAGAGCCGTCTAAAGTTACTAAAGTGCCCGTTAAAGGTGCGCAATCAATTGTTTGATTTGAACCGGCATAAGCAAGTAAGCCCCTGTCTCTAATTTGCGCATTAAGATTGACTGAAAATAAGCATCCAATCAATAAAAAACTTGCTAAAAATCTTAGGTTAAGTTTTTTTGGTTCATTAATAAAGTTAAGTAAAGTTGTTTGCATAGCGCTGATTTTGGTTAAAAACATTTGATGTTAAGGGAAATAGTTAGCAAAAATACAAATAAAATTGTAATTATAAAAGTCTTAAATTAAAAATAGGTCTTTTTTATAAAAAATGGATTAGCTATTCTAAAACAAACATTTGCAAGTATTTATAATTTTTATTATCCATTTTTTATCAGCTTTTATGGGTGTCAATAAAGACTTGTTTTAGCAGCGGGAGGTAATTTCTTGAAATCGGCAATTTTTGGTTGCCAATTTCTATTTCGTTTATGGTTAATGATTTGATGTGGGTTTTGTTGATAATGAAAGAGCGGTGGATTCTGATAAAGTCTTCCGATTGCATTTTTTCATTCAGATTTTCTAAGCTATTTCGGTCGATATATATTTTGTTAGAAGTGTGTATTTCAACATAATTATTATCTGCCTTCATAAAAATAATATTGTAATAAAAAACTTTTACCTGTTTAATGCCATCTTTTAACATTAAAAAATTATCTGTTTTAGGATTTCTAAACTTATCAGAAGCAATGTGAATGGCGGTGTAAACATCCATCGGTTTAAATGGTTTAATTATATAGCCGCTAGGCTTTGTTGGCAGGGCTTTTTCTATAATTGCTTTGTCAGAATGTGCGGTGATGTAAATAAAAGGAATTGCTAAATTATACTGAACATATTTTCCTATTTCTATGCCGTCATATTCGTGCTCCATACGGATATCTAACAAAATTAAATCGGGCTTTAGTTTAGTTATTAATTCTATAATTTCAGCTTTATAATGACCAATGCCAACCACTTGGTGATTAAATGACTTTACAATATCTGCCAAATGCTCGGCAATTAATATTTCATCTTCTCCAATAACGATTCTCATGACCTCCCTTTTTTATAAGCCAACTTTTAGTTTTTAATAAATTTAAGTTACAAATCGCAACCCATTTCATTTCGCCTTTCTAGGCTACAATTTTCGTGATGTTCGCATCTAAATTTAACCAGTATTTCGGTACCGCCTTCATTCTTGATTTCTAATTGCGCATTTAACTGCTTTGAAAAAATAGTTATCAAACGCAAACCGAGTGACTTATTCTCGGTATTTAAATATTTAGAATCGATGCCTATACCGTTATCTTTGATTGAATAAACAATTAATTTGGTTTTTGAATCGCAATACAAATCAATTTTTACCTCGGGTTGTTTTTGATGTTTAAAAGCGTGTTTTACGGTATTCGAAATGGCTTCGTTGGTTATCATCCCCAAAGCAATGCAATACGAAATATCAATATTGATATCTTCAATAGACTTTGTAATAACAATCTTTATTTTATCCTGATTCATCAGTTCATTAATTGAATTGATTAAATTTGATAAATAGGCTCTTAACGAAATATACGACACGTTTTCTTTGTAATAAAGTATTTCGTGAACCATAGCCATCGCGTTGATTCTGTTATAAGTTTCGGTCAATATTTTTTTCGATTTCTCGCTTTTTAAAGCGTTTAATTGCATTGAAACCAAACTTGAAATTAATTGTAAATTATTTTTTACCCTGTGGTGGACTTCGTGAATCAGCACATCTTTTTCTTTTATTTGGGTATTAATTTTAAGATAACTTTTTTCTAAAGCTTCCTTTTCGGATAAAATTTCTTTGGTTTTTTTATCGATGATGCCTTCAAGTTCGTGTGCTTTTTTAAGAGCCAATCGTTTTTTATACTGGTAGTAAAACAGAGCTAATCCGATAAGGATTATCCAAAATAAGATGTGATAATAGATGTTTTGATAAAAATAAGGTTTAATCTCGATAGGAATTTTAATAATATTGCTTATTCTGTTTGCCGATAGGGCGCGGATTTGAATTTCAGAATCGTATAATTCAAATTTTTGCAAATCTAAATTTGGATAATTGCCCAGGCTAATCCACAAGCTGTGATTATTTTTGTTTAAAATTTTATATTCATATTTCAACGTGTTTTCTTGCCCCCAGTTTAACGCATAAAAGTCGATAGCCAAACTTTTATTTTGAGCGACTTTAATTTTATTTTGAGTTGGCAATTTTTGCAGAATTGTTCCGTCAAGGCTTATTTTTTCTAAAAAAAGCACGGGTGTATTTAGCTGCGTTCGCTCAAAATCTTTTTGATAAACCAACACACCTCGGTTGGCACCAAAAACAATTTTATCAGAGTCATAAACTTTAGAAGCAGCAGATAGCTCCACCAAATTAATGCCGTAGTTCTTGTCAAAATTTTTAATGATTGGTTTTTGATTATCGTCAAATGACAACCTTGTTAGCCCTTCGGTTGTAGTTATCCAAAAGTTATTTTCGTTTGTTTGTGTTATCCCTAAAATATTATTTGACAAGAGTCCTTTTTTTACATTAAAGATATAGTGCTTTTCGCCGTCAATAATTTGAACGCCCTCACTTAAAGAGCCTAGCCAAAGTCTTTGTTTTTTATCTTGAAAAAGTACGTTTATGTTATTTGAGATGAGACCGTTTTTTTTGTCAACATACCGTATAGAATCCTTATTTACAATAGCCAGACCATGATTTTCAAGTGCTAGCCAAGTTTGTCCTTTTGCATCGCACAACAAAGTGGTAATGCTATTACAAGCCAATCCGTTTTTTTTATCAATCTTATAAAACACGTTATTTAGGTGATAAATTACCCCGCTTAAATTACTAGCAAACCACACCCGGTTTTCTAAATCGCGATCTATTTTATAAATTTCATTGTTTTTGCCAAAGTTGAAAAAGGTATAATTTTTTTCGGTAAAATAAACAATTCCAGCACCTAAAGTTGCCATCCAAGCCTTTCCGGGTGCTTCAAAATAAGCGTCATAAGCATGCTGAATTTTAGGGGTTTTTATATCGCCTTCGTTTAGGTAGGAATAAAATTTGGTGCCTTTTTTTGCCGTGATTTTACCGCCATTTGGCAAATACCATTCTGTTCCAGCTTGGTCAGTAACAATGTTGGCAACCCTCGAAATGGGCGTTTTGTTATTAAAGTTATTTTTGTAAAACACATTTTCATCAAACCTTAAAAATCCGGCAAATAAACTACCTAACCAAATGTTATTTTGATTGTCTATGACTATTTTATAGATATTATTATCTGTAAGGCCATCATCTTTGCCAATCAATTTCAATTTACCTTGCTTAAAATTTCCAAGACCATAGCCATAAATACTAAACCACAAACCATTATCATTTACCGCAAAAGAATAAGTGGCATAAGACAAGGGTTTAAAAGCTTCGTAAGTGTATAATTTACCTTTAACATATTTTGTTAGACCCGCGCCAAAAGCACCTATCCAAATGGCTCCTTCAAATTCAATAAAAGGTTTTACATTAGCTCCAAACTTATTTTTATTTAGAAAATAGTGATTAAAATGGGTTCCATCAAAAGTGCTAAATCCCTTGCCATTGTTCATTCCAAACCAAAACATGCGGTCAGAACTTTGATAAACGGTTGAAACGTCATTATCTGACAAGCCCGATTTTGAATTATAGATTTCAACTGAATCCTTTTGGTATTTTAAGGCGCCCTTGTTGTAAGTTGTCAACCAAATAGCATGGTCTAAATCTTCATAAGTTGAAGCATATTGCACCTCATTATTAGGGTGTTTTAAGGTGAAAATACTGTCATTTTTTATGTAGCAAATTCCTTTTTTGGTGGCAATCCACAGTCTGTTTTGTGAATCGGAATAGAGTTGTTCTATATTTTTTGAAGGCGCTCCCGAGCCTTCATCAATTATTTTAAAAGTATAACCGTTATAAATGGCAACGCCATCATTTTCCGATCCCATCCAAATAAGGTTTTGAGCATCTTTTTTAATATCGGTAATGGCATTCGAAAACGCGCCATGTGCCTTGTCTAAATACTTGATATTATAGTTTGAATTATCCCTGTATAACAAGGGCGGTGCATTGATAATTTTTGAATAGATTAATTTTTTACCGACAAATTCAAAACGCTCTTTTTTTGGTTTTTCAACAGATGATACAGCTGTAATTATGGGCTCTATGGTTACTAATGTTGGCTGTGGTTGTTGTGTATCAACATCAATAGGCGTAATTATAGTTTTTTTAACCTTTAAACTAGCGCTTAGTTTTTGTGGCGGTATAAGCAGTGCCATTTTGTGAAAAGTCAAAGCAGCAGAGTCTTTAAAATACGATAAATCTTGCGCTGATATTACAGTGCTTGCGCTTATCATTACCAAAATTAAGAGTGCCTTTTTCAAAGAAATTAGTTCTAAAAAAACAAATGTATTAATTAATCATTAATCACAATGAAATATAGTGTGAATGACATGATTTTGTATGTGAACGGTAATTTTTAACATTTTTGCATCGCTTTTTACCTATATTTGTGAGTACAACACAACATCCTATTTATAGTTATGAATCTATTTTTAACACCCAAACTCGAAGTAATCCTTCCCAAAATCAAAGCGCTAGTTGAACAACAAATTATCCCACTTGAACGCGATTTTTTGCATCAAAATTTTAGCAAAATCAAGCCAAAACTAGACACCATTAGACAATTGGTTAAAAAGGAGGGACTCTGGAATCCGCATTTAAGTACCCACCACGGCGGTTTGGGATTGAGCTTAGCAGAATTTGGTCAAATTAGTGAGCTTTTAGGGCATTCGCCGTATGGCCATTATTGCTTTAACTGCAATGCTCCCGATATTGGCAACCAAGAATTACTCTTACAAAACGCTTCTGATGACCTCAAAAATGAATTTTTGAAACCCCTACTTCAAGGCGCTATTCGCAGCTGCTTTTCGATGACCGAACCCGAATTTGCAGGTTCAAATCCCACCGAAATGGCTACAACAGCAGTTAAAGAAGGCGATTTTTATATCATCAACGGGCATAAATGGTTTACCTCCTCAGCCGATGGCGCAAGTTTTGCAGTGGTTATGGCAAACACCAATCCCGATGCTAAAAACAAATACCAACGCGCCAGTATGATTGTGGTGCCAACAAATAACAAGGGTTTTGAACTGGTGTGCAACATCCCGGTAATGGGCGAAAGCAATGACGATTATTTTAGTCACGGTGAAGTGCGCTATACCAACTGTAAAGTTCCACTTAAAAACCTTATCGGAATAGAAGGTGCTGGTTTTAGTTTAGCGCAGCAACGCCTAGGACCCGGCCGCATTCATCACTGCATGAGGTGGATTGGCATTTGCGAACGCGCATTCGATTTAATGTGCCAGCAAGCTGTAACACGCGATTTAGGAAATGGCATCAAACTCGGACAAAAACAAAGCATTCAGAATTTTATAGCCGAATCACGCGCCGAAATTAATGCCGCCCGATTTATGGTTTTGCATACCGCATCAAAAATTGATAAAGAAGGGGCTAAAGCTGCTCGCATCGAAATTTCAACCATTAAATTTTTTGTCGCCAACGTGCTGCAACGCGTGTTAGACCGTGCCATTCAAACGCACGGCGCACTTGGCATTACCGATTATACAGTCTTGGCATTTTGGTACCGTCATGAACGTGCTGCCCGAATTTACGACGGACCGGACGAAGTTCATAAATCGGCCTTGGCGCGTCAAATTTTAAAACATTACGGACTAGAAATCAAAGAGCTATGAGCGAAACTGTGTTAGACCAAGCCGGCAATGTGCGCCCCGAAGAAGCTTTAGATATAAAAACCTTGTCGGATTATTTATCGGCAAGCCTACCAAATTTTGAAGGTATTACAGAGCTTAGGCAATTTCCGGGAGGCTATTCAAATCTGACTTACCTTATCAAAACGCCACATCGGGAATTTGTGTTGCGCAAACCGCCAAGAGGGGCAAAAATTAAATCGGCACACGATATGAAACGAGAATATCACGTGCTCACCTTGCTGCAACCCGTTTATAAAAAAATGCCAAGTCCTTTTGTTTATTGTGAAGATGAATCCGTTATTGGCGCACCTTTTTTTGTAATGGAGCGCGTAAGTGGCATCATTTTACGCCACACACCTCCAAAAAATTTGCACCTAAATGCCGATGCTTTTAAAAGGCTTTCTACAAATTGTTTGCTAAATCTGGTCGATTTACACAATTTAGAACTTCAAAAGTCTCAGTTAATCACTTTAGGAAATCCCGATGGTTATGTTGCACGTCAGGTGAGCGGCTGGATTGAACGCTATTTTAAAGCCGAAACAGACTCCATTATGGGGATGAACACTGCCGCCGAATGGTTGCAAAGCAACCAGCCAAAAACTTCTGCAACGGCTTTTATCCACAACGATTATAAATACGACAACTTGGTTTTAGATGAAAATACACTCGAAATAAAAGCCGTTTTAGATTGGGAAATGGCAACCATTGGCGATCCATTGATGGATTTAGGCACTACATTAGCTTATTGGGTTGAGGCGCAAGACCATCCAGCACTTCGCGCTTTTAACCTCACTTGGGTAAAGGGAAATTTAACCCGCGAGCAATTTATACAAACTTATGCTAAATTAAGAGCGGTAGATGTTGATGCTATCTTATTCTATTATGTGTTTGGCTGTTTCAAAATTGGCGTCATTGGGCAACAAATTTATGCCCGCTATCAAAAAGGATTTACCAAAGATGCCCGTTTTGCCAATCTTATTTATGTGGTTAAAGCCTGTGCCGATAACGCTCAAAAGGCCATTAAAGATAAGAGAATATAAAATAAGTTCATAGCCTTTGGAGTTCATAAAACAAATCATAAATCACAAAAAAAGCTAACTAAAAAATACAAAAAATGAAAGCAATCCGAATTTACAAAACTGGTGGCCAAGAGGTCTTAAAACTGGAAACCTTACCCGATTTAATTTGTCAGCCCGATGAGGTGTTGGTAAGCATAAAAAGCGCTTCGGTTAATTATTCCGATGTACTCATCCGAAAAGGCGATTATCCTTATATGCCCCAATTTCCTGCTATTTTAGGTAATGAAGCGGCTGGAATTATTACCGAAACGGGTTCAAAAATTAAACATTTAAAAGTCGGTCAACGCGTCATCGTTTTTGGAAAACCGAGCTACGCTACTCAAGTTGCTGTAACCGAAGCGGGAATTATCCCCATTCCCGATGCCGTTGATTTTGACGAGGCGGCAGCGCTTCCAATAATTTATCTCACGGCTTATCACATGTTGCACACAGTTAGGCGTGTTAGAGCTGGCGAAACCATTTTGGTTCATGCGGCCGCTGGTGGCGTGGGAACAGCATTAATTCAGCTTGCAAAATTGGCGGATATTCACCTTATCGGATTGACGAGCGATGATAAAAAAGCAGCCATTATTTCTAAAATGGGCTATGAACAAGTGATTAATTATAAAACAGAAGATGTCGTGGCGCGCGTCAACCAAATTACCGGAAACAAAGGTGTTGATTTAATTATCGATTGTGTCGGCGGCTCGCGCTTTGACGATAATTTTAAAATGCTCGCTACCTTAGGTCACATTATTTGGTATGGCATTGTTGACGGACAGCCTACAACCGATTTTAAAAAAGCTTTGGGAAGTAAGCCTCACAAATGCCATTCGGTTAGCATGTTCCATTTATACGGCATTTTAAGTCAGCCGGCTTTAATGATGGACTCCTTTAAAACGCTTATTGGCTATTTGGTAAAAGGACAAATAAAACCGGTTATTCATGCCCGATTGCCTTTAGCAGATGCCGCCAAAGCCCACGCCATACTTGAAAATAAAGAAAACATAGGAAAAGTAATTTTAAAACCATAAACGATGAAAACTATAAAAGACATTAAAAATATTCTCATTTTAGGAAGTGGCACCTTAGGTTTACGCATCGGTTTAGCTTGTGCTTTAAACAATTATAAGGTCATTATTTACGACATCCATGCCAAAGCCTTTGAGTCGGCTAAAAATAGTCAAACCAATTTGCTCAAAATTTTGGTCAAAGCTGGTACTTATTCGCAACAGCAAGCCGATACCGCACTTCAAAATATCCAATTTACAACCGATGCCAAGTTGGCTGTTAAAAATGCCGACTTGGTAAGCGAATCGGTAACCGAAAATTTGGATATTAAAAAGCAAGTCTGGCTTCAATTTGGAGCGCTATGCCCCGAAAAAACACTGTTTACCACCAATACATCCTCTTTATTACCTTCGCTTTACGCCGAAGAAACCGGCAGACCTGAACGTTTTTGCGCCCTTCATTTTCACGATGTATTTTATGCTAATGTGGTTGACATTATGCCCAATCCTAAAACTGAAACCTGGATGCTTGCCCTGTTAATTGATTTTGGTAAAAGTATTCAGCAAACCCCAGTAGTAGTTCAAAAAGAGTCGCCTGCCTACCTTTTTAACGCGATGTTGATTGCTTTAATAGGCGCTGCTGGCGCTTTGGTAACCTATAACGTTGCCAGTATTGAAGATGTTGACCGCTCGTGGATGGGAAATTTTAAAATGCCACGCGGACCGTTTGGTATTATTGATGAAATTGGTTTAGACACCGCTTGGCATGTAACAAATCCTAAAACAGATGAAAAGAGTCAACGCTTTGCCAAACTTTTAAAAACGTATATAGACCAAGGAAAATTAGGGCGAAAAACAGGCGAGGGTTTTTATAAATACCCAAATCCACGATTTATGGAAGCTG
>PFPU01000185.1 GCA_002793215.1 Flavobacteriales bacterium CG_4_10_14_0_2_um_filter_35_18
CTGCGTGCCGACGGAACATTAGACTGGGTGCGCTGGGAAATTCATCCTTGGTATGAACAACCAGATAAAATAGGCGGCATTATTCTCTTTTCAGAAGTTATCACCGAACGGAAACAAGCAGAAGAAGCGCTTAAAGAAAACTATGCGCTTTTAAGGATTGCCGGTGAAACAGCGAAAATAGGCGGATGGAATGTAAATTTAGCTGAAAATCGCACTTATTGGTCAGACCAAGTTGCCGCAATTCACGAAATGCCAGTCGGTTATGTTCCTCCGGTGGAAGAAGGCATCCTTTTTTATGCACCTGAATGGCGAAATAAAATTACAGAAGTCTTTGCCAATTGCGCGCAAAACGGAATTTCTTACGATGAAGAAATGGAAATTATTACTTCAAAAGGAAACCGGGTTTGGGTTAGAACTATTGGAGAAGCTGTAAGGGATAATAAAGGAAAAATTGTTAAAGTTCAAGGGGCTTTTCAAGATATTACTATGCGCAAACAAGCCGAGGAAAATTTGCGGTTAAGCAACCAAACCATCAAGAACATTGTGGACTACAGTCCGGCAGTAATTTATATATTTGATTTAAAAGGCGAATTTTTGCTTGCCAATAAAAATTTTGAAAAAATTTTGGGGGTCACCCAAGAGGAACTATTAGGGCAAACCCGAGAAAAATATTTTCCGAAAGAAGTTGCACAACAACACAGAAATAACGATTTACAAGTAATCAATTCAAAAAAACCCCTCTTTTTTGAAGAAGAAAATAGGGAAGCAGACGGAAATCATTTTTACCTGACATCCAAATTTCCGCTTTTTGACGCCAAAGGAGAAATTTATGCCGTTGGCGGTATTTCTGCCGACATCACCGATCGTAAAAATGCCGAAGAAGAAATTTATAATGCAAACAGGGAATTGCAAATGCTGAACAACACCATTTTAACTTTGATAAGCGGTTCAGATTTGGATAAAACACTTAATAAAATATTGCAAACAGCCCTTGAGGTCATTGGTTTAGAAGGCGGTACCATTTGTTTAATTAATCCCGACAATACATTTAATCTGGTTGTTGAAAGAGGCGTTTCAAAAGAAATTCTTGATGATTTCACCAATAATAAAGTCAAAATTGGAGATTGTTTATGCGGAAATTGCGCTATAAATTGCCAACCTTTAATATTGAATACAAAAGACGAGGTTCTAAAATATGCCTCACGCGAAGCGCAATGGGGTGATGATATTCATTTTCACGCGGCATTTCCTTTTGTTGCGGAAGGAAAAAGTATTGGAGTACTTTGTATATTTACAAGAACGGACACAAAACCTTCCCTAAAAAATTTAAAACTATTAGAAACCATTGTTTCGCAAACCTCCATATTTATTGACAATATGTTGTTGTATAAAGAAATTGACCATCAAAATACTAACCTTGAAAAAATTGTAGCTCAAAGAACGCAACAATTGGAATATACCAATAGCGAACTGCGCGATTTTGCCCAAGTGGTTTCGCACGATTTAAAAGCGCCTTTGCGCGCTATAAGCCAGTTAAGTTATTGGCTATATAAAGATTATGCCGATAAAATTGACCAAGCCGGTCAAAACCAACTCAGCTTAATTATAAGCCGTACAAAACGTTTAGACGATTTAATTGATGGTGTTTTGCAATATTCTAAAGCCGGAAAACAACTTAAAAAACAACAAGAAATAGATTTAAACGCCTTGGTAAAGCGCTGTATTAAAGAGCTTAATTTACCAGAACACATCCAAATAAGGATAGACAATAAGTTGCCTTTTTATACTGCCGACGAAACGCGAATGGTACAATTATTTCAAAATCTGATTGATAATGCCATAAAATATAATGATAAGCCTAAAGGCAAAATTCATATCGGTTGTAAAACCAAAGACGGTTTTTACGAATTTTATATATCAGATAACGGTATTGGTATTGAAGAGAACTATTTTGAACGCATTTTTCAAATTTTTCAACGCATAGAATCAAGAGATTACCAAGAAGGAACCGGCATAGGTTTAAGTTTGGTAAAACGCATTGTACAAATTTATGGAGGCGAAGTAAAATTAACATCAAAAGTTGGTAAAGGAAGCAAATTTTATCTTACTTTGCCTATAATTAATAATATAACTTAAAAATTGGATTATGAGTAGTGAAGTTTTAATTATGTTAGTAGAAGATGATGAAGTTGATGTGATGACCATTAAACGCGCCTTTAAGGATGCGAAAATTACCAACCCCCTCGTGGTTTGTGCAAATGGTGTAGAGGCGCTTGAATATTTAATTAACCGCAAAACAAGACGACCCGGAATCATTTTGTTAGACCTTAATATGCCCAAAATGAATGGACTTGAGCTGCTGGCTGTTTTAAAATATGACGACCAATTAAGAACAATTCCCGTGGTTGTTTTAACCACTTCTAAAACCGACCAAGATAAAATTGAAAGTTATAAATACAGCGTAGCAGGCTATATGATAAAACCCTTAGATTACTTGCAATTTGTTGAAATTGTGAAAACTATCCACCTATATTGGAAAACGAGCGAACTGCCAAATGATGAAAATAAAAAACAATGAAACACCTTTTAATTATTGAAGATGATAAGATTGATCAAATGGCTTTTGAGCGTTTTGCAAAAAATGAGCGCTTCCCCTTTACTTATCAATTTGCAAATTCTATAAAAGAAGCCAAGCTGGCACTTAAAAATCATAAGTTTGACCTCATTTTAACAGACTATTTTTTGGGAGATGGCACTATGTTTGAAATGTTAGATTTAAAACTTGATATACCAGTTATTGTTACCACAGGTACTGGCAACGAACTGATAGCCGTAAAAGCCATACAAAATGGTGCCTTTGACTATTTGATAAAAGACATTGATGGCAACTATTTAAAAATACTTCCCGTTACCATAAAAAATGCACTACACCATTTTGAAACAGAAAAAAAGAATAAAATTTACCAATCAAATTTAGAATTTCTTGTAGAAGAACGAACCAAAGATTTAAAACAAGAAATCGCTAAAAGCAAAACACTAGAAAATGCATTGACAATTGAGCGCGATAAATTTAACTTTATATTAGAAGCTTTGCCCATTGGGGTAAGCCTTATTGATAAAGAAAATAAAATTACCTATTTCAATCAAAAATCATTAGAAATTGAGCAAGATTTCAATCACAACCAAAATATGATTGGTAAAGAGGTATTGTCAACCCATGAACCACAATTTCGTGAAAATGTACAAAACTTGATTGATGATTTTAAATCTGATAAGCAGTCTGTTTTAATACGAGAAACAAAAAGGGATGGAAATGATTTTGAAATTTCATACCACACGATTAGAGATTCAAAAGCTAATTATATGGGTTTATTGCGTTTGGTTTCAAATATTACCCAACGCAAGCAGACCGAACAAGCATTGCGCCAAAGTGAAGAGATGTTGCGTGAAACCCAAAAAATTGCAGGGCTTGGCACCTATTCAATCAATATTTCTACCGGTATTTGGACCAGCTCAGAAATTTTAGATAAAATTTTTGGCATTGAGGCAAACTATGATAAGTCGGTTAAGGGATGGGTTTCAATTGTTCATCCAGATTATCAAAAAATTATGAACGATTACCTTATTGAAGAGGTGATTGGAAAAAAAATAAAATTTGACAAAGAATATAAAATTATAAGAAAAAGCGACAATAAAGAGCGTTGGGTTCACGGGATTGGCAAACTTCAATTTGACGATAATTTGAACCCGATCATGATGTTAGGAACAATTCAGGATATTACCGATCGCAAGCAAGCCGAACATGCACACATAAACAGCGAAATTAAATATCATGAACTTTTTACTTTAATGCGATTGATGAGTGACACCATGCCCGATTTAATGTGGGTAAAAGACTTAGAAAACAAGTATATTTTTGCCAACAAAGCAATGTGTAGTGTGCTACTTCAAGCAAAAAATACCAATGAACCGGTAGGCAAAACAGATCTATTCTTTGCCGAACGCGCCCGCGCTATGCATCCTGAAAATCCGCAATGGCATACCTTTGGCGAACAGTGTGCCAATACGGATGTTGAAACGCTGAAACAGATGAAACCAATGCAGTTTGATGAATATGGCAATGTAAATGGAAAATTTATTTTTCTTGACGTTCACAAAACACCATTGTTTAATAACGAAGGCAAACTTATTGGCGTAGTAGGTTCGGCGCGCGATATCACCGAACAAAAAAAAATAGAGCAAGTAAACAAGGTTATCTTCAACATTACCAAAAAAGCAAGCGAAAAGGTTTCACTCAAAAAACTTTTTAATTATATCAGATTAGAACTCGGCACATTAATGAATACCAATAATTTTTTTATCGCTTTATACGATAAAAAAACCGATATGATTAGCACGCCCTATATGGTTGATGAACTTGATGATAACAGCTTTTTTCCTAAAGGGGAATCCTTAACAGGTCATGTTATTGATTCAAAAAAATCATTATTTGCCACACACCAAGAACTATTAAATCTTATAAAAGATAGAAAGGTAAATGCCTCAGGACCTTTAAGCCGATGCTGGCTGGGAGTCCCTTTATTATTAAATAATGAAGCCATTGGCGCTATGGTTATTCAAAGTTATACCGATGAAAATGCCTATACCCAAAAAGATGCTGCCTTGCTTGAACTAATTGCTCAAAACATTAGCCAAGTCATTAAACATTCGCGCGATTTTGAAAAAATATACCTGTTAAATCAAGCCTTAAAGCAAAGTGAAGAGGCGGTAATTATAACCGATTTAAATGGGGCAATTAATTATGTAAACCCTGCTTTTGAAAGGCTTAGCGGTTATGCTGAACAAGAGGTTTTAGGCTTAAATCCGCGTCTATTAAAATCGGGTGAACAACCACCTGAGTTTTATGAAACCCTATGGAATACCATTTTAAGTGGCGAAACTTGGAATGGCGAGTTTATAAACAAACGCAAAGATAACTCCAGATATTTGATACAAGTTAACATTTCGCCAGTAAAAAATAAAGAAAATATAATTACCCATTTTATTGCCGTGCAAGCAGATATCACCGAAAAACGCAAACTTGAACGCGATTTTATTCACGCCTTTATAGACGCACAAGAGCAAGAAAAACAAAGCTTTGGAGAAGATTTGCACGATGGCATTAGCCAAATTTTATCAGCCGAATCAATGTATATTCAGGTGCTTAGAATGCTAGTAAAAAGTAGTGATAAGCGCATTGTTGAAGCACTCGATAAAATAGCATCACTCAACATAGATGCCATTACCGATGCCCGCAATATTGCCCACGGTTTAATGTCGAAACAATTAAAAGAAGTCGGCTTGCTCTTGGCGATTGAACATATTTGTATTGATTACACCGAATCTCGAAAAATAGCTTTTAATTATAATCATTCAGGTGTTGTAGAAGCTGATTTTAATAAAGATTTAAAAACCAACCTTTTTAGAATAGTTCAAGAGGTTTCAACTAACACCATCAGACATTCATTAGCCAAAAATATGGATATCACCCTTTCACGACTCGACGAAAATACCATTAAACTGGTGCTAAAAGATGATGGCGTGGGCATCGATTTTGAAAAAATGAAACGCGAAAATAAGGGTGCAGGACTTAAAAATGTAGAACGCCGTGTAATATTGCTAAACGGTAAAAGCACTCTTGAATCAGCTCCAAACAAAGGAACTTGTTATACCATTACAGTTCCTTTGCAAAGTGTAAAATAAAGTGTAATAGAAATTGAGTAAAGCTTTGCTATTAAGGGTTATTTAATGCGTTCAATTTTTTAACTTGCTCATAGAATCCAATCAATTATAATAATAGGAGGTGGTTAAAGCCTTTGTTAAAGCTAAATTTCTTGTTTGAACTAATGTTTTATGGCAAGTAAAATTAGCAAAATTTTAAAGTGGCGGTAATTCTAAACAACAAGGCTCCAATGGTTTTTGTTTCATAAAGTCCTCCAGCAAAAATATGGGCATATAAACCAAGGAATCCTATTATTAAAATCACAACCGAGGCAACTAGAAATTCGAAAGGCCAAGTTTTTAATTTTATGAATCCCTAAGCAGCAAACAGATAGAGGACACTGCTTATAAAATTCGCCCAAACTACCAGTAAGACATAATTGCCTTTTTTTGCGCGTATGCCTAACCAATCAAAAATAACCGAACTGCTTAAGAATAGCGTAAGCATTGCAAATGCAATTAAAATAATTGCGGTAATGACAGTAACCATGTTATTTTTAATCATTATTTTTTTCTAATTGGTTTTTTTATAATTCCAAACGGCTAAACCATTCATAATAACGGCATAAATAACGGTCTTTGTAAGTTGGGGCAAAATATCATTAAAATCGGCACCTTTTAGCATTACCATTCGGGTAACCTGCACAAAATATTTCACCGGATTAAACTCCGTCACATATTGCGCCCACATTGGCATACTTTCAATAGGCGTAAAAAGTCCGCTCATCAAAATAAAAATAACCACAAAAAACCAGGAAATAAACATTGCCTGTTGCTGGGTATCGGTAAAATTGGAAATGAACAATCCCATTCCCAAAACCACCAAAAGATAAAATGCGGTATAAAAATAAATCAGCCCAAGGCTTCCGATTATGGGAACATTAAAAACCACTTTTGCAATGGTTAAACCGACAGTCAGCAAAACAAATCCCAATATCCAAAACGGAAAGAGTTTGCCGATGATAAACTGGTATTTTTTAATGGGCGTTACGTTCATTTGCTCCAAGGTGCCAATTTCCTTTTCGCGAACAATATTCATTCCCGATAAAAACAAGGTAATCATCGTAACCAGCAAAACCAATATCCCGGGAACCATAAATGTTTTGTAGTTTAAGGTTTTGTTGTACCAAAATGAAGGAATTGTTACAATATCCTTTGGTGCGTTTGCCATATCTGCGGGCGAAGACAAGGCAACTATGGCTTTTTTATTAAAATTCTGCACAATCTGGTTGATATACACATTCTCCACGCCGGCCGCAGCACCGTCAATGGCATTGATGGCAACCGAAATACCTGTATTTTTTTGTTTCAATAAATCGCGTTCAAAATAGCGGGGAATTTCTAAAATCACATCAACTTTCCCTTTAGCCATCGCGACATTCGCTTCTTTTTTTGAAGGAAAATTTGCAATGACATTAAAATACGTGGATGCATCAAATTTCTCGATCAATGCTCTAGAAAACGAGGTTTTATCGTGATCAACATAAGAGAATTTGATATTTTTGATTTCAAATGTTGCTGCATTCGACAAAATAACCAACTGTAAAATGGGCAGCACAAAAATAATGGGAAGCATCCCCTTATTTCTAAAAATTTGCCTGAATTCCTTTTGAACGATGTATAAAATTGTTTTCATATTTTCTTCTATCCCCAACCTCCCGTTCTAAAAACGGGACAGGCTTTTCCTTTGGAAAGTGCGTTTGATTTATTATTAAAAAAAAACTTTAAACTTTAAACTTTTTCATTCTAGCCTAATTTTATATTTTTTGACGCTCAAGGCAATAAAAAAGAGTGTCATCCCAGCCAATATCAAGGTTTCTTTCCAAATAAAATAGAGGCCAACACCTTTCAGCATTATTCCTTTTAAAATAATGATGAACCATTTTGCGGGAATGATATTGCTGATGATCTGTAATGGCAACGGCATACTGGCAATGGGAAAAATGAAACCCGACAATAAAATGGTGGGCAACATCAATCCCATTAGAGAAATCATCATTGCGGTTTGTTGTGTTGCCGAGACCGTTGAAATTAAAATCCCCAGCGATAAGGAGGTAATGATAAACAAAACACTCTCTAAAGCCAACAAAAACAAACTTCCCTGAATTGGCATTTTAAAGATAAAAATGCTTAACAAAACAATGACAATAGCGTTAATGATAGATAAAAAAATGTATGGAATCACTTTCCCTACAATTACCTGAAAAGGTTTTAACGGCGAAACCAATAAAATTTCCATCGTGCCCAGTTCTTTTTCACGCGTGATAGAAATTGAGGTCATCATCGCCGAAACCAACATTAAAATAATGGTCATTACGCCGGGAACGAACATAAAAACACTTTTTAGCTCGGGGTTGTAAACCATCCGCGATTTGGTTTCAATTTGATATTCAAAATTCACATTCTTGTTGATTTCCTGACGGTAACTTCCTATAATGGCGCTGATGTAATTGGTGATGGAATTTGCAGTGTTTGGGTCGGTAGCATCAGTAATTATATGCACTTTAGCCGAGTTTTCTTTGGTTAAATTTTTCTTGAAATCTTTTTCGAAAACAAGCACGGCAAGCACTTTTCCTTTTTGAAAAACCGTTTCAATTTCGGCTTCATTTGTGATATGCTGTTTGATGCTGAAATATTTTGATGCTGCTATTTTATGAATGATTTCCTGCGTAGTGGCATCGTTTGATTTGTCGAAAATGGCAATGTCAACATTGTTAATTTCATTGGTGATGGCAAAACCAAAGAGTAAAATTTGGGCAATAGGCATCCCAAAAAGGATAAACAGCGACCGTTTGTCCCTAAAAATATGGTAAAATTCTTTTTTTACAAATCCAATAAACCGTTTCATCCTCGTGCCAATTTTAAAAATACCTCATTCATATTGTCTGCATTGTATTTTTCCTTTAATTTTTTTGGCGAGTCTAAGGCTTCAATTTTGCCTTCGACCATAATGGAAACACGATCACAGTATTCAGCTTCATCCATATAATGGGTGGTCACAAAAACGGTGGTTCCGTTGTTGGACGCTTTATAAATCATTTCCCAAAACTGGCGTCGGGTAATGGGATCAACGCCGCCGGTTGGCTCATCTAAAAACACAATTTTAGGTTCGTGCAATAAAGCTACAGAAAAGGATATTTTCTGTTTCCAGCCTAATGGCAAAGCGCCAACCAGTTCATTCACGATGTTTTGTAAACCTAATTCTTCTACCAGCAACTGTCTTTTTTCTTCAATTTTCTTGCGGGACAAACCGTAAATTCCGCCAAAAAAAGTGATATTCTCTTTTACCGTTAAATCGTCATATAAAGCAAATTTCTGGCTCATATAGCCAATATTTTTTTTAATGTCCTCAGTATTCGTAAAAACGTCAAAGCCAGCTACTTTTGCGCTTCCGGAAGTAGGCTTTGAAATGCCAATCAGCATTTTCATGGCGGTGGTTTTTCCTGCGCCATTTGCACCAAGAAAACCGAATATTTCACCTTTTTTTACTTCAAAAGTGATGGCGTTTACCGCGATGAAATCGCCAAATTTTTTGGTCAGGTTTTCAACTTCTATGACGTTGTTATTTTTCATTCGCGCTGTCTATTTTGCCAATTCCATAAAAGTGTCTTCAATGGTGGTTTTGGTGATTTCAATTTTAATGTTTTGATGGTTGTTGGCTTCTAAATATTGTTGCAATTCCTGCGGATTAAAATCTTCCCGCTTATCCGTATAATGCACAAATTCACCAAAAGGATAAACGCTATAACTATGTTTGTACTCTTTTAAAGCTAATAGCAGTTTATATATATTAGCGGCTTTTATATCATAGATTGTTGTTGGAAAATGTTTTACAATTTCTTTTGGGTCATCTATTTGTAATATTTTTCCGTGCTGAATTAAAGCGATTCTGTCGCACAGTGCGGCTTCATCCATATAGGGCGTTGAAACCAAAATGGTTATGCCTTTTTGTTGCAGCCGTTTCAGCATTTCCCAAAATTCTTTTCTTGAAACGGGGTCAACGCCGGTGGTTGGCTCATCTAAAAACAACACTTTAGGTTTGTGGATTAAGGCGCAGCTCAAAGCCAATTTTTGTTTCATTCCGCCTGAAAGCGCTCCAGCCCGACGATTTTTAAAAGGCTCAATTTGAACATAAATATCCTTAATCAACTCATAATTTTCTTCAATGGTTGTTCCAAATATGGTTGCGAAAAAAGTTAAATTCTCTTCTACTGTTAAATCCTGGTACAACGAAAATTTTCCGGGCATATAACCCACATGATTTCTAATTTCTTTAAAATCGTCAACAACATCAAAACCAGCAACGGTTGCTGTGCCTTTATCGGCGAAAAGCAAGGTGGTCAAGATTCTGAAAATGGTCGTTTTCCCGGCGCCATCAGGACCAATCAATCCGAACAATTCCCCTTCTTTTACTTCAAAAGAAACATCATCTACGGCATTCACTGTTTTGAATGATTTGCTGATATTTTTTACGGAAATGCTCATTTTTAGAATTTTATTTTATTTGAAATAGGCTGAATATTCCGACAAATGTTTGGTCAGTTTTTCCAGGCCAGATTTTCTTGTGGCTAAATCTTCAGCCGCCAAATCTTTAAATAACGGTTTCATTGGCAGAAGGTAATTGTGCAGTTGGTCGTGTGATTCACCAGTCATGGTACATTTGGAGATGATGGTGCCAAATTCGGCTTCCAATGTTGTTTTAAGTTCCCGATAGGCTTCCGTATTTTCTGTATCGGTGAAATTGGTCACTAACTGACTCATATTTTGGATTCCTTCGGTAGTTTCAGCATTCGCCATCCATAAATCCCCGTTATTTAATTGTAAAACCGTTTCACTTTCGTGAGATTCTTCAGCTGTTTGAACAGGTTTGGCGATTTCTTGTTTTTTGTTTTTATCATTGTTGCATGAAACAACCAAAATGCTTGTCATAATGGCTACTGATAAAATGCTTATTTTTTTCATTTTGTTATATTAAAGGGTTGTTTGTTAAATTTTTTAAAGGTTAAAAGATAGATTAAAATCCAAATACTGATTCTAAAACTCATGGCTTTTATGCTTTGCAAAGCCACGGATTCACTAAAAAAGTATAAATAAATGGCGACAAAAGTGTGTGACGCAAGAATAAACACAACAGCATTTTTGACAAGTGATTTGTTTTTCCATATAAAGTATGCCGCCAAAATTGAAATAGCGCCAAATATGACGTTGTAAATGACCAGCCAATTGAGAACTGCATAATCTTTTACGTCAATTCCCAACAGCACTTTTGAGCCGGAAATAACTGATATTCCGCCTATAAGTAAGGCAAGTATTGCGGCTATTTTATACATTTTTTCATACTTGGTTTATTTAGTTTTTGTCCATTTTTCCTGTTTTTTTCCCCATTCCTTTTCCTTGCATTTCTTTCATTTGCACTTGCAACCATACAGGCTCTTCTACGTCATTTTCATAGATATAGGCTGCAATTTTTTCTAAATTTTGTTTAGGCAATGGCAACTTAGGCATCACCTTAAATTTGTTGACGGCCCCTCGCATCAAAGCTTTCTCTTCTACGGGGTTTTGAACCCAGTTTACAATGGCGTTTACAAAATCGGTTTTGGTATTATAAGCGTTTGCATATTGCCTTTTAACTGCTTTAAAAGGTGGCGCAATAAGGTCATCATGCGATGCCGCTTTTGGATTGTGGCACACATAACAATTGGTTTTCATTAGTTCATAACCCTCATTAGCTTGTTGGTTATTTTCAGTTATGATTTGTGTTTTAGTGACCGTGGAATCTGTTTGTTTGGCTTGATTGCAACTTGCGGTAAATACAGCCAATGTGACTGCAAAAATTTTGCTTTTCATTTGTTTATAGGTGTTAATTATTAACTGGTTTTTATCCACATTTCGGCTGGCATGCCTATTTTTAAACTTCCGTCGTTTTTTACGGCCACTTTTACTGCATACACCAAATTGACCCGTTCTTCTTTGGTTTGTATAATTTTAGGGGTAAATTCGGCTTCAGAAGCAATCCAGATGATATTTCCCTTAAATTCTTTCATCATAGCTCCTGCGTCTATTTTGACCGTAACTTCATGTCCGATCTTGATGTTTGAAAGTTGGGTTTCACTTACATAAACACGCAATTCCATGGTGCTTAAATCGGCAATTTTATACAGTGGTTTTCCAAAGGAAGTCAGTTCATTTACTTCTGCATATTTTGATAATACCGTGCCGTTGACCGGATTTATAATGTTACTTTTTTGAAGTAAATCTTCCACTTGTTTTAGTTGTATATCAAGGCTTTCTATTTCGTTTATTACGGGTGAATTCTGGCTTTCGACGCTTTTGATTTGTTTTTGGATTACGTTAATTTCGCCATTGATGTCATCCAATTGTTTTTGGGTTCCGGCATTTTCACGTATTAAATTTTCAATCCTGTTTTTGTTGATGGTCGCGGTTTTTAATTGGGCGTTCAGCACATTAATCTGTGAAAGCACGCTGCCCGATTTTGAATAAACAATGGCTTTGGAAGCCAGCAACTGATCTCTTTTTAGGCTTAGCGGAATGGTGTCAATAAATCCAACAAAAGCGTTTTTTTTTAAAATTTGGCCTTCTTCAACATTGAATTGTAACAATTTTCCGCTATTTTCAGCAGAAACGGTTATTTCTGTAGATTCAAAATTTCCGTATCCGTCGGCTTTTTCGTTGTTTTTACAGGCAACAAGCAGGTTTCCAAATAGGAGCAAACCGATGATTATTTTAGTAAGTTTCATTTGTGTTGATTTAATATTATATATATTTTTCGACTTTAAACTTTTGACTTAAAAACCTTTCGTTGTGTTATAATTTGCTTTTGCAAACTGCAATTGAATGCGATGTGTGCTTAAGTTATTTTCGGC
>PFPU01000133.1:0-8094 GCA_002793215.1 Flavobacteriales bacterium CG_4_10_14_0_2_um_filter_35_18
ATTATTTTTTGTAATCCAAGTGGTGGATGCACAATACACACACTATTTTAAAAATTATACACTTTCTGATTACAAAGCTAGCAACCAAAATTGGGATATTAGCAAATCTAATGATGGTAAGTTATTTGTAGCAAATAATGACGGCCTTTTAGAGTTTGATGGGCTGAATTGGAATCTTTGGGAAATGCCCAATAAAGCGATAATAAGGTCGCTGCTAATATATCAAAATAGAATATATGTAGGCTCATACGAGGAGTTTGGATATTTTTTAAAAAACCCAAAAGGAGTTTATGAGTATCATTCACTTATTAAGCTTCTTGATAAATTTAAAATTCATGAAGATGAAGAGTTTTGGCAGATAATTTTATTTAAGGGTGCAATTGTTTTTAGATCTTTTTTAAGTATTCATATTTTAGAAGATGACAAAATAAGCTCATACAATTTACCATCTATAGCCATGTCTTGCAATGTCGTTGAGGGCAAATTGTATGTTTCGACTTTAGATAAAGGAATTTTTATATTAGAAAATAAAAACTTAATTCCTTTTTTTAATCATAGTCTATTACAGAATACCAAAATAATTTCTTTAACTAAAACTGATACAAACCAGTTACTCATCAGCACAGCGCTTAGCGGGCTCTTTTTATTAGATCATAATAAAATAGTTTCTTGGAAAACGGCTATAAACCCAATTATTAAAAAGTACCAATTAAATAAATTTTCACAATTACCATCAGGGGATATGGTTTTTGGGACGATAAAAAACGGTATCTATATTACTGATAAAGATGGAGAGATTTTATTTCACCTCAATAAGGAAGTAGGTCTTTTAAATAATACTATTTTGGGGCAATCGGTGTCAAAAGGAAATGAACTTTGGTTAGGTCTTGATAATGGGCTTGCCTCTATTGATTTAGATAAACCAAACTTTTTTTATACTGACGTTTCCGGCAAACTTGGTGCAGTATATGACATTATTAATTATAAGGGAATTATATATATTGGGAGCAATACGGGTTTATATTTTCTTGACAATAAAAATAAATTAAATTTTATTGAAGGATCACAAGGCCAAGTATGGAATTTAAAGGAGGTTAATGGGGAATTGTTTTGTGGTCATAACAATGGTACTTATTTGCTTCAAAATAAACAATTAAAGCTCATTTCCAATTTTGCTGGAGGTTGGGTTCTTAAAAAGGTTCCAGAAGAAAAGGATTTTTACATTCAAGGAACCTATGTAGGTTTGGTAAGTTTTAATAAATTAAATGGTGAATGGAAAGCTACACACCTTGGTAAAACGACCATACCCATAAAATATCTTGTTTTCGAAAATAAGACTACTGCTTGGGTTGCCCATGCCAGTAAAGGCTTATATCGGGTTAAGTTTAATAAAAATTACGACAGTATTGTCGAATTTAAAGATTTTAGAAACAAAGGTTTGTGGTCCGATTTTTTTGTTAAAATATATAAAATTAATAATACCATTGCATTTCACACAAACAAAGGATGGCAAATGTATGAGCCTTTATTAGATAGCATTCTCCCCTTTAATTTATTAAATGATAAAGAAGAGGTTAAAGATGGTTATATAATCTCTGAAGATGACATTCAAAAACTAGCTTTTAAATATAAAAATTCGATAAATTTTGATCCGTTTTCAAATGGTTTTGGAAAGGCAAAGGTTTCTGAAAAGTATTTTAAAAAGCGGCTTATTACGGGCAATGAAAATATTTCTAAAATAAGTGATTCAACATTAGCCCTTAATTTATACGATGGGTTTATGCTTATTAACACCGCTAATCTTGAAAATGCAATAACACTAAAAAAGCCAATAATTGAAAAATTATCAATAAATAACAAGGCTATAGATTTAAAAACAGACCCAATTTTAATACCGTTTGGCAATAACAATATAACAATAAACGTATCATCCCCACTATCTAGCAATCACACCTTTGAGTATCAATTATCAAATTTTTATTTTAAAGCACCATGGGTTGAAACTAAAAATGGAATTTTAGAATTTTCAAATCTTTCAGATGGTAGTTATACATTATTGATTAACACTAAGGGTTCTAAGCAAAGTAAATCGTCAAACTTAAGGATTGATTTTAAAGTCTTATCCCCTTGGTATAAAGATACTTTTGGTTTTATAATCTACGCACTATTGCTTTTGCTAAGTGCTTTAACAATTTACTTTTTGCATAAGAGGAAGATAAAAAAAGAACAAAATCTACTTAAGATAAAATATTCTAAGACCCAAAAAAAACTTCTAGATGAACGCGCTAGAGAAAATGAAAAAGAAATTATTAAACTAAAAAATGAATCTCTTGAAAACGAAGTAAACCTTAAAAGCAAGCAACTCGCTAACTCGGCGATGGCTTTGATTAAGAAAAATGAAACACTCCAACACTTAAAAGAAAGTTTTATTAAACACAAAGAAAATTTTAACAACCAATATCTTTTTAAAAACTTGATAAAACAATTAGATGACTCTATCGAACACAAAGATGAATGGGAGCTTTTTGAATATAATTTCAATCAAGTTCACGAAGCCTTTTTTAATCAGTTAAAGGCTCAATTTTCAGAGTTAAATAAAAAGGATTTAAAAGCGTGCGCTTATATAAAAATGAATTTGACTACTAAAGAAATTTCAACACTTTTCAATATTTCAATTAGAGGTGTTGAAACACTGAGATATCGCTTAAAAGGGAAACTAAACCTAGCTAAAAGCGATAGTCTTAAAGGTTTTTTGCAAAATTTTAATTAAAAAGACTACTTTTTTTGAATAAAAAATACTTATAAAGCACGTCATTACTACTTCAATAATCGAACGAAATCGATTTTTTAAACGAAAATCGAATTTAAAACACTACGCCAATTAATAAAAGAATAAAAATTTTACGTTGTGAAGTAATTAAAGTGTATTAGTCTTTTTAATATGAAAAGACATAACCCTTACATTTAACTATTATTTAACAAAAAATAATTACTTAATGAAATGGACAGTTAAAAATGCACTTAACACTAATTAACACTAATAAATATTTGCATATGAAAACAAAAATAATTTATTTCCTATTTTTATGCACCGTCTTAACGTATGCTCAAGATCGAAATATCACAGGTACAGTTACTTATACTGACGGTTCGCCGATACCTTCAGTAAACGTTTTGCTTAAAAACAATACAAAAGGAACTATTACCGATTTTGATGGGCACTATAGCATTATAGCCAAAGAAAATGACATCCTTGTATTTAGTTATCTCGGTTTAAAAACCAAAGAAATAGCAGTCAAATTATCAGATATTATAGACGTTATTTTAGAGGAAGATTCTGAAAGTTTAACCGAAGTTGTTGTTATTGGCTATGGATCAACGCCAAAAAGAGATTTAACTGGATCCATAACAAGCATTAAATCTGCCGATTTGCTAAAACAACCTGCTTTAACCCCAACACAATCTCTGCAAGGCAAAGCCACTGGAGTACAAATTATTAGTTCGGGCGCGCCAGGAAGTTCGCCCATAGTAATCATTCGCGGAACAGGTACGGTACAAGCAGGACGCAATCCTATATATGTAGTTGACGGTATTATTACCGAACGAATAGACAATATCAATAGCGATGATATCATATCAATGGATATTTTAAAAGATGCCTCTTCATTAGCTATTTTTGGTAGTAGGGGCGCTAATGGTGTTATTATGGTAACCACAAAATCGGGTAAAGAAGGCAAAATGAAAATTGACATTTCATCTTATTATGGTGTAAAAAATGTGTTGAGTAAGGTCAATATGGCTGATGCTTTATCATTTGTAAATTTTTCAAACTTGGCTTTTGGAACCAATCGATTTTCTACCAATCAACAATATAATACCGATTGGTTTGATGCCATCACCAGAACAGGTACTGTCGTCAATCACAATATTTCAATTAGCGGTGGTAATGAAAAAACAGCAGCTTTTTTTAGCGCTAATTTTTATGAAGAAAAAGGTATTTTATTAGATGATGATTTTAGAAGAGTAAACCTAAGAAATAAAGTTAATTACAGTGTAACTCCCAAATTGAATTTTGGACATAGTATTTCATTATCATTAAACAGGTCAACTCCAAAACCACAAGGCGTATTTACCACGGCTTATAAACAATCTCCACTGGTTCCTATTCGCTATGCTGATGGTGTATTTGCAGGGAAATGGGGCGTGCCTTTTGATGATTTAGGAGCTCAATATAACAATGTTGGTAACCCCGTTTCACAACTCAACCTTAGCAATGCACTCGCAAAAAATCTTTCAATTCAAGGCAATATTAATGCAGATTATGAAATTATAAAAGACTTAAAATTTAATACAAGTTTTGGTATAGAAAGCGGTTACGGCAAATCCTATAATTTTAACAACAGCCTTGAAGCCTTTCTTGCCGGAGACCCAAACAGAACAAATAGCGATTTTGCATCAACAAATTTAAACACACTAACTGTAAACAAAGGGGATTCTTACCATTGGATATATGACGCATTTTTAACCTACGAAAAAACCTTTGTTAAAAACCATAATTTTAAAATTGTTGTTGGTACCACCTCAGAAAAAGGTCAAAGCGAGTTTTTACAAGGTTCGAGAAACAACGTTCCTAACAATGCTAATTTATTTTCTTTAAATAATGGCGATGCCGGAACGGATATAGCAAATAGCAGTCGATCTAACATCCAAACACTACGCTCATATTTTATGAGAATTAATTATGATTATTTGCACAAATACCTTTTAACAGCAACCGTAAGAAGAGATGGGTCAAGTGTTTTTGCAAATAGAAATAACAATTGGGGAAATTTCCCATCAGTTGGTTTGGGATGGGTACTTTCTAAAGAAAATTTCTTAGAAGATAATAAATTTATAAATAATTTAAAGCTAAGAGCGAGTTGGGGTGAATTAGGAAACCAAAACATCCCTTTGAATACGGTAACGTTTAGCACCGGCCTTGACGCTGTTTTTGGAAACGGCCAAAATCTTAATCCCGGCTCTACAATAACGGCTATTATCGATGAAAATGTGAGTTGGGAAGTTACCAATGAAATTGATTTAGGTATTGATTTCACCTTGTTAAACAATCGTTTAACGGGTGAAATAGATTATTATAATAGATTAAACAGAAACGCCATTTTACCAATAAGTTTACCTCAAGCCTTTGGCGCAAGTGGCGCTACGCTAACACACGCAGGTAAAGTAAGAAATAAAGGCTTTGAATTCGCACTTAATTGGAGTGAGCAACTTAATGAAAAATTCAATTACCACTTTGGAGGCAACCTCACTTTAAATGACAATAAATTAGAAAAAATAACTAACCAGTTTGCCTTTGAACAAGTTGGTGGCTCAATTGGTAACGGACAAGTAACTAAGTTGTTAAGAGAAGGTCAACCCATTGGTAGCTTTTATCTTCTTGAAGTTATTGGTACAGACGAATATGGTAAATTTAGATATAATGATGTCAACAAAGATGGTATTATTGACAATCAGGATAAGAAATTTTTTGGTTCTTATCAACCTAAAGCTTTTTATGGAGTTAATTTCGGCATCAATTACAATAGTTGGGATTTAAATATTGATGGCTATGGAAATGCCGGAAGTAAAGTTTACAATGGAAAAAAGGCACAACGCTTTGGAGGCGAAAATATCGAGCAAAGTGTAGCTGATAATATTTTTTCAGGTACTAATCTTGCAAATCAAAACCCCGCTCCATCTAATGAAGTTCCGCTTTCTTCAACCTACTTCTTAGAAAAAGGCAATTTTTTTAGAATAAATAATATAACGCTGGGTTATACTTTACCCAAATTAATAGATGGAATTCAAAAAATTAGGATTTATGCGCTAGCTCAAAATCCTTTTATCATAAAAAGTTTTTCCGGTTTTACCCCCGAATTACCGGGTAACGGCGATCCTTTAGGAAGCACAGGGATAGAATTAGATGCTTATCCATCTATTAAGTCTTTTATATTTGGTATTAATGTTAATTTTTAAATTTTGAACTTTATGAAAAAATATATGAACATATTTGTTACCGGCTTTGCGCTTTTAGGTTTTTTTTCAGCTTGTAATGACAATAATTTCCTAAATGTTGACCCATCAATAGAAACCCCCGAACAAGCACTGTCTAGCCCAACTGCTGCAACTGAATTAGTCAATTCAATTTATAATAAATTTTTAGATTGGAACGAAAGCTCCTTTTCATGGAATGGTGTAAGTAGTATTACTACTGACGATGCAGATAAAGGTAGCGACCCTGGCGATACTGGTGGTGATAAAGACCTTTTAGACGCCCTCAGCTTCTCGTCAACATCTCTTTCATTTAATGAAGTTTGGGAGGCAAATTATCAAGGTATCGCAAGAGCCAACCAAGCACTTAAATTTTTACCTCAATTAGATTTAGATGCCACCCTTAAAACTCAACTTATTGGCGAAAGCAAATTTCTTAGAGCCCTTTTTTATTTTAGATTGGTTCGGATGTTTGGAGGTGTGCCGTTGATTAAAAGCGTGCCTAATATCCAAAATCAAGATGATATTAATGCCGCCAATACTAGAGCTACAAAACAAGAAGTTTATGATTTTATTATGGCCGATTTAGCCGAAGCCGCTACTAATTTACCTATTAATTATGGGTCAAATGATTTAGGTAGAGCTACAAAAGGAGCGGCCTTAACCCTGTTAGCCAAAGTAAATATGTATCAAGGTAATTGGCAAAATGTAAAAGATTTAACCAATCAAGTTATGAGCCTAGGATACAGTCTAACTACTGATTATGCTGATATTTGGAAGGAAATTGGCGAGAATAATTCAGAATCTATTTTCGAAATTCAAGCTCGAGGTGAAACGCCTAATAAAGGTGTTCAAGGCTACTTTGTAAGTCAAGGTGCGCGTGGTGCTGGTGGCTGGGGCTGGGGTTTTAATACACCAACCCAAAATTTAGCCGATGCTTACGAACCTAACGATGCCCGCAAAGATGCCACTATTATTTTTAGAGGTGAAACCTTGTGGGATGGACTATTGGTTGCAAATACCGTTTCAAACCCAATGTACAATCAAAAGGCTTATGTTAGTAAAACAAATGAAACTTTTAATGGAAATGACTGGGAATCAAATAAAAATATCCGCGTTTTAAGATATGCCGAAGTGCTTTTAATGAATGCCGAAGCTTGTTTAAAAGTTGGTGGCGATGCCGCAACACCACTAAATGCCGTAAGAAATAGAGCAGGGTTGGGAAATGCACCTGTTGTTGATGAAATGGCTGTTTGGAAAGAACGCAGAGTTGAACTTGCATTTGAGCATGACCGTTATTTTGATTTGGTAAGACAAGGTAGAGCCGGAACCGTGCTTAGAGCTCACGGCAAAAATTTTGTCGATGGCAAAAACGAATTATTTCCAATTCCACAAACACAAATTGCTTTAAGTGGTGGATTGTTAATTCAAAACCCGGGCTACTAACACAAGTCCTCAAAACCTAAAAAATTCTTAAAACAATAATTTTAAGTGTATTAATAAAGTTTGTTTTAGTTAATAAATTGAGAATTTATTTTTTAGGTTTTAGGACTTTTATTCAACGATAGCGAAGTCTTTAAATAAGTAATAAAATAAAATGATGCCCATTAATCCTATTAAAAATAAATATATGAAAACGCTTTTTTTCGTGTTTACCATTACCTCCTTTAACTTTTTTAATTCCCCATTACTGTCTTGTTCGTCAAACAACAACAACAGTAATAATGTAACTATTGACACGATAGAAGATAAGCAACTCTCTGATAACGAGCTGTTAGATTTAGTTCAAAAAAGCACATTTAAATATTTTTGGGATTTTGCAAATCCTGCAAGTGGCATGGCTTTAGAAAGATCAAATCTAGAGGCTTATAATGGTGAAGCCAACAATATTGTGACCTCCGGTGGTAGTGGTTTTGGTGTAATGGCTATTATTGTAGGTGTTGAACGGAACTATGTTACAAGAGAACAGGCTGTAGATCGGTTGTTAAAAATAACAAACTTTTTATTAAGTGGAGATCGTTTTCACGGTGCGTTTCCCCACTGGTATTATGGCAATACCGGAAA
>PFPU01000133.1:8112-11905 GCA_002793215.1 Flavobacteriales bacterium CG_4_10_14_0_2_um_filter_35_18
TACCGATGACGGTGGCGATATTGTTGAAACCTCATATATGATACAAGGCTTGTTAACAGCACGACAATATTTTAAAAATGATAATACCAAAGAAAACACACTTCGCGATAAAATCAATGAATTGTGGAATGGTGTAGAATGGAATTGGTACACAAATGGAAGGGATGTGCTAACTTGGCATTGGTCACCAAATTTTGGGTGGACAATTAATAATCAAATTAGGGGTTACAACGAAACCCTTATCACCTATGTTTTAGCAGCTTCATCAACCACACACACAATTAATCAATCTGTTTATCACAATGGTTGGGCTAAAGGTTCCGATTTTGTTAACGGAACGGTTTATTATCAAAAATGGAAACTTATTTTAGGACCACAATTTGGTGGGCCACTATTTTTTTCGCATTATTCCTTTTTAGGATTAGACCCTCACGGTTTAGTAGATAATTATGCAAATTATTGGGATCAAAGTGTTAATCACACACTTATAAATAGAGAATATTGTATAAGAAACCCAAAAGGATATGCAGGCTATAGCGCCGCAAGCTGGGGTCTTACCGCGAGCGACAATGATAATGGTTACTCAGCTCATAGCCCAACAAATGATTTAGGTGTTATTTCACCAACCGCCGCATTATCTTCAATGCCCTACACGCCAGAGTTTTCTAAACAAGCACTGCGAAACTTTTATTACAATTATAACGGAAAACTTTGGGGACAATATGGTTTTTTCGATGCCTTTAATCAAACTAAAAATTGGTATGCTACCAATTATTTAGCCATTGACCAAGGTCCCATAATTGTAATGATTGAAAATTATAGAACCGGACTGCTATGGAATTTATTTATGTCCTGCCCCGAAGTTCAACAAGGATTAAAAAAATTAAATTTTAATAGCCCTCATTTTTAACAATAAAATTTAACACAAAAGTGAAAAATATAAAAAACAAGCTCCCGCTACTCATCTTTGTGCTTTTAGCAATGTGGAGTTGTAATACCACAAAAAATAAAAGTCAGAAACCTTACGAAGCTAAGATGGAAACTTTCTTAGATAGCCTCATACAAGTAATGACTCTTGATGAAAAAATTGGGCAAACTGTTCTGTTTTCTGCGGGTTGGGATGTAACAGGCCCCACATTAGATAAAAATTATGTAGCATATTTAAAGGGGGGAATGCTTGGGGCACTATTTAACGTAAACTCTGCAAAAGGCTCGCGAGCGTTTCAAAAAATAGCTGTTGAAGAAACGCGTTTAGGAATCCCACTCTTATTTGGCTATGATGTAATTCACGGCTATAAAACGATTTTCCCAATATCTTTAGGTGAAGCAGCTTCTTGGGATTTAGACCTAATTCAAAAATCTGCACGAATTTCAGCAACTGAAGCCTCGGCGGCAGGTATTCACTGGACTTATGCCCCAATGGTTGATATTGCTAGAGATCCACGTTGGGGTCGTGTTTCAGAAGGCTCTGGTGAAGATGTCTATTTGGGTTCTGAAATTGCAATAGCAAGGGTAAAAGGTTTTCAAGGAGACGATTTGGCTGCCACTAATACCATCTTAGCTTGTGCAAAACATTTTGCGGCCTATGGCGCAGCCATTGCTGGCAGAGATTATAATTCAGTTGATATTTCTGAACGAGAACTAAGAACGACCTATTTACCACCATTTAAAGCCGCTTTAGATGCTGGAGTGGCAACATTTATGACTTCCTTTAATGAAATTAACGGAATCCCATCTTCTGGAAACAAATTTTTATTGACTGATATTTTAAGAAACGAATGGGGCTTTAAGGGCTTTGTTGTTACCGACTATACTTCTATAAATGAAATGATTCCCCATGGTTTTTCAAAAAACGAAAAACAAGCAGGTGAACAAGCCCTAAAGGCAGGTGTTGATATGGATATGCAAGGAGGCGTTTACCTGAGAAATTTAAAAATCTTGATTAACGAAGGCAAAGTTTCTGAAAAAGAAATTACGCAATCAGCAAGAAGAATTTTAGAAATGAAATATCGCCTAGGATTATTTGATGACCCCTATAAATACTGCGATGAACAAAGAGAAAAAGATACTCAATATAAATTGGAGTTTTTAAATGCAGCTAAAGATATGGCGCAAAAATCAATGGTTCTTTTAAAAAATAACAAGCAAATTTTACCACTACAAAAAAATAACAAAATTGCCCTTATTGGTCCATTGGTTAAAGATGAACATCACATTATCGGCTCTTGGGCAGCACAAGGTGATCGTGATGGTAAAGCGGTTAGTGTTTATGAAGGATTTGAAAGTATTTTGGGTGGAATTAAAAACATCAATTATGCCAAGGGTTGTGCTGTTATTGGCAATGATAAATCTGGCTTTGCCCAAGCTGTTCGTGTTGCAAAACAAGCCGATATGGTTGTAATGGTAATGGGCGAACTTGAAGACATGTCAGGAGAAGCCGCAAGTAGATCCAATTTAGATTTACCTGGCGTTCAAAAAGAACTGATTGCCGAAATAAAAAAAACAGGAAAACCAATTGTACTAGTTTTGATGAATGGACGACCGCTAACTTTAGAATATGAAGACATGGTAGCTGATGCAATTCTTGAGGCATGGTGGCCAGGCACAATGGGCGGAAGCGCCATAGCGTCTATTATCTATGGCAATCAAAATCCTTCTGGCAAATTGCCAATGACTTTTCCTAGAAATGTGGGTCAAATACCTATTTATTACAATGTTAAAAATACGGGAAGACCTTATGATATAAATGGTTCAGAACAAAAATATCGATCGCGGTATATAGACGTATCAAACACACCGCTTTATCCTTTTGGCTACGGACTAAGTTATACAACCTTCAAATATGCCAATTTAATAATTGATAAAAAAGAATACAACTTTAGCGATACCATTAATGTTAGTGTAACGCTTACAAATACAGGAATATATGAAGGAGAAGAAGTGGTTCAACTCTATATTCAAGATTTGGTTGGAAGCGTAACTAGACCCATAAAAGAACTTAAACGATTTAAAAAATTAATGCTAAAGCCTAATGAATCACAAAAAATAGCCTTTACCTTAAATGTTAAAGATCTTGCTTTCTATACTGAAAATATGAAATTTAAAGCTGAACCCGGTGCGTTTAAACTTTTTGTTGGAACTAATAGCCAAGATTTGCTTCAAGCAGATTTCATACTAAAATAAGAAGAACTAATTATGAATTAAATTTTAAAATTAAATTTTATGAAAACTATCAAACTTTTTCTTAGTAATTTGTTACTTGTTGTACTCATCGTTGTAAGCTTTAATTCATGTCAAGAAACCCAATTGTTTCCTTTGATAGAATCAATACCTTGTGAGGACTCAAATGTAACGCCAAACCCTAATATTATCAATGACTTTAATTGTCAAACAAATAGGATACTTCCTAATGTTGAAACGGTGCTAAGTCCAGATGAATCTGGAATTAACACCTCCCGTTTTGTTGGTAAATATACCGACCCAACTGGCCCTTGGGATGCCTTAATTATTGATTATGGTGCAGCTATAAATCTAGCCACCTATAATACTTTTAAAATTAAAGTAAAAACAGCCGTGGCTGGTACTTTAAAAGCAAAACTAGAAGGAGGTAGCTCTAATGGTTTTGAAGTTGATGCCACCATTTCAAATACAACAAACTGGGTAGAATACTCTTTTGATTTTAGCAACCAATTTAACCAAAATCACACTAAACTCATTTTATTTTTTAATGCAGGAGTCGAAACTAATGGTACAGATACCTATTATATTGATGAGCTAAGGTGGGAAACAACAG
>PFPU01000023.1 GCA_002793215.1 Flavobacteriales bacterium CG_4_10_14_0_2_um_filter_35_18
CAATGCAACGCAATATGATGATGAAGCTTATTCTGGAACGCTCAAAAAGGCCTTTATTGATCATATAGATTTGTATAAAGCACTATTAAAATAGGATGTTTACACTGGTAAAAACTCCGCACTTAATTTCGGCGACCTTTAGCAGTTATTTGTGGCATTTTTCGAGAAAAGAACCAACGCTTTACCTCACTTTTGACGATGGACCTACGCCTAAAATCACCCCTTGGGTGTTGGATGTTTTAAAAGAATTTGAGGTAAAGGCAACTTTTTTTTGCATCGGAAAAAATGTGGTAGCTCATCCCGAAATTTTCAATAATCTATTGGCAGATGGGCATCGGGTTGGCAATCATACCTTTAATCATTTAAAAGGTTTAAAAACCGACACAAAAACCTACCTTGAAAATATTGAGAAAACGCAAGTAGCTTTTTTAGCACAAAATCCGCATCATTTTGAAACTAGGGAATTGTTATTTAGACCTCCCTACGGAAAATGCTTCCCCAAACAGCTAAAAGCACTCAAAAAAAAAGGCTATAAACCCGTTTTTTGGGATGTGATAAGTAGAGATTTTGACCTCAATATCAACAGAGAAGACTGTTTAAACAATGTTTTAAAGCATACCGAAAATGGGAGTATTGTTGTTTTTCACGATAGCGAAAAGGCATTCAAAAATCTAAAATATACCTTGCCAAAAATTTTAGACCACTTTAAAGCAAAGGCTTACCAGTTTAACACCATTTAAAGATATTGTTGAACCAAATCGATGAGCGTAGCCGCATCTTGATTGCCTGTTTGTCGCCATTTCATTTCACCTTTTTTGTAGATAATATAAGTAGGATTTACCTCTATCATTAAGGCTTTAACTAACGTAGCATTCTTTTCAATGTCAATTTTAATCACTTTGGCTTTATCGCCTAAAGTTGCAGCAATTGTTTGTAAAACATCATTATGTTCTTGTTCTGGCTCATCCAAATGGGCAAAAAAAATGATTAAAATTGGAATGTCGGCATGTATTAAATCTCCAAATTTTGCCATAGCTAAAGGGCTTTAAATTAATAATTAGAGCTTAATTTTTAGGCGCTACAGTTACAAATATACAATTTTATTAATATAAAAATGTAAATAAATAAGATGAAAATTTTAGGTCTTAACAAAAGGAAATCCTTGTACGCAGTTTTAAACTACTTAGCCTTTTGGTTTGGTTAACAATGCTTTATGTTAAAAAATATAGTTGATAATTCTCACCTTTTTCCCCCTATAAGTTGTAGATACTTCTCATATTAAAAAGGTTTGTTTACATTACCCACAATTTTTAACTAACTTCATCCCTCAATAAAGTCATCCAAAATTGGATTTCAGCATTCGCACAAGGATTTAATTATAATTTGAGTCAAATGTAAAGACTCTTAAAATTGAGCACATTAGTAAAATCTGGTATTTTTTAATTTTTTTATTTGGCTTTTTAAGCCAAAACACCTCTAAATTTTGTCGTTAATGGGTGTTTTAATTAATAAATACTGAGGGTCTTTTTGAAGCATTTTGGCATTTAACAAACCTAAACAGTGTTTTATATTGTTATATCCCATAGCTGGAGACTTTTCAATGGCTTCAAGATTAAGATTTATTGCCGTTTGTCGGACTTCTATTTGTAAGATGTTATTGTATTTAAAAGCGTAATTTAGGTCTATTGTACCGCGATAATCTATTGAAATAAAGTAGTGTAGAAGTGTTTTAACAATTTTGAGAAGTTGTAATTTTTTTGAGCTATTTAACTTAATTTCATTAAAATTTGCACTAAATTTTTGATTGATTTTTAGTTGGTGTTTAGCCGAGGTGTTTTCATAAAGACAAGAAAGCGCATTTAAAAGACTTCCATCTTGCAACTGATTTGAAATTAAATTATTAGCGACTTCATTTGAGGTTTTTAATGCCGTTTGACTCAATTCTTTAATCTTGTTTAGGTATTGGTTTTTTAATTTTGTTGGCAATTTTTTAGCGTGCTGCAAAACCTCAACATAAAAACTTAAAGAGGTTAAAATTTGTTCTAAACCATTGTGAAGTTCGGCACTAAAATGCGATTTTTCACGCTCGTTTTCTACCTTAATTGAATCTACAATTTCTTGATTGATGGTAAAATTAGAAGAATCTTGATTTAAGGTTTGCTGAATGCTTGAATTGACTAATTTTTTAATTTCAAGCTTGTGTTCTAGTAGCGGTTTATTTGTTTTATCTTGAAGCTTATTAAAAAATACCGTTTCAAAAAACTTAAACTTATTCAAAATAAAATGATCCGTTATCATTTCTATAATTTTCAACAAAAATAGAAAATCGAAATCGCGTTTTATTTAGTAAAATGGTGTAGTTTTTATATTACCAGCTTTTACGGAGTCTTTTTAAACAATGTTATTTTTTACTGCAAAATTTACCAATCCGATAACGTTTTTAGAATTTGTTTTTTCGTATAACGTATTGCGATGCGCTTCAACGGTGCGCGTGCTAATAAACAGGGTTTTAGCAATATCTTTAGTAGTATAATCTTGTGCAATCATCTTTAAAATTTGAAATTCTCGTTGAGAAAGTGTTGAAACAAGCTCCGGATTTTCCATGCCTTCATCCTTTAAAGGCTTTCCTAATAAAGAATGCATCACTTTTTTATTGATTTCGTCTGTAAAATATTCTTCACCACTTAACACCTTTCTAATGGCTTCAGTAACGTGAATTCCGGCAGCTTTTTTTGGCAGAAAGCCTTTAGCTCCCAATTCTAAAACCTCTTTTATTGTTTTTACATCGTCATAGCTTGTTAGCACAATAACTTCGGGCTTGTCTTCAAGGTTTTTAAGCGACTTTAAAACTTCTATTCCATTGCAAATAGGCATATTAATATCTAACAATAACACGTCGGCGTGGTTTTCTTTAAACCATTCTATCGTTTCTTTGCCATTTAACGACCGACCAATAACTTCTAAATCGTCTTCAACATTGATAATGGCCGACATGCCATCAATTATAATTTCATGGTCATCTGCAATATGAACGCTAAATTTTTTACTCATAATAGTTAATTTAAGAGGTTTAATTCTGAATTAATTGGTTCTAACACCAAAGGTAGTTTAATTATATATTTTGTACCCATATTTGGCTTTGAATTTCTTTTAATAATTCCATTTAATAACGCAACGCGCTGTTGAATATTTTTCAATCCAAAACATTTAGAGTTTTCTTTTATTTGCGTTTCGTCAATGCCAATACCATTATCATTAACTTCTAAAATAAACCACTCATTATCTTTTACCGAAAACTTGATAGTTGCTTTGGTAGCTTGCGAATGGCTGACAATGTTCGTGGTGATTTCTTGAATAATTCTGAATATATTTTGTTTTATTTCTACCTCGAATAAATCTTCGTGATACCCTGAATTTTTAAAGGTGAAGTTAATATTTTTAGAAATATTGTAATTGGTACAAACTTCAATGGTTGCAGCTACTAACCCGCTTTCAATGAGTTGTTTTGACATTAATCCGTGTGAAATATTGCGCGATTCGCGCTGGGCGTCATAAGTTAATTGTCTAATTTTTTGTAAATACTCAATCTTTAATTGGTCTTTAGTATTTTTAGGATTTAAAACGGCTTCAATAAAAAATGACATAGCCGATAAAATTTGACTTAAATTATCGTGAAGTATTTCCCCAAATTTTAATTTTTCGTTTTCTTGCGCTTCAAAAAGGGCGTATAAAAATTTCTTTTCTTGCGCTTTTTTTTCTGTAATATCTTCTTTTAAAGCAATATAATTTGTAATAATGCCTTCTTCATTTTTTACGGGTGTGATAATGGCTTCTTCCCAATAAACCGTGCCATCTTTTTTCTTGTTTTTAAATTCTCCCTGCCAATTTTCGCCACTAGAAATGGTTTGCCACATTTTTTTATAAGCAGCTTTTGTGGTATAACCCGTACTCAAAACATGCGGGTTCAAGCCTTTCACTTCTTTAAAAGTATAACCTGTAACTTTTTCAAATTTTGGATTTACAAACTCTATGATTCCGTTTTTATCGGTTATAACCACAATAGTAGGGCTATTTTCTATGGCTTTAAACAATTTAGTTACCAGCTGTACATTTTCTTTTTCTTTAGTAATGTCGTTTCCAACACTAATTATGGTGTTTTCAGCTCCTCTAGAAAATTGCCAAGAAAACCATTTTGCAACACCGTATTTACATTCTATTTTACGCTCGTATCTTAAATCGCTAATATTCTTAACGTCATTAAACAGGTTCCTAATAAATTTTTTTGAATTAGCGCGCGCTTTTTCAGTTTTGAAGGTTTTATCCCACCATCCTTGTCCGAGTATTTCTTCTATGCTAAAGCCCGTTTGTTTTGTTATAGAAGGAGACCCAAATATAATATCGGTATTTTTATCGGTAACCAAAACCAATGAACTTATTTGATTTAAAATTAAGGAATGCTGTAACAGCCTGCGTTCGCGTTGAATTTGTATGGAAACGTCTTTTACAATTCCCATCAATTTATCGGGTTTGTGGTCTTTGTCAAAAGTAACTTCACCGCGGGCATTTACCCAAATTATTGTGCTATTCGGCAATAATAAACGATGGTTTATTTGATAAGCGGTGCGATTTTCAATGGCAAATTTGAGGGCTTTTTCTACTTTTGATTGGTCTTCGGGATGAACTCTTGAAATCAGTTCTTTAAAACTAAAGACGGTTTTTGACTTATTTAAATCGAATATTTTTTGGGTATTGCCCGATACTTCTACCGTATTTGTTTTAATATCAAGTATTAAAAAACCAAGCTGGGTTATGCTAACCGCTAAATCTAATTTACCTTTTTGCTCTTTTAGTTGCAAAAGTTCATTTTTGCGGTCGGTAATATCAATAAAAGTTCCTAAAAGCGATTTTTTATGACTGAGTTCATCAACAAACAAATCGGCTAAAATATTTATCCATCTAATGGTTCCATTTTTAAAAACCACCCGAATATCAACTGCCAATTTTACATTACTTTTAACGGCTAAAAAGAAAGTCCTTATCAACTTTAGTCGGTCTTGTGGGTGGATAAGGTGTGCTAATAAATATTTAGGAGTGTAGTTTTTAAATGAATTATCAAGTCCACTTAATGTTACAAATTCTTTATCGAGTTTTACCTTTTGTGATTCTAGGCTGATTTCTATATTAAAAACTTCGGATAGTTTTTGAGCCTGTTTTAAAAATTGCTTATCCTTTAAAACCTTATTGTGAATGGCGCGTTTTTCAGTAATATCCTCAGCTATAGATATAATACCGGTTGTTTTGCCATCTTTACCTTTTAAAATGGTGTTATGCCAATGGCATAAAAAAGTAGCACCTCCTTTTTTTAAGGTTTCATTTACATTGTCAATTTTACCGGTTTGGTTTAATAAATTTTTAAAAATAGTAGAAGCTGTTTCCACAAGTCCTTTTGGCACAGTTAATTCAAAACAAGTTTTGCCCATAGCTTCGGCTGCGGTATAGCCAAAAACTTCCTCTGCGGTTTTATTCCAGCTAACGACCTTAAAATCTAAATCCCAAGTAATGGTAGCCAAAGGTGCTTGTTCAATATAATTAGATAGGGTTTCGGCGGCTTGTTTTGAGTTGGCCAATGCTTCGCTCACCTTAAGTTCTCTATTAATTACCGGAATCAATTTAGAAAGGGCATCCTCAAATAAATAATCTTTAAGGCCAAATTCAAGTAAACTAAGCGCCTTTAGATCGTTATTTTTTGTGGTAATGAGCAGGTGAGGAATGGCATTAAAATTTGCTTTAATGCCATCTATTATAGTATCAATTTTAGAAGAACAAATCAAAACACAATCTGCTAAATTATTATTTATAGCATTGTTATACAATATGATATTGTCAATTTCGGTACAATCAAAATAAGTTTTTAGCTTTTGGATATTGTTATAAAACGCTGGCTTAAAATCCTTCGATTGATAATAAATTAATAGACGTTTCATTAGTTTGATTTTATATTTAAATAAAATTAATCAACTTTAAGTAAATATAAATGTAAGTTGGAGGTTTCAATACAAATATATTATGCGATAAAAATACTAACATTGTAACTATAAAGCAAATAAGAATTGAATTTTTATTACCATTGCTTAATTTACAATCATCATAAATTAACTTATCTTAGAGGCCTATATTAGTTAACTACATGAGCCAAAAAAAAAGACTTTTTTTAATCGATGCATTTGCTTTAATATTTAGGGGTTATTATGCCTTGATAAAAAATCCACGAATCAATTCTAAAGGCATGGATACTTCGGCCATTTTAGGATTTATGAATTCGTTATTAGATGTGATTAAGCGCGAAAATCCTGATCATTTGGCAGTTGCCTTTGATAAAGGTGGTTCGGTTGCGCGTTCTGAGGCCTTTGCCGAATATAAATCAAACCGTTTGCAAACGCCCGAAGCCATTAGTTTAGCCATTCCTTATATTCACAGCATTCTCAAAGCGATGCGCATCCCCATTATTGAAAAAGCGGGTTTTGAAGCCGATGACTTAATAGGAACGCTTGCCAAACAAGCCGAAAAGGAGGGCTTTGTTACCTATATGGTTACGCCCGATAAAGATTATGCCCAATTGGTTTCCGAAAATATTTTTATGTACAAGCCAGCCCGAATGGGCAATGGCATTGAAATTTGGGGTATAGAAAAGGTAAAAGAATACTTCGAAATTGACAACCCGCTACAAGTTATTGATTTTTTAGGAATGTGTGGTGATGCCGTAGATAACATTCCCGGTTTGCCTAGTGTGGGCGAAAAAACAGCCAAAAAATTCATAAAGGAATTTGGAAGTATGGAAAATTTGCTTGCCAATACGGATAAAATATCGGGCAAACTCCGCGAAAAAATTGAGGCAAATAAAGATTTGGGAATTCTATCTAAACAACTAGCAACCATTATGCTAGACTGTCCTGTGGTTTTTGATGAAGCTGATTTTGAAATGTCTATTCCAAATTTTGAAGAAGTTTCAAAAATATTTGACGACTTAGAATTTCGCCGAATGGCAGAGCAGTTTTATAAATTGTTTGGTTCTAAATCGAGCCAAAATCCCGAGCAACTACCAGCCGTTTCGAGCACTGACCTCGTAAATGAAAAACAAAATCAACCAAATACCCAAAGTCCTGCTAATTTTCAATTTGATTTATTTTCAAGCCATGCCGAAACCTTAGCGCTAATAGAAAAGCCACAATCAAGTAGCCATTTTTACCAATACGTCAACACCGATTTATCAAGAAGCTTGCTTTTAGAAAAATTATTAAAACAAAAAACGGTGGCTATTTCGCTAAATAAATTGACTGATAGCAACGCTTCAAATCACATTTTAGGTTTGAGTTTTTGCTATGAAGACCACAAGGGCTATTTTGTTAATTTTCTAAAAGATATAGCCGAAACAAAACGCATTTTAGAAGGATTTAAAGCCTTTTTTGAATCGAAAACAATTTTAAAAATTGGGCAGAATTTGAAATTTTTATACAAGTATTTACACGCATTCAACCTTAATTTAAACGGACCTTTTTTTGATATAAAAATTGCACATTACCTGCTAGAACCCGATATGCGCCACGATAAAGAAACCCTTGCGCAACGCTATCTAAATGAAACTTTAACCTCTAAAGCACAGTTGCTTGGCAAAGGAAAATTACAAACAGAATTTGCCGATTTAAGCCTGTCGGCACAAGCCGATTTTGAAGTGGCGCACGCCAATATATTTTACAGATTACAGCCTATTTTTGAAAAAGAACTCATCAAAAAGGAACTTTTAAATCTTTTTAATGACATAGAAATTAAACTCTTACCGGTTTTGGCCAAAATGGAATTGGAAGGAATAAGGCTTGATATGGCCTTTTTAAAAAGCCTTTCGGCGGATTTGCAAAGAGACCTTTTGAATTTAGAAAAAACCATTTACCTAGAAGCCGGAACGGAATTTAATTTGGCATCGCCAAAGCAATTGGGCATCATCTTATTCGAAAATTTAAAATTAATAGATAAACCAAAGAAAACTAAGACTGGACAATACGCAACCGGAGAAGAAATTTTATCTAAACTCGCAACCGAACATCAAATTGTGGCCGATATTTTGACTTGGCGAGGCTTGGTAAAACTTCAAAACACCTATGTTGAGGCATTGCCAAACGAAGTCAATAAAAAAACAGGCAGAATTCACACCACATTTAGCCAAACCGTTGCGGCAACAGGTAGGTTGAGTTCAATTAATCCAAACCTACAAAACATTCCCATCCGCACCGAGCGTGGCAAACAAGTGCGAAAAGCTTTTATCCCTAGAGACGAAAACCACCTTTTATTATCGGCCGATTATTCTCAAATAGAATTGCGCTTAATTGCCGAAATGAGTGGCGATGAAGCGATGAAACAATCATTTTTAAACGGAGAAGACATCCATAGAGCCACTGCCGCAAAGGTATTTAATATTCCTATTGACAAAGTCAACAAAACACAGCGAAGTCAGGCTAAGACTGTGAATTTTGGAATTATTTACGGTGTTTCGGCCTTTGGATTGAGTCAACAAACTAATTTAAGCACTAAAGAATCGAAGGAATTGATAGAGGCTTATTTTAAATCCTATCCAACTTTACAAAATTATATAGCCGGTCAAATTGCCTCAGCTCATGCAAAGGGTTATGTAAAAACCTTGCTTGGCCGACGTCGTTATTTGAGCAATATTAATTCTCAAAATGCCATGGTGCGTTCTGGCGATGAGCGCAATGCGGTTAATGCACCTATTCAAGGAACTGCCGCCGACATTATAAAAATTGCCATGATTGCAATTGACAGGCGCTTAACGGATGAGCATTTTAAATCAAAAATGCTGTTGCAAGTCCACGATGAATTGGTTTTTGATGTGCTAAAAGATGAGGTAGAGGCTTTGACTAAAATGGTAAAATTTGAGATGGAACACGCCTATAAACTGAGCATTCCGTTACTTGTTGAAATTGGTATTGGCAGCAATTGGCTCGAAGCACATTAATTTTTTGCGTAAAACCTTTGCGTTCTTTGTGTGAAATTTTTTATCCTTTGCGAGAATTTTTTGTTTGAAAAACGAGCATTGAATTCACCTTAAACCCATTAAACTTACATCAGAAATCGATAAGTTGCCTTTATTAAAAAAGTATTATCTGCTTTTTCGGTAAAAACCTGATTGTTTAGGCTTCTAAATAAATGATCTTTTGGGTCTTGAAGTCCCGATTTGCCTTGCGACCATACTAAAAAGAGTTCGCTACCAGGAATGTATTCCCAACGGATTACTAAGTTAGAACGGAATTGTACAAACGAAAAATCGGGATTATCTATGGTATAATCAACACTGCCATTTGTATCTTCATCAACCGAATAGATTGAATTATTAAGCGAAATTTGACTGCTATTTAACAAACTAAAACGGTCGTATAAATTGCTAGCCACAGGATTGGTAATGTATTTAAAGTTGGTATAGCGCCCACGAGAAATAAAAGGTTCGCCATAATATTGAATGGTCAAATTCGGGTTTACCGTATAGTTTATCCGCAAAGCAGCACTAAGGGTTTGTTGGTTTATTTCAGCATTGATATAGCGTGGCGTTCCATTAAAGCCGGTTTCGGTAACATATTGTGTTTTATTAGGATTTTTTGCATACTCGGGCTGAAAAGAAATGCTCAATGAATTTAATGGCTGGTAGGTTATGCCCGTTTCAAATCGCAGGAATGAAAAATTATTTTGTTTGGCTTGCGAATAGACATAACCCGCATTAAATCTAACTTTTTTACGAGAATCAGTACCAATAAATAAAAAGCTAATATTTTCTCGAGAAAAGCGAAAACGAGGACCGCCTCTCAAGATGGTATTGGTGTAAATTCTGGGTTTGTGAGACAAACCAAAATCTAGCGACCAATAATTTTTAAACTCAGCATGACCGTTTAAATCAAATTGCAAGCGGTTAAAATTACCGTCAAAATCATAGGTTGAAAATTGTTTAAAACTCGACTGAATCGATCTAAATGCGCCAACCGGTTTTAAGGTATTATAATCAATTTCAATAATTTGAAAAATTTGATCCGCTTGACGGAGAAAGCCAATATCATTCAACTCCAATTCGGGCGAGCGCCAAGTTAGTCCCGAAAAATAGTTCCAATTGCCGCCACCTACTTTGCCAAATAATATTTTTCCACCTGTACCGGTAAGCGATGTTCTGTTTGGATCGACGTTTACATGTTTGGCATCAACTCTTTGAAATAAATGGGTTAAAGCGGTTTGAGTTTCGGTAATGGCTGTTTTGCTGCCACTAACCTGACTTAAAATAATATTTCCCTCAATAAAATATTTGCGATCTTTCCATTGATGTTTAAAATCAATACCTCCCGTGTAAGCCGATTTGCGCAAAAAATCTAAATTGCTGTCAAGCGCGCGATTAGTAGCCGTAAAAATTCCGCCTATATAAGAGTTTTTATTGTTGAAATCTTTTTGTAAACGCCCCAAAAAATAATTGGTAAAAGGCTCTACCAGTGCTTTGCTCCGAGAACCACTATTGTCAATTTCGGCAAATTCTTTTCCGGTCATACTTTCTAAAACACCGATAGACCAGCCACTTTTTGTTTTTCCGCTAAATTTTGCAGCACCTAAAATGGTTGTATTGTTTGGCTGATTAACAAACGCGCCAGCACCTGTATTTGGATAGCCTTGCGGACTTCGACCAATGCGTCTTGAGAAGAATAAATTGTCTTGATTTTCGGCAAATTGGAAATCGAAAATATTTTTATTTTCAATAAAAAAGGGACGTTGTTCTCTAAAAAATATTTCAAAACCATCGAGTGAAATTGCCGCAGGGTCGGCTTCAACTTGTCCAAAATCCGGATTTATGGTTAAATCGAGTGTCAAGTCGTTGGTAACGCCAATTTTAGCATCAATGCCACCGTTGATATTGTAGTCGGAACCCGTTCTAAAAGGATTGCCTTGTTCTTTGGGATAGGTGTTTAATTTTGCAACGGTAAAGGGTTGAATTTCGAATTGTTTTTGGGGTTCAATATTTTTTAAACCGCGCAATTCGCCAAATTCGCTAATCCAACCAGGAGCATCTTTAGCAATGCGTTGCCAAACAGAACGCTCATCTTTTCTAAAAAGTTGTCGAATAACTTGCAAGCCCCAAGATTGTTCATCGGCTTTGCCAAATCGCAATTGACTAAAAGGAATTTTCATTTCGGCGGTCCAACCTTTATCATTAATTTCGGTGGCAACATACCAAATAGGATTCCAGCTATCATCCCAATTGTTACCATTATCGGTTACAAACTCTTCACCTTTAACCCCGGCAGCGGTTAGAGTAAACGAAAAGGCAGTTCTTTTATCATTATAGGTATCTAAATTTATGGTAACTCTATCTCCAGCAAAGCCGTCTCTTCTAGATAAACGCTTTTCTATTTTGTTGGGTTCATCGTCAAATGAGCGCACGCCAACGTATAAGTATTTTGAATCATAAAGAATTTTAAATTCGGTTTTAAAAGTAGGGGGTGTATTTTCATCAGGCACATTTTCAATAAATTCGCCTGCCCATTCAACCAAACTCCAACTTTTATCCTCAAGCTTTCCGTCTATTTCGGGGGCTTTAAAAGGCGTAATAAAAGTGGTCGTATAGGTGCGTTTTGGGATTTTAATTTTCGCTTCTTGAGCTTGAGATACATGAAATAAAAACAATGTGAGTGCTAAAAATGACAGTAGGGTTTTCATGAAGTTGGTTGATTCTTTAATAAGTTACAGTATTATAGACTACATCTTATTAAGATTGTTACACT
>PFPU01000126.1 GCA_002793215.1 Flavobacteriales bacterium CG_4_10_14_0_2_um_filter_35_18
AGTATTTGTTGATTCTTGTAATTTATTGTTTTTATATTGAGACATAGCTAACCAAGTAAGGTTTTCAATGTGATATGTACTTTCTTTAAGTAATTGATTTAAAACAGATTCAGCCTTTTTAAAATCGCCAACATAAAATAAAGATTTTGCTAAATCTATGCCTGCTGAATTTTGTTCTGAATTTTTTATAAATTCTCTAAAATAAATATTCGCTAAAACCTCCTCATTACTTAATATTAACTGATTAGCGGCAAAAAAATAAATTGCTAGCCATGCGTCCTTATCCATTTTTAATTTAAATGATTCTAAGGTTTTCTTTAAATCATTAAAATTTCCCAGTCTTATTTTAGCTGCAATTAAAGTGTGAAATAAATAACTATTTTCTGACGAAACCGTTATGTTGGCTAATAAATTTTCTACTTCCTTATATTTTTTTAATTCAATATTGGCAATTGATTTTAAATAGATTCGGTATTTACAATAGGTACAATTTTCTAAATCCATTTTATCCATCGGAATCTTTTGAAAAATGCTATCAACATCTATAGGTTTATTGACAAATTGAATGGCCACCGCCATTGTACTTTCATTAGATTCTAAATCGTAAGGTGCAAAATTATATTCATAAAGTATTGATTTATAAATTTTTTTGTTATTTCCTTCTAGTAATGCTTGGTATAAATTAAGTAAATTTTGTTGTCTATGATTGTTGTATGCCGGAATTATTAGGGCTCTTCTTAAAGAATCGGCTATGTGATACTGTCCAGTATTGTAATAATTGGCAATGCGCAGCACTTTAGGTTCAAAATAACTGGAATCAATTTCAATCGCTTTGTTCAAATATTCTAAGCTCAACTTTCGTTTGTCTAAATTTGCTTTGGCGTTAAGTACATATTTATAGGCTTCATATTTGGGCGGAAATTCTTGCAGATTTTCATTTTTTTTATCTTCGGTTATTAAATAACCTAAAATAAGTTGTTTTAAAGATTCCATGCAAACCAATGGATCATTGATATCACAAGAAATACTTTTAAATGAGATGAGAACTTTATTAAATTCACCATCTGATATAGAACATTGAAATAATAAGGTGCTATCCTTTAAAAAATAATTGCCAGATATTAATTTTCCAGGTTTAAAATAAGCTTTTACAATATCATAATCGGCTGTTTTATAAGTGTTTGTATTGATAATTTTAGAATAATCTTCAATTACTTGTGGTGATACCGTTTGACCGATTTGATTTTCAGTAATGCCATGAATTAACCAATCGGCTACCATTTTACCGATGATATCATATTTTACATCTCCAGTATTATTACCAAATTTTAAAATTGCTATTTTATCATTTACAATAGTGCTTACCAATTTTGGTTCAGAACTGGTAAACTTATTATTGATAATAATTATAATGATAAAGATAGATAATAAACTGGTTATCAAACTAAATGTAAAATACATTTTTTTAAAAGAACTCTTTTTATAAGTGTATATTTTTATATCAGCTTCTGAATCATCAATCGTCTTTGAATTTTTTTCAAGCACTAACAAATGAAACCGCCAAACCAAAAAAATATTTATTGGAAACCCTAAAATAAGTATTAATAAAAGAATGGTAACCGAAGTTTTTGGTAAACCTAATGGTTCGGCAGTAATCGCTAATACTTGAAGAAGAACCCAACTAGATACAAGATAAATAGAGAGTTTTTTAAAAACTTCCTTATCTAAACACTCATTAAAAAAAACTTTTAAATTCATATATTGGCAATAAAAATCTACTGAAATTAAGAAATAATAAATTACTTATTTGGTTCTTTAAAATAAAATGCCTAATATAGACAAATTTTTAACTAAAAAAAATTACTATGGCTAATCAAAAAAATCAAAAAACAGCAAATTCGGGTATTACTATTGACCCTAAAAAAGGCAATGCTAATTCGGGCATTACCATTGACCCTAAAAAAGGTAATGCTAATTCGGGCATTACCATTGACCCTAAAAAAACCTAGTCAAACTAGGGTTTATTTTAATCATACAAAAGGCGTTAACAAATTGATTAACGCCTTTTTAATTTAGATTATTTTTCTATTTTGAGAACCTCGAATAAATGGCTAATTTTCGTTTAGTGTTTATAAAATAAACGCCTGTCAATAAAATGGCAGCCGCTAAAATAGATTGCCCAGTAATTTTCTCGTTTAAAAAATACCAACCTAACAATATAGCAATTACAGGATTTACATAGGTTGAAGTGGCTACTTTTTCGGGTGAAACTGCTCGTAATAAATAATTAAACGAAGTATAAGCCACAATGCCTCCAAATACAATTAAAAGCACCATTGAAACTTGAACTTTAGAACTCCATTGTGTTGGTATTGTCCATACTTCACCGCGTATCAAACTAAATAAGAGCAATAGCATTCCTCCCATAAACATTTGGTAACCTGTATTGATAAAATAGTTTGAAGGTAAATCGGCTTTTCCAACAAAAATGCTTCCATAACTCCAACTCAACAAGCAGGCGAAAATCATCAACATACCAATTCCAGAACCTTCTTGGCTAAGCAATTGTTTTTGGCTCACCAACAAATAAATTCCAATTACGCCAAGAACAACGCCAATAATAGACATTGGTTGTATTTTTTTTCCGTCCAGTAAAAGCATCATCAATAAAACAATAAGTGGTTGTGCGGATATTTCGAGTGCAGCAAAGCCACTATCGACGTATTTTAGTGCCCAAACCAATCCCCCATTGCCAAAGGTTAGAAATAAAAAACCTGCTATGGTACAATTAATTAACTGTTTTGTTGTGATTCTAAGTTTTTTTCCCATTGAGGCGGCAATTATAAAAATTAAAACACCGGCAGTAATAAATCGTATTGAAGCCAACATCAATGGTGGAAGTTCGGTAACAGCTATTTTATTAAAAAGATAGGTCGATCCCCAAATGACATAAATCGAAAAAAATGATAAAATAATAAGTATCTGATGTTTAGATTTATCCATTGATGAATTTTAGATGGAATTTAAAAAGTTATTTCAATTGGTAATATTAAGAAAAACAATCCAACCAAAATTTTATAATTAATAACAACGCCTTAAAATAAAGAAAAACAAGCTCTCTAGTTGTGATTTTTCAAAATGGATGGTGCTAATTCAACACCAGCGCCGTGACTGTAAACTAGTTCTCCTCCTAAATAGCCCGTAAACATTACCGATCCTATCAAAAAGGTAAATAATAAGATTGTAATCCATTTTGTAAACGTAGAATCTTTTTTTAAATACATCACAAACGACTTAAATAAAACGGTAGCAATTGCGAGCAGAAGTGTTATTAAACCTGCCTGTTCATGCAATTCAACAGGAACTTTTAGTGAACCCGATTCAATGCCATCCCCTGCCAAATTTCCGCTAATGTAAGCGGCAATAGCCCCAATAACTCCTATAAACAATAAATAAAATGAAACCTCTTTAAAAAAAAGTTTTTTGTTTATTAATCCAAAAAGCTCCGAAAAATAGCCAACAATTAAAAGCGCTATCGGAAAATGAATAATTAGCGCATGAAGGTGAGTTGCTGATATCATTTAGTTAGAAATTTTATTGCAAATTAAATAAAATTTGATTTAGGAACGCCCTTATGAGGTATAAATTTTGCTTAAAAAGTGTGTTTATAAAAATTGTAGTTACCTGTTTTAAAAACAGAATTATTTTTTTAAATGAAAAATGTATATTTGAGAGTTAATAATCTAAATACCTATGAAAAAATATGTTTTTATTCTTGCCTTTTTTATCCTTAGTGCATCCATTGCTCAAGAGGTAAATACTTACTTTAAGCCTTTAAAATATCGAAACATCGGTCCTTTTCGTGGAGGGCGCTCTGTTGCAACAAGTGGCGTTATAAATGACCCCCTAACCTATTATATGGGAACAACTGGTGGTGGTTTATGGAAAACAAATGATGCCGGTCAAGCTTGGGAAAACATCTCGGACGGTTTTTTTAAAACAGGTTCAGTTGGGGCCGTTGCCGTTTCAGAATCTAATCCGAATGTGGTTTATTGTGGTATGGGAGAGCACGCTATTAGAGGCGTTATGACGTCCTATGGTGATGGCGTTTACAAATCTACCGATGCCGGAAAAACTTGGAAAAAAATGGGTTTAGAACATACACGTCAAATTTCTAGAATTGTTATTAATCCAACCAATCCGGATATTGTTTACGTGGCCGCTCAAGGAGCTTTTGCCGAACCTACTAAAGATCGCGGGGTTTATAAATCAATAGATGGCGGCAAAACTTGGAAAAATGTTTTGTTTGTCAACGATTTAACGGGTTCTTCCGATTTATCACTCGATATAAACAACCCCGAAGTGCTCTATAGTGCAATGTGGCATCACCAACGTACACCTTGGGAAATGATTAGTGGTGGCATTGGAAGTATGCTTTATAAATCAATTGATGGTGGTGAAACTTGGTTTAAAATTGATAAGGGTCTCCCAAAAGAAAAAGGGAAAATGGCAATTGCCGTCAGTCGCGAAAATTCACAAAAAGTTTATGCTTTGATTGAAAGCGACAGCAACAAAGGCCACGGTGGCTTATTTGTTTCGGATGATTCGGGTGAAAATTGGCACTTGGTAAGTGGTGATAATCGCCTCACACAACGGTCGTGGTATTATATTAAAGTTTTTGCCGATCCTAAGAATGAAAACACCGTTTATGTGTTAAGTGCAGCCGCATTTAGGTCAACTGATGGCGGTAAAACTTGGGAAGAAATTGAAGGTACCCACGGCGATTTTCACGACTTGTGGATCAATCCTAACAATCCAAAAAATCTAGCAATTGCAGATGATGGAGGTGTATTCATCTCTTTTAATAATGGAAAAAATTGGTCTAAAAATAACAATATGCCAACGGCTCAAATGTATCGAATTAATGCTGATAATTTATTCCCTTATAATATTTATGGCGGCCAACAAGACAATACTTCTGTTAAAATTGCAAGTCTTTCGTTAGGTAGATGGGAAATTTCACAACAAGATTGGACTTATGCAGCTGGTGGCGAAAGTGCCTTTTTGGCTTTTGACCCCAATAATCCGCGTTATGTTTTGGGTGGTAGTTATTTAGGTACCATTGAATCTTTAGACATGGAATCTAAGGCAAGCACAAATATTATGGAAGCCCCCATTCAATATTTAGGCAGAGCCGCCAGAGATATGAAATATCTTTTTAATTGGAATGCCCCAATAATAAGGTCTCAACACGAACCAAACACCTTTTTTCACGGGGCGCAACTAGTTTTAAAAACTACTGATATGGGTGAAACTTGGACCGAATTTTCACCCGATTTAACGCGGAATATTGATGAAAAACAAGGCTTTGGAGGAAGTCCTTTTACTGTTGAAGCCGTAGGAGCCGAAAATTATGGAACCTTAAGTTACATTCAAGAATCGCCCACCGAAAAAGGCGTTTTTTATACGGGAAGCGATGATGGCTTTGTATATCTTACCAAAGACAATGGCGCACATTGGACAAATATTACGCCAAAGGGACTTAAAGAATGTTTAATTAATGCCATTGAGATTTCCGCTACCAACCCTGCAACGGCTTATATTGCAACTACGCGGTTCAAATTTAATGACTTTACGCCTGCCCTTTACAAAACTACTGATTATGGTAAAACTTGGACCAATATTAGCGCTGGCATTCCTTATGGTGCCTTTACAAGAGTTGTGAGAGAAGACCCAATTAAAAATGAAATACTCTATGCGGGTACTGAAACTGGCATGTACATTTCTTTAAATGGAGGCACCTTTTGGCAATCATTTCAGTTAAATTTACCTATTACACCAATTACCGATTTAATGGTTCATAAAGGCGATTTAATTGTCGCAACTTCTGGCAGATCATTTTGGATATTAGACGATTTAAGTGTTATAGAACAGTATCAAACTAATCAAGTTAAAACAAAGTTATACAAACCAGAACCAGCCATTTATGGCACTTGGGGAAGCCCTTTAAATAGTAACTCAGCCGAATTTAAAGGTTCAAATTCATTTTCGGGTGTTAATCCGGCAAATGGGGTGGTATTTTATTATGAACTCCCAAAAGTAGCCGATTCTGTTGCGGTAACCTTGCAAATAAGAGATGAAAAAGGCCATTTAATAAATACCTTTAGCTCTGTTAAAGATTCGCTTTATAAAAAATGGGATGGCGGTCCGGATGCAACACCAAACTTGACTAAAAATACAGGCTTAAACCGCTTTGTTTGGAATAAGCGTTATCCGATGATGCCGGGCATTCCTGATATGTATATGGAAGCTAGTTATAGCGGTCATTTGGCCTCGCCGGGGACTTATAAAGCCGAATTAAAAGTTGGAAATACCCGTTTAAATGCGGATGTGGTGATTGAAAAAAATCCGCTTTACGAAACCAAAGAAAATTCCTATCAAACGTATGATAGTTTTATGACCTCAATGGAACAAACACTTACCGACATGCATTTAAAAGTGAATTTGTTGATGAAAGCACAAACCCAAATTAAAGCTGCTTTATTGATACTAGCAAATGAAAAAGGCCACGAAGATTTAATAAAATCAGGTAAAGCACTGATTGCTAAATTAAATGATTGGGATGAAGCCATGGTTCAACGAAAATCAAAAGCCTATGATGATGTTGAAAATTTTCCAAACAAATTTACGGCCGAATACTTCTTTTTAATCAATCAAACTGAAAGTAGCATTCCGCGTGTCAATAAATCATCGGTTGACCGAAAAAATGAACTCGATTTACAATGGAATAAACTTAAAGCCAGTGCCGATTCATTCATCAAAACCGAAATACCAGAATTTAATAAACAATTGTGGCAAGCCGGCATTGGAGCGATAAATATGAAATAGCTTTAAATTTTTTAACATAATTATAAAGGTCTTGACTTTAAAGAAGTCAAGACCTTTTTATTTGAAAGCCTACTCTTTTTAATTTAAAAATATTTACTTTTTTGAACTAACTTCCGCTTTATGCTGAAGCAGATAATTTGCTACTAATTTATCTATCAATTCATCTTTTGTCAGGTGGTGAAAAATTGTTTTAATCTTATCTTTTAAATCGGATGAAATTTCGTGATTTGGCTTTGTTTTAAAAAGCTGTTTTGCCCACAAAATGGCGTTATTTTCTTCAACACTTGCCGAATTAGGCTTTTCTAATTCTTTAAAATCAAGGCCTAAGGTTAAGTTAAAAGCACTTAATTTTTCTTCTTCCTCTTCTTGAATAACGCATAGTGAAAGGCCCTTTGCTCCTGCTCTAGCCGTTCGTCCACTGCGATGAACGTAAGTTTCGGCAAGTTCAGGTAAATGATAATTAACCACATAACTAACTTCTTTAACATCAATACCTCTTGCGGCTAAATCGGTTGCTACCAAAAGGTTGATATGACCTTCTCTAAATTGAGCCATTATACGGTCGCGAATGGGCTGTGTTAAACTGCCGTGAATGGCACCACAAGAAAACCTATTAATGGCCAAATTTTTTGCCAGCTTGGCAACTGCCGCCTTAGTTTTACAAAAAATAATGCCGCGTTGGTTTTCTTTTGAAGCTAAAAAATGCATTAATATATTTAGTTTTTCGATGGGTTTTACCACAATAAATTGATGTTCAATTTCTTGATTGCCTATGGTTTGCATATCAACGCTGACTTGAATGAGCTGTTTCGACAAATAATTTTGAATCAACTGTTTTATTGCTCCAGGAAGTGTTGCCGAAAATAAAAAGGTGCGCCTTTGTTTTGGTAATTCCGCAATTATTTCATCTAAGCCCTCTTTTAAAGCGCTGAGCATTTCATCGGCTTCATCTAAAACCAAATACTTAGCATGCTTAATATCAATGGCTTTTCGCTTTATTAAGTCAATTAAACGCCCTGGAGTTGCCACTACAATATGAGTGGTATTTAACAAATTTTCAATTTGTGGCTTTATAGGAATGCCACCGCAAGTTGCAACAATGACCAAATTTGGAAGGTATTTTGCATAAGTCTGTAAATTGCTAAAAATCTGATTTCCTAACTCCCGAGTTGGTACTAAAATAAGGACTTGAATGTACTGATCTTTAAAGTCAATTAACTGTAATAAAGGCAAACCAAAAGCAGCCGTTTTACCCGTTCCTGTTTTGGCTAAACCAACAAAATCTTCGGTTTTTGTAAGTAAAACCGGAATTGTTTTTTGCTGTATTTCGGTTGGTTCAGTTATATTTAAATCGGCTAAAGCCTTTGTTAAGGGTGCTAAAATACCTAGTTTGGTGAATGATTTTGACATTTTTTCTCGTTTCTCGTTACTTCTTTTTGTTGCGCAAATTAAAATTTTTATCCCCTCTTGTAAGTGGTTTATGGTATTTTTTTGCTAAATCTCTCCGGTAAGATCCTCCTTGATTTTCTTTGAGATTTTTTTCTTTCTTTTCGTGAAAACTGTTATCCGGTTTTAATTGCTCTGAATCTTTTCGCTCGGCATCGTGAATTTTTGGTTGCTCTTCGGGAATCAATTTTGTTGAAACGTCAACTTCTTGTGGAAAATCATTCATCGGAATTTCATAAGACATCAGTTTTTCAATGGCCTTTTTATAAGCAGCTTCATTTTTTGTAAAAAACAAAATGGAAGTTCCTGTTTGAGAGGCTCTTCCGGTTCTACCGATGCGGTGCATATAATTTTCGGGATAATGTGGTGTGTCAAAATTGATAACATGGGTAATTTTATTTAAATCTAAACCACGAGCCATCACGTCGGTAGCGATTATAATTCGGTTTTTACCTTCATCAAATTGCGCAATTGAACGCATTCGATAATTTTGAGTTTTATTAGCGTGAATCACACAACATTCTGAACCAAATTCAGCTTCAAGTGCTTCAAATAACCAATCGGCTTGTTTTTTTTGAGCTACAAATACCAGCACTTTACCAAATTTTTTACGGTCATTTAACAAATGTGACAACAAATTGATTTTTGTATAAAAATTTTTAACCGGATAGCATTGTTGTGAAATATTTTCTAAAGGCGTTCCGCTTACCGCCATCGAAATTTTAATAGGCATCGAAAAGTAATCATCAATTAAGGCATCTACATCCTCTGTCATCGTTGCCGAAAACATGATATTTTGCCTGCGTTCGGGGAGCAATTCGAAAATGTTTTTCAGCTGAAATCGGAAACCTAAATCTAACATCACATCCACTTCATCAATTACCAATTTTTTAATTGCTTTTAGCTGTAAAGCCCTGCTAATCACCAAATCGTATAAGCGACCTGGCGTTGCCACAATAATATCTACCCCCTTTGCAAGGGCTGTTCTTTGTGAGTTTATATTAACACCTCCAAAAACGCCAACAATGCGCAAATTGCAATATTTTGCATACAATTCAATTTGGGCAACCAATTGAATGACCAATTCGCGGGTAGGTACCAAAATTAAGATTCTGGCATTTAAATCTTTAGAAAACTTTAATTCTTGAAGAATTGGCAACATATAAGCCAAGGTTTTTCCGGTACCAGTTTGTGCAATTCCAACCATATCTTTGCCAGAAAGAATCACTGAAAAGGCTTCTTTTTGTATGGGAGTAAGCGTTTTAAAACCCAAATCATCAACGGCATGTTGCAATTGTTTTGAAAGGTTTAATAGGTTAAAAGTATCCATCTAAATTGTATTATTTAAAGGTATTTATCTTTAAAAAGTCTTAAACTAGGTTGATTCTGACTTTTTTATTTTTTAGTTTAGTATTGTTTAACAGGCCAATAAGTTGATTTACTTTAAAACTTGAAACGGCTACAAAGGCGCAATCTTGTTTAAGTTCAATCATTCCTAATTCATCTTTTTCAAGGTGTCCTTGTTTTATGAATAAGCCGGCAATATCCCCTTTTGAGATTTTATCTTTGCGACCGCCCGAAATAAACAAAGTTTGCCAATCATTAGCTTCTGTCATTGTTTTATTTTCTATGATTTCAATTTTTGAATCTTTAATAAAATCGGGTAAATTTTCGCGTTCCCACTTTATAACATAAGCGGTACCGGCATGATTCATGCGAGCGGTTCTTCCGTTTCTATGGGTAAATTCCTGCACGCGGTGTGGCAATTGATAATGGATGATAAATTTTAATTCTTGTATATCTAAACCTCTAGCAGCCAAATCGGTGGCAATAATGATTTGGTGTGTTTTATTTCTGAATTTTATCAGAGCGCGTTCTCTTTCAATTTGTTCCATCCCCCCAAAAAAACAACCGTGATTTATCTTATTTTCGGTAAGAAAATCGCTGACAATTTGAATGGTATCTTTAAAATTACAGAAAATAATTCCGGGTTCATTGCCAATGTGATTGAGCAAATTAACAAGGGTCTTTAACTTGTCTTTTGAAGGAGAAATAACTGTTTTTAGCTTTAATTGCGCAATGCCTTCCTCAAGATAATTGATGTAAAACGGATTTTCTAATCCTACAAATTTAGGAATTTCAATAGATTGGGTGGCTGAAGTTAGGATTCGCTTTGAAACTTTTGGCAAAGCCAATACAATTTCATTCATATCTTCTTCAAAACCAATTTCTAAAGATTTATCAAATTCATCTAAAACTAACGTATTGATATTTTGAATTGAAAAGCTTTCTTTTCGCAAATGATCGGCAATTCTACCCGGTGTGCCAACTAAAATTGTTGGAGGGTGTTTTAGTTCTAACTTATCTTTAGAAAACGGGCGACCTCCATAAACGGCATTGGCTTTAAAACCCGCACCCATATCTCTAATAACTTGTTCAATTTGAATGGCTAACTCACGTGAAGGAACTAAAATAAGTACTTGAACCTGCGATAAAGCAAGCTCCAATTTATTGATAATTGGCAATAAAAAGGCAAAAGTTTTGCCCGTTCCTGTTGGAGATAGCAAGACAATATTTGAATGGTTTTCTATGGCCTTTTGGGCTTCTTCTTGCATCATATTGAGTTGTTTAATTCCCAATTTATCAAGAATATTTTTTTGTGTTTTAAAATGAGCGGACATTTTGCAAAAGTACTGCTAATCTGCATAAGTCTGTTATTTTAATTTTTAGGGGTTATTTTAGGTAATTAGGATAAAAGATATTAATTTCACGACAGAAAAAATTAATTTTTAAATAGTTAAGAGCGTGATACAAAAATTAAATTGGAATGCGATTCCTACCGAACAAGTCAACCCCATGATGGTGCGCCAAATGGTTTATGGCAAAGAAATTATGATTGTAAAAATGAGCTTTAAAGATGGTTTTGAAGTCCCTTGGCATCAACACCCTAATGAACAAATAAGTCAAATATTCAAAGGGATTTGTCGCTTTTGGCTTGCCAATCAAAGTGAATCTATTGATTTAAAAGCTGGTGAAATTCTCGTAATTCCTGCCAATGTTGCACATAAAGCCTTGATGATTGGCGCTGTAGAAGCGGTAGATACTTTTTCACCTCCACGTCAAGATTGGCTTGATGGTACCGATAATTACTTAAAAAGATAGACTATGGATTTAGGTTTATCCGATAAAGTTGCTTTTGTAGCGGCGTCAAGTCAGGGACTTGGCAAAGCGATTGCCTTAACTTTAGCAAAAGAAGGGGCGACCGTAATTATTTGTGGCAGAGAGGCCTCAACTTTAGCCCTTGCTAAAAAGGAGATTGAAACGGTTAGTTCAAAGCCCGTTTTAGCGCTTACGGGCGATTTATCAATCGCTTCAAATCGCGAAAGCATTATAGCTAGGGTTTTAAAAAAGTTTAAAGTGGTTGATATTTTAGTTACCAACACGGGTGGTCCAAAATCGGGAACGTTTGAAACCTTGCATCAAGAAGATTGGGATCAAGCCTATCAATTATTGTTGGGAAGTGCTGTTGGATTAATCAGCGGATTGTTACCGGCCTTAAAAGCCTCAAAATCTGGACGCATCATTGCCATCACCTCACAGGCTGTAAAACAACCAGTTGACAATTTGATTCTTTCAAATGCAGTTCGCTCTTCGGTTGTTGGATTAATAAAAACATTGGCTAATGAATTAGGTTGTTATAACATAACGGTCAATAATGTGATGCCCGGCTATACCGAAACTGCCCGTTTACAAAAACTGTTGCAAAGTAATCCTGAAATGGCAAATACTGTTAAAGATATTCCGCTTAAGCGTTTTGGTAAACCAGATGAATTGGCTGCCGCAGTTGCTTTTTTAGCCTCTGAACAAGCAAGTTATATCACTGGAGTTTCGTTGGCAGTAGATGGAGGATGGATAAAAAGTATGCTGTAATTTTTTAGCTATTCGTTTCAATAAACCGAATATTTAAGGCTTTTTGAAAATTTTGAATTAAAGGCAGTTCGGTTGGAAGAATGAGTGCGATTGAATAGCCTGCTTTTCCGGCTCGCGCGGTTCTGCCACTGCGGTGTGTATAATATTCTAATTGTTCGGGCAATTGGTGGTGAATGACAAAAGCTAAATTATTAACGTCGATGCCACGTGCCGAAACATCTGTTGAAATTAAGATTTGAAGTTTGCCATTTTTAAAGGCGCGCATGGCTTTATCACGGTCACGTTGTTGCATATCACCTTCTAAAGCGGCAACCGAAAATCCCTCTAATTTTAGTTTTTCTGTCAAACTTTGTGTGCCGAGTTTTGTTCTACAAAAAATAATGCCCCGTTCACCACGTCGTTTATCTAATAAGGCAATTAAAACCTTTATTTTTTCTTTAACACTGGTTTTAATATATTGATGGGTGATGTTCGCATTGACCAAGGTGTTTTTGTTAATTTCAACCTTAGCCGCATTATTGCTCATAAATTTTTTGATGATATTTTGAATTTCATCTGGCATTGTAGCCGAAAAAAGCCAAGTATTCCGTTTACCCGTTGTGTAGCGCAAAATACGATTTAAATCTTCTTTAAAGCCCATGCTGAGCATTTCATCGGCTTCATCTAAAACAATGGTTGATATGTGCGACAAGTCAACTTCACCACGTTCAATCAAATCTATAAGCCTTCCGGGAGCTGCAACAATAATATGCGTGGTTCGCTTTAAGGATTGAATTTGCTTTTCAATTTTTTCTCCGCCATAAACGCCTTCAATAAAGATTTTTTTATCAGAAAACTTTGTGAATTTAAACAACTGTTTTTGAATTTGCTGAACAAGTTCTCGGGTTGGCGCTAAAATTAGGGATTGAATTGTAGGAGAATTTGAGTCTATTTGTTGCAAAATAGGCAGCCCAAATGCAGCGGTTTTACCAGTTCCGGTTTGTGCAAACCCAATAAAGTCAGTTTTTGAATTCAATAAAATTGGAATTGTTTTTTCCTGAATTTCGGTTGGATTTTTAATATCCAATTCTGCTAAGGCTTTTATAAATTCCGGATTGATTCCTAAGGCTGAAAATGATGACATATAAGGTTGTTTTTTAAACTATTAAAATACGTGAGCCGTCTTGTTTAATAGGAAAATATTTTGATTTTATATTTTTTTAACGCGAACGGCATTCATTCCTTTTAAACCGCGTTCGAGCTCAAAACTAACTTTATCATTTTCTTTAATTTCATCAATAAGGCCGCTAACGTGAACAAAATATTTTTCTTGAGAAAGTGCTTCTATAATAAAACCAAATCCTTTTGAGGAATCAAAGAATGAAACTTTACCCTGTTTTTCGGCAGATTCTTCTTCGCGGTCTTCTTTTTTAGGAACGCCAATTTCAATGCTTGAAGCATCAATTTTTATTTTATTTGCAGGATCTTGAGGGGTGTCGCTAAAATTGCCATATTCATCAACATAAACCAGCATATTTTCAAGACCGCCTCCTTTTGAACTCGCTTTTCGAGCGACACGTTTTTTTTCTTTGTCTTCTCTTTTTTTCAAAAGTTTTTTTTCTCTTTCAATCTTACTAAAGGTTTGTTGCGATTTAGCCATAAATTTTAATAGGTATTTTTAATTTAGATATTTATAAATAACGTAATGTAATTATCACTTATTGGTATTGATTTATTGTTAAAAACCATTTTTTTTAACCTAAATTATACAAAAATTAAATAAGTTGTTGTGATAAAAGTGTTCTGAAAGAACAGCAATAGCGACCTATTTTATTGAAAATTACGCGCAAAGATAGTGTTTCGTTTTCAATTTATGATAAAGGACTCCCAAATTATTTTTTTTGAATATTTATTACGACTTAAAACTCATCTTTTACAACTAATGAAATCGATTATTAAATTATGCGTTGAATTTAAGAAAGCTAAAAACAGGGTCTTTAATTTTATATTGAAAACAAATCATTAAAAATATTGAATTTACAAACATGTGTAACAGCACTAAATACAATATAGCATAAAACGGAACCCCAAGAATTTGGTAAGGCCAAGCATAAACCCAAACTCCCAAATTAATGGTAATCATTTCACCAACAACTGGAAAAATCATTGATACCAAAATAAATATTACAAATTTTTGGTTTAAACTTTTAGGTTTAAAATAAGTGATGAGCGCTCTTTCAAGTTTATACATTAAATAAAAAGCTAAAGCCCACGCAAACGGAAGCCAATATGGAAAATCCCTTCCAGCGCTTAAATTTTGATAGGTCCAAAAGTGGTTATAAATGCCCCACTTTTCTACAATAACCCCAATTAAACTGGTGCTTAGCATCCCAAATAACAAGATTAAATTTTGTTGACTCTTTTTTAAAATTTCAACATTCAATTTCCAAACAATATAAATTCCGAGAAGAATTGCGATTATTAAATCATGCTGGTGAAGCAAACCAATCATTACGCCTGCAAGTATTAATTTTAAAAAAGCTTTTAAAATTTCTTTTACAAGTTTGTTATAAAACATATTTTATCTTATTAATTACCAGGGTGGTATTTTGATTCAACGTGTTTTAAAACCGATTCTTTATAAAAGTAAACCTCTTTAAACTGCCCTTTAGAATAGGCTAATGCTTGGTCATTAAAATGAGGTGATTTTGGGTCTCCACTATTGCCCCCTGCTAACAAGCTTTTTGCTTTTACTTTGTCGCCAAATTCAACTATGGCAACAAAACTGTTTCCGCGTGTGCCAAAAATATGTTTGGTATTATTGGTATAGTTTGCGCCAAAAGCCGCTAATGCGCCCCAAGTTCCTGAGGCTAAACCCACAGGAATACTCGGTTTTGTGTCATCAAATGCTTGACGGATAGCACCATTTAAACGTTGGTAGCGATTAATCTCACCCCAAGGGGTATTCCAAGTGCCAAAATCGGTGGTTAATTGATTGACTGTTTTGGTGAAAATTTCTAAGCGTTCTAGTTCAGGAGATTGATTTCCATAATATTGAAAGGTTTTTATCATTGATAAACCTTCGGGTTTAGCCCCTTCTTTGCCATAGGTCATGCCATAAAAATGAGCTAATGACATGGCAACCGAAGTTTCGGATGTTTTAAAATCCCATTTGCGCAATACTTCGATGGCCTCTTTTAAATTTTTATAAGCTTTTTGATGTTTGTCATAAGCTTGAATCAAACCGGGAATTAAATCTTTAAATGCAGGTAAATAGGGGTCGTAAGCTAAATTTATAAGTTTGTCTAAGGTAAAATCTTTTTGATTTGAAAGCAATTCAATGGCGTGAATGGCACGGTAATTTTCTTCATCATTAGACATATATTTTGGATAATTTTCTGGTTTTGGACTAAATTTTCCAGCTGCGGTAAAAGGGGTTGAATTACAATTTTGAATCCACCCATTTTGTGGATTTAAAAAGTTTATAGTTTCGGCTACTGTGTGAAGTCCTTGCCAATCGGTTTCGGGATTACTACCATCTAAGGGTTTTGTATAATCGTATTTTTGATTGCGAATGGGCATAAAATTACCGTGAAAATAGGCAATATTACCTTCGGCATCGGCATAAACGGTGTTGTTTGAGGAATTTGTTCTAATAGCCATCATCTCCATAAATCCTTGATAACCATTTTGTTTTGTTCTGGTAAATGATTGATTTAATGCTTTTATAGGATTCCACATTAATGACGTTGCCGTCCACTGATTATCTATAATTTGTGTGATTGGTCCGTGATGGGTGTGATAAATTGTAAAGATTTTTTCTTTAAGTTGGTTTTCTAATTTATATTTTAAAATCACTTGTGAACTGTCGACAGGACGCCATTCTGTACCATATTTATAAGATTTTTTACCATTCTCATCTTTTATAATTTCTTTATATTCATCAATTACATCGGCATAAGATGAGGTATGCATCCAACCCGTTTTTTCATTAAACCCTTGATAAACAAAAAATTGACCCCAAGTTACTGCGCCATACGCATTTAATCCCTCTTCACTAACGACATGAATTTCGGGTCTAAAATAAAAAGAGGTATGAGGATTAATTAACAAAAGAGCCTTGCCAGATTTGGTTAAGTTGCCCGCAATAGCGATGCCGTTAGAACCTTGTGGCTCTTGAAACCGACTCAAATTATTTAAACCATTTCCTTCACTATTTAATGCTAAAGCGGTTTTACTTTCATAAAATGCTTTAATGCGTTCAATTGAAATACGTTCAATGTCGCCACCAATAGAGCCTTCACTAAAATACATTGGCATCCAAGGTTCAAAATAGTTTATTAATTTTGGTTTTACTTCTGGATGTGTGTATAGATAAAAATTAATGCCATCCGCGAAAGCGACACACAACTTTTTGAGCCATTCCGGACTCTTATTATAATTTTCTTTGGCTTGTTTGGTAGTCATAAACATTTGGGCGCGTAAATCGCTGAAAACAGCCTGCTCCCCTTCAACTTCGGCTAATCTGCCAATAGCCCAAATGTAATTTTGCTCAACGCGATTAAAATCGTCTTCACATTGGGCATACAACATTCCAAAAACAGCATCGGCATCGGTTTTGCCATAAATATGCGCAATGCCATAGTTATCTCGGATAATTTCTACATTTTTAGCTTGATTTTTCCAAGCTAAAAGTTCCTTATCTTTTTTATTTTGACAAGATTGTATAATAAAAAGTATAAAAAATAGGCTAATAAATTGAAAATACGTTTTCATTTTAGCTAAAGTTAAGGATTGATTACAAATTTAATAAAAATCATTAAAGGATTGGCTTTATGTTTATTATTGACTGATTTTGTTAATAATCTAACAGCGCGCTTAACGCATTTTTGAAGCGTTCTCTAGGTAAAAATTGATTTTCTAGTGCCTTGGCAAAGGGAATTGGTGTTTCTAAACTGCCAATGCGTTTAATGGGTGCATCTAAAAATTCAAAACATTGTTCGGCGATAATGGCTGCGATTTCGGATGACAATCCACCAAATAAAGTGTCTTCTTGTAACAGTATGACTTTTCCTGTTTTCTTTACGGATGTTAAAATTGTATCTAAATCGAGTGGTTGCAAACTTCTCAAATCAATTAAATCACACTCATCCGAAAAATCATTTAAAGTCTCTAAAGCCCAATGAACGCTAGCGCCATAAGTAATGATAGTCACTTTATTGCCAGTTTTTAAAACAGAAGCCTGACCAAGCGGAATGGTATAATAATCATTGGGGACTTCCTGTGATATAGAACGATATAGCGCTTTATGTTCAAAATAGAGTACCGGATTTGGATCGGCAATAGCTGAAGCAAGCAAGCCTTTTGCATCAAATGGAAATGCAGGATAAACAACTTTTAAGCCAGGCGTTTTTAAAAACCAAGCTTCGTTAGTTTGACTATGAAATGGGCCGGCGCCAACACCTGCGCCACACGGCATACGCAAAACCACATCGGCTGTTTGTTGCCAACGGTAGAACGATTTTGCTAATAAATTGATAACAGGATTAAATCCGGTGGAAATAAAATCGGAAAATTGTAATTCAACAACACTTTTAAAACCGGCAATTGATAGTCCGTATGCCGTTTCAATAATAGTCGATTCGCAAATGGGTGTATTGCGCACACGCTCAGCGCCAAATTCATTTAAAAATCCTTCAGTAACCTTAAAAACGCCACCATAGTCGGCAATATCTTGTCCCATTAAAATTAGCTTATCGTGCTTTTGCATCGCTTGAAATAAACCTTGCGAAATGGCATCTACAAACCGGATATTTTTAGAATTATTTGATGGCGTTACTAGTTCTAAGTTAAACGGATTGTAAACATCATTCAATTCATTTTCTAAATTAGCTACAATAAGCGGTTCATTATTAGCAATTTCAAGATTGGTGTTGATTTCATCAGCGATTTCATTTCTAAAATCAAGATCTTCTTGAAGTGTTAAAATATTTTGAGCTAACATAAACTCATAATAATTTTTAATAGGATCTTTTTGTTCCCATTTTTCTAAAAGGGCTTTTGGAACATATTTAGTACCGCTAGCCTCTTCGTGGCCGCGCATTCTAAAAGTTAAAAATTCAATTAAAATTGGGCGCGGATTAGCTCTTACGCTCAAAGCAAGTTCTGAAATTTTGTTGTAAACTTCTAAAATATTATTGCCATCAATTTGAAGGCATTCCATACCATAACCTTTGGCTTTATCAATCATAAACTCACAAGCAAACTGTTGGTTGCTAGGCGTTGAAAGTCCATAGCCATTATTTTCAATACAAAATAAAACGGGAAGTTTCCAAACGGATGCTACATTTAGCGCTTCGTGAAAATCACCTTCGCTAGTTCCGCCATCACCCGTAAAAACGGCTGTCAATTTGTTATTTTTGCTAAGAATATTTGCTAAAGCGATGCCATTAGCAATCCCTAATTGAGGTCCTAAATGAGAAATCATTCCAATAATGTGATAGTCTTGAGTTCCAAAATGGAACGAGCGGTCTCGCCCTTTTGTAAATCCACTCAATTTACCTTGCCACTGAGCAAAAAGGCGGTATAAGGGAATTGGTCTTGTTGTAAAAACACCTAAATTGCGGTGCATTGGCAAGAGGTATTCATCTTCTTGTAAAGCAAGTGTTACGCCAACAGCAATGGCTTCTTGACCAATGCCTGAAAACCATTTTGAAATCTTACCTTGGCGCAAAAGCACCAACATTTTTTCTTCAATTAATCGTGGTTTTAAAAGATTTTTATAGAGAATTATTAATTTTTCTTTTGATAATCCATTGATTATAAAGTTCATCGTGAAGTTATTTTGTTAGCTATTTTAATTATCAAATGTAGCGAAAATAGTGTACTACTTATTATAATAAGTACAAAAATTATCTTTTAAAACAGCTCTAAAAAATTGACATTAACCTAAAGTTCAGCAAATATTTGATGCATCAAGCGATTTTTATCATTGATGCTTTCAAAAAGCGAAATTGAGGTTTCTGTACGTTGGACATCAGGTATTTGGTCAATTTTAAAAATAATATCTTTTGCATGTTTTGTATCACGAGCGCGTAATTTGCAAAATACACCAAATTTGCCTGTTGTTAAATGGGCTACGGTTATTTCTGGAATTTTTACCAATTCTTCTAAAACGGCTTCGGTGCTTGAACTTTTAATTAAAAATAGGCCAACATAGGCAATAAATGAATAGCCCAATTTATCGTAATCTAATTTTAGCGTAGAGCCTTTTATAAGACCTTCTTCAATCATTTTATTAACGCGAATGTGGATTGTTCCAGCTGAAACGCCATATTTTTTAGCAATATCTGTAAAAGGTGTTCTTGCATTTTCAATTAAGACATCTATAATTTGGTGGTCTAATTCGTCGATATTAAATTTTTTCATTACTTTGATTGATTTTTTGCGAAATTCGGAATATAATTGAGATATTCCTAATAAAATAAAGAAAAATTAAAATATTTGTTAATTAATAAACTTAAATAATGAATTTAGGTTATTTTCAGAATCAATTACTATATTTTTTGCATCAATAAAAGTATTTGCACCATAAGTGGATAAGTCTCCTATTTTTTCAATTGTTGGAATTCTAATCAATTGATTATCTTTAAGTTCTTCGATATATAAAATTCCAATAGAAACATTTTTAGAATCTAGCAAGACGTTATTGATGATAATATCGAGATAGTTGGTGTCATTTTCAGGAATGTCTTTATAAATGTCAATCGTTGCAAAAGTATTTGTTGAAATACTCAACAAGCCCGTTAGTAGCGATTTAAAATAATAATAGCGTACTTTTTCTCGGTTGTAATCGTCTTTAAAATGACCTGCTTCAATTAAAATGGTGCAAAATCCATCTTTCTGAAAATTATCGCCCGTGGCATTTGGGTAAAATTCATCGTTATAACGTGACACATTTTTGGGAATATCGCTTTTAACGGCTTGAAACATAGAACTAATGATGGCCATTGATTTTAAACGTTCCGCAGTAAGCTTTCGCGAAGGTTCGGTAGCAGGCGACAAAAATGAAATGCTAGCTGGTTCTTTGGTTTGTGCCACACTATAAATATTACGCTGGTCGTGTAAGTTAAAACAAAAATCAGGTTGAAACTCATTCAATGTATGACGCAAAAGTTTGCTCTCGGGAGCCATTAATGTAGTTGCATCTCTATTTAAATCAATTTGTTGCGCATTTACTCTGGTGTAAGCCAAGGCTCCATCAGGATTGAGGATTGGAATGATTTTAATGGTACAAAACTTTAAAATGGCTTTGACTTTTTGAGGTGAATTTGGGTTTTTAAAAACATTGAGCAAATCAAATACAACTTTGGTAGCAGTAGCTTCGTTTCCGTGCATTTGCGTCCAAATTAAAATTTTAATAGGACCGTTCCCTAAAATGATATGATATATGGGTTTGTTTAAAAATGATTTACCAATCTGGTTTATTTGATAGGATTTATCATGAAGTAAAAGTAAAGGCTTTATGTTCTCACAATGAATCCACTTGCCAATTAAGCTTAGTTCTTTGTTATTTTGAAAGAGTTTTTTCATATCAGTTTACAAATGTAATTAAAGATATATTTACAAATGTAAACACTATTTCAAATAATAATATTACATTTGTAACTATATATCAGTCTATTTAATGACTTAAAAATGATTTTTGTAAACAACGGTAATACTAATTTAATAATTTTTATTATATACACTTTATCAGACTATTATATCTTTTTAATTCAAGTATATTATAGTAATATTTACCTTGATACAACAGATAATTTTGTTAATTAAAATTATATTTATTACATTTGTAACTTAATAAATAATTACAATGGTAAACAATGAAGAATTTGCAGATCGTATCAAAAAACTATTGGCTTTTTATAATTTATCAGCAACTCAATTTGCTGATAAAATAAATGTACAGCGTTCGAGCATCTCTCACCTCCTATCTGGTAGAAATAAGCCAAGTTTAGATTTTGTAATTAAAGTTGTAAAAAAATTTAATGAAGTAGATTTATATTGGTTGCTTAATGGCAAGGGCGTATTTCCTAAACAAGAAGATTCACTGCCAAATAAAGCGATTATAACAGCGTTACCGTTAGAATCTACAGACCCGCTCAAAATGGAACCAAAAGTAGAAACAGAACCGCTTTTAGCAAAGAAAACAGCATCCGTTAAGGGAAAATCAATTGACCATATCATCATTTTTTACAATGACGGTAGTTTCAAAAAATATGAAGCGGTTTAACCAAGGAGGTTAAACCGCTTCAATAAAGCTGTATAAGTTTATTTATTTTAACTTATTAATTCCTTCATTAACAATAGCTAACAATGCTGTTTCATTAGCTAAATGTGCTTTAGTTTTTAAATCAATAACTTTTTGCATCAATTGCAACATCATTTTATCAGCGCCATACGATTTAAATTGCAAGCCCGTTTTAACAAAACTGTCAATCATTACTTGGGTTGCCTCAACATTACTTGAAGCTGCGATCCATTCAAAAGCCTTACCGTATTCAGTTTGGACATCTTTATCAGGATTAAAAAACATCCCAGCTATTAAGTTTGTGGCGATAAAAGCCATTTCGCTTTCGTCTTTTTCTTTAATAAATAGACTCACTAAATTAGCGTTCATATATTTTTTTGATTCGGCTGGTATTGATTTTGCTGCCTTTAAAGCACCGATTTTATCAATATTATACAAAGCACTTATTGCATTTGATTGAACCGAAAAGGACGTACTTTTAAGTGCATCGTTAAACAAACTTAAATATTTTTTGTCGTTTAAGTTTCCTAACACCTTAACAGCCTTTGCCTGTACTAAGGTTTTTGGGTCATTTTTTGCTAAATCTTCAACAATTTTAATGGCTTTTTTTGCTTTTTTGGGATTTGATAGGTCAATATTTTCTAAAGTCATAATTCGCAAACCAAAATAAGAATCATTTAAAGCGCTGGTCAAAACAGTATAGGCTTCTTCATTATCTTGTTGTTTTGAAAGGGCTTCAATTACACTTCTGCGCGCATCGTAGCTTTTTAAATGGGTGTATTGATAGCTGAAATTTTGGATTGTTTTAGAGCTATCAGTGAGTTGCATTAATAAATCTTTATCGGGATCAATATCAATTAACAAGGGTTTTGAACTTGTTTCAAAGCCCAAGGAATGTGTTTGTTTATCAATCCAAACGTCGTAATGCTTTTTGCCTGTAGCTTCATAAACATCAATACCTAAAGGAAAATTAAACACTTTTTCACCTTGCTTTAGATTGAAATATAGCTTTTTAGCTTTTTCATCATAAGAATAGTTCACATTTAACTCAATATGTCCACTATTAAAATACCATTGATTAAAAAACCAATTTAAGTCTTTACCACTTACGGATTCAAATGCCAAACGGAGCTGGTGTGCTTCGCCGGTACCAAATTTATTAGTTTCTAAGTATTTTTTAAGTCCACCAAAAAAAGCGTCATCACCTAAAAAATTTCGCAACATGTGCAATACGTAACCGCCTTTGTTATAGCTAACGGCATCAAACATATCTTCTTTATCGGCATAGTGAAATCGCACCAAATCTTTATTGGCACTATTACTGTTAAAATAGCCGTTTAAATCATTATATCGCAAAGCATCGGCGTGGTCTTTTCCATATTTAAATTCGCGCCACAAATATTCACTATAATTGGCAAATGACTCATTAACAGTTAAATTAGACCAACTTTCGGTTGTTACCAAATCACCAAACCAATGGTGAAATAATTCGTGAGAGATAACATCTTCCCAAGCGTTTTGGTCAATTAATTGTCCGGGGACTTGATAAGCAGATTCTTGATGTAAAACGGCGGTAGTATTTTCCATAGCGCCGCTAACAAAATCAATACCAACAATTTGAGAAAATTTTGGCCATTGGTATTCAACACCTAACCTATCAGAAAAGAACTGAATCATTTCGGGTGTTAAACCAAATATTTGTTTTGCATAAGGGGCATATTCTTTAGTTACATAATAATTAACTTCACGGCCTTTCCATGAATCTTTTATAATTTCATAGTCACCTATTCCCATAAAAAACAAATAAGGTGCGTGGGGAAGATCCATTTTCCAATAATCGGTACGAGTGCCATCGGGGTTATTGGTTTGATTGATTAATAGGCCATTTGATAGTGTTACAAATTTATTTGGAACCGTTATATAAATCTCTTCGGTTGACTTTTGATTGGGTGTATCTAAAGTGGGAAACCACACACTATTTGATTCGGTTTCACCTTGTGTCCAAATTTGAGTAGGCTTATCAGGGTCTGTTTCGGTTGGGTCGATAAAATATAGCCCTTTAGCATCAGTAATGGCTTGACTGCCTTTTTGAGCAACTTCTTCGGGGCGGGCAATATATTTAATATAAACCATATATTTTTCGCCCTTGGCAAAGATATTTCCCAAATTTATTGTTAATTTATCATCCTTATAATCATATTTTAAGTCTGTTTTGCCATTCGAAACCTGAGTTATTAGCATGGCTTTTGCATCAAGCGTTAGGGAATTAGTTGAATAAAAGTGTGGTTTTAGTGTTAACCAAGCTTCACCATTCATCTGACTTTTGGCGAAGTTAAAATCAACTTTTAATTTGGTGTGTACTAAATCACTTTCTTTTGTTCGCTCAGCTCTGTAGGGAATTTCACTTAGTTCTTGGGAAAATAAAGATAAATTTACCCATAATAAAAGGGTAAGAAAAAATACTTTTTTAATCATAGTAATTGAAAATTAAGTTTATAAATTTTAGGATTCAAATATAATTGATTAATAGATTAATAATTTGTTAAAAAAAAACCACGAAAAATCGTGGTTTAAATTTTAATTCAATTTTATTTTATCAGTTAAAAAAGCTTTTTAAGTTCTGAATTTTTGAGGTATCTATTTTACCTGACCTTGCCAAACTAAACAGTTTAAAAGCTTTATTGGCATCCATTTTTTCACCCAAAACCCTAACCAAAACTAGGCCTTTATCATTTGATGAACCAAATAATATAAATTGGTCAACACTGGTATCATTACCCAAATATTTAATGGTTACCAAATTGGTTCCATCCTTAAAATGCATTAAATCTTTATATGATTTGTTTGCCAATATTTTATTGATGGCTATTTTTTCAGTCTCGTATTTTGGGGCATTAAGTTCTGTTTTTTTTAAAGCGAGCACATTTAATTTTTTAAATGATTCGATTGCTTCTTTAGCCTCTAAAGGCAATTCTTTATTATTGACATCACCTAAAATGCTTGACGGAATATCAATAGCTAGAAAGTCGGAATCTTGTTGATGTTTTACAAAATAATTTTGCATTTCAGCATCGCTAGAGCAGCTTATAATTAGTACGATAACTACAATAAGCCAAGTTATAAAATTAATGATTTTAAACATCTTTAATTATTTTTAGTTTTTATATCTTTAAGATGTTCACCACCCGGAATATTCATTTTTGCTGTCAATTTTGAAATATTTTTAAGGTCAATATTTCCTGTCAAAGAGACAATAACACCTTGTTTTTTACCGTCTTCGGTTGCGTTTATAAACATTAAAAGCTCATTCACAAAATTGGGATTGTTGCTTTGTTTTACATAAATTTTGACGTTGTTTGAACCATCTTTGGCGCGCATTAATTCGGTTAAATTACTTGTCTTTAAATAAGTGGCAACGGTAGCTTCCATTTGGCTGGCAATAGTAAGATTTTCTGTGGCAAATACTTTCAATTCCGAAAGGCCTTTAATTAAATTAAGATACTCGCTATCAGATTCTTGTCCAATAGAACTCATCAAGCTAAAAGCTGATTTATTAACCACTACTACTTTTACATCATCCATATCTTCAAATTTATTAAACGCAGATTGCGCCTGACTTATTTGAGGTAAAACGGCTAATATTAAGCCTAAAAATAGGCCTTTAAATGTTTTGTTTTTTATTGTTTTCATAATCATTTTTGTTATTTGTTATTTGTTATTCATTTTCTTTAAAAATTTTGTTTGTTGTGTTTTCAAATTCTTGTAATTGCGCAAAGGCAAAAGTGCTTTTATTCAAGTTATTAGAAATCAGTTCTAGCGCTTGCTGAGTTGTTTGATAGTCTTTTAAAAGTTGCGCTTGCTTGGTTTTATCAACTTGGTTTTTATAAAGATACGATCCTAAAACAACTACAAACATGGCGGCAATTGACAACCACTTGTATGGCACTTTAAATTTTTTATTCAAAACAATTGGTTTATTTGATTCTTCAGCATTTTTAAATGCATAATATCCAAATAAATCTTGGTAAGCTTCTAAATGAGCAGGGACTTTTTGTGTTGTAAAATACTGACGGATAATTGCTTCTTCATTTAATGAAGTAGCTCCTTCAAAATATTTATCCAGTAACTTTTCTATATTATTTAATTCCATATTGGTGTTTTTTAATGAGTTGTTCTCTTACTATTTGTCTGGCTCTTGAAAGGGCTACTCTGACAGCAGCCTCTTTTACGCCTGTTATTTCTGCAATTTCTTCAAATTCATATTGCTCAATATCTCTTAACTGAATCATTAATTTTTGTTGAGCTGTTAAACCTTCAATTATTTGATGAACTTTATCAATACTGTCTTGCAATTCAATTGTTTTCTCTAATGAAGCATCACTTGCGGTATAGTTACTATAAACTAACGTTAAATTATCTGCGCGTTTTGATTTTAGCTGGTCTAAACAATAATTTTTGATCATTGTCATTGCGTAAGCTTCAACATTTTGATACTGTATCAATTTTTCTTTTTGATTCCAAAGTTTTAAATACAACTCCTGCGTGGCATCTTCGGCTTCGTCATTTGAAATAAGCATCCGTTTTGCCAAACGGTAAACTTTATTTTTAAATGGCATAACTAATTGTAAAAAAGCTTCTTGATGCATTTAATCTTAATTTTTAATAGGTGTTTTATAGTAAGACGAGCAAGTTAAGATTTTGTAACTTTATTTATTTAGTTCAGCACATTATTTTTAAATTGCAGTCGTTATATCACTAACTTAATCTTTACGTCATGAAACGCATTAGCCCATTTCTGTATTCTTTATTTATTGTTTTTTTTCTTGTCGGATGTTCAAACAAATCAGATAAAATACCTAATGACTTAGAAATCCACGATTTTGTTTGGCGTGGTTTAAATGAAGTCTATTTTTGGAAAGCACAAGTGCCAAATCTCGACGATTTTAAATTCACAAATCAATCACAATTAAATAGCTATTTAAAAGGCTTTAACACACCTGAATCCCTTTTTGAAAGTCTGCTATTTGACCGAAATAATACCGATAAATGGAGTGTTATTTTCGATGATTATATAACACTTGAAAATTTGCTCAATGGAATATCATTACACAACGGTATGGAATTTGGCCTCGTACACGTTTCAAACAATAATACCGATATTTTTGGATATGTGCGTTATGTACTTCCAAATACCGATGCCGAACAAAAAGGCGTTTTACGTGGAATGGTTTTTAACAGTGTTAATGGAACCCCGCTTACGATGAACAATTTTTCGAGCCTTTTATTCTCAAACAATAATTCTTATAGCATTGGTTTAGCCACATATAATAATGACGGCACTGTAACAGCAACTAACCAAACAATTAATCTTGATAAGATAGAATATCAAGAAAATCCAATTTTTTTGAGCAATGTCATTACAAGAGGCAGTCATAAAATAGGCTACTTAATGTATAACGGATTTTTTAGCGGATTTGATAATCAATTAAATACAACTATTTTAAATTTAAAAAATCAGGGCATTACCGAATTGGTTTTAGATTTGCGTTATAACGGAGGTGGTTCTGTTCGAACAGCAAGTTTTTTGGCCAGTATGATTACCGGACAGTTTACAAACCAGCTTTTTACAAAAGAACATTGGAATGCAAACCTTCAAAAACAATTTGAAGACCATAATCCAGAATTTTTAGTCAATAACTTTTCGGCTAAATTAGCCGATAACACCGCTATAAATCATCTAAATTTAGATAAACTTTATGTAATTACTACCGGTAGCACTGCTTCGGCAAGCGAATTGGTTATAAACGGATTAAATCCTTATATCACTGTAAAAAGTATCGGCACAAAAACCGTGGGTAAATACGTCGCTTCCATTAAAGTTTACGATTCAAAAGATTTAGGAAGGGCTGGCGCAAATCCAAATCACACTTATGCCATGCAACCTATTGTTTTAGAAGAGTTAAACAAACTAGACTTCAATGATAAAGATGGTTTTGATCCAACTATTTTATTGCCCGAAGATTATGGCAATTTAGGCATCCTTGGCGATGAAAATGAGCCACTCTTTAAAGCTACGCTTGATTTAATTAGTACAGGCGGTAAATTGATTTCTGCACAAAAGGAACTATTTCTCGAAAAACCTTTCTCGGGGTCTAACGAACAAAAACTTAAACAAACAATGGTTGTTGACAAAAAAATAAATAACAATCAATAACCTTTGCTTTTTAACTCATTTGATGAGTTTGCATTTTGCGATTCAGCGTATTTAAAGCCCTGTTTCCACCACTTTTCCATCTTTTTCTTTTCGAATACCAATGAATTAGTGGTTAAAATAGTTGGCGTATAATAAAGATTTAGGCAGGCATTGTGATTTTTGGCTTCTAATTTTCCAATGACAACATCTTGTAAACCACCTTGTTCTAACATAAATCCAAATAAATAAGTCAACATTTCAAACGGGTTTCTAGAACCCATTCTGTTAAACTGGTTTATTTCGGTATCTAAAATAATCACATCAATTTCGGTTGCTCCTAAATCAATAGCTTGTTTTATAGGAACTAGAGTTCCAAAACCACCATCGGCATATTCAAAATTATTTTTTTCTAAAATACTCATAAAGGGTGCATAATTACTCGAAGCCCAAATCCAATCACAATAATCTTCGTAAGTACAATCTTTTAAACGCTTGTATTCTACTTCATTTAAAGTAACATTTGAAACCGTAACTACCACTTCTTTTTTAGATGCTTTTAAGGTGTCAAACATTTCCCTGGTAATTTTCTCTTTTATAAGACGTCTTAAATTTTCGCTTCTGCCAAATGTTTTTGCGCTTTTTAAGAAGCTCAAAATTAAATTAAAATGGTTGATACCAAAAGTTGTATAACCCTTATGTTTTTTAAATATAAAGGGATTTAAACTAAAGATATCTTTGGCACAAATATTTGTATAAATATCTTTTATCGCTTGTACTCTATTCAAAGCCAAATGAGTTAGCATTAAACTTCCCGTAGAAGTTCCTACCAAAATATCGTAATCTTTATGCTTTTCTTCAATTAAATATTGTGCTACACCTCCGCCAAAAGCACCTTTACTTCCACCTCCTGATATGACTAAAGCCTTCATTTTTTAAAATTTTAAGTTAAACTATAAGTCCCTATTTTTATAAATGGCTTACATTTGATAAATTTAAATAAATATTTATGATATATAGGGGATTTTCATTTTTTATGGTTTTAAGTTTTTATAGTCTTAGCGCACAAATTATTGATAAGGTTGAAATTAAAACCATCTTGAATGCGAACGCTGGTTATAGGGCATTAGAAGCTCTAAATGACAGTACGGTAGCTTTTGCAAACAGTAATGGTGAAGTTGGTGAAATAGCTTTATCAGGTAAAACACGTTACTATAAAATTGATTTACCAAAAGATTCTAGCAATCATTTTAGAGCCATCGCCAGCACTTCAAACTATTTATTTGCCTTAAATATTGAATCACCTGCAAGACTATATAAATTTGATAAACAACGGTATAATCAATTAGGAAAAGTGGTTTTTTTAGATAATAACCCCAAAGCCTTTTATGATGCCATGTACTTTTTAGATGATAAAAACGGCATTGCAATGGGCGATCCTACGGATGATTGTTTAACAATTATCACAACAATTGACGGTGGCACAACTTGGCAAAAAACGGATTGTAAAAATTTGCCTAAAATTGAACCCGGCGAAGCGGCTTTTGCGGCAAGCAATACCAATATCGCTTCAAGCAAAAAAAATATTTGGATTGCGACTGGTGGTTTAAAATCACGCGTTTTTCATTCTGCCAATCTCGGAAAAACTTGGAACGTTTGCGTCACACCATTTATTCAAGGAAAACCAACAACAGGCATTTATTCTATGGCATTCTACAATTCTAAAATTGGAATTATTTGCGGTGGTGATTACACCGATAAATCGGCTAATCTAAATAACAAAGCCATTACGAACAACGGTGGTAAAACATGGAAAATTGTGGCTAATAATGTATTGCCCGGTTATATAAGCTGCGTGCAGTTTGTGCCAAATTCTAATGGAAAATCACTAATTGCCGTAGGAACAGAAGGCATTTATTTGACTAGAAATGGCGGCAATAATTGGACTGAAATAAGTACGGAAGGCTTTTACTCCATCCAAATTGTAAATGAACACACTGCTTTTTTAGGTGGTCAAGGAACAATTGCCACCCTAAAATTCTAAACTATGAATCTGCTAAAATTTTCATTTATTTTAATGGCACTTATGCTTTGTGCAGGCTGTTCTAATAACGGCGAAATCTTTAAAGATTACAACTGTAAAACAAGCGCTGTGCAAACAAAACAGATTAAAGACGCCTATTTAAAATTTAGTTTAGAAGTTCCAATAAATTGGAAAACAGAATTGTATATGGATCAAAGCACTTCCATATTTGCAACTGCCGATACTACTAAACAATTATCGGAAACATTCTTAATAAAAACCTCCTTAATTCCTGGTTTATTGCGCCTAAATCAAGCTACTTCAGATACTATAAAATCAGAACTCACCAAAAACCAATGGCACATAAACCGCATTAAAAAAGGACTCTTTAAAAATGCTGAAGCATTACTCATCACTTCACAAAAACAACAATCCAACATAAAAATTGAAGGACTTCACCTATATTTTAGTCTTGAAAATGAACATTATTTTGAAATTGAAATTCAATGTTTTGGTGATAAAAATAGCGATGAACGCTTTTGCCAAGCTATTAAGGTCATCAATTCCTTAATTATTAATGAATAGTCGGTTATTAGGTTGTATAGTTAACTCCGTTTACCTAATTTTGGCGAAAATTTGTAAAAAATGTTACAGCACATCATCGATAGGTTTATAAAATATGTTTCAATTGATACACAATCCGACCCAAACAATCCTGCTTTTCCAAGTACAGAAAAACAATGGACTTTGGCAAAACTACTTGAAAAAGAATTGAAATTTATCGGTTTAACCGATGTAAACCTTGACGAAAATTGTTATCTAACAGCTACTTTACCTTCTAATATTAGTTATAAAGTCCCTACTATTGGATTTGTAGCACACATTGATACGAGTCCCGATTTTAGTGCCGCGCACGTAAACCCACAGGTTCATAAAAATTATGATGGCAAAGCAATTGTTTTAAACGCTGATGACCCTATTATTCTAGACCCAAAAGAGTTTAAAGAATTGATAAATTATAAAGGTCAAACCTTAATTACGACCGATGGCAATTCACTTTTGGGCGCTGATGATAAAGCCGGAATAACCGAAATTGTTACGGCAATGGAATTTTTACTAACACATCCCGAAATTAAACACGGCATCCTAAAAATTTGCTTTACGCCCGATGAAGAAGTCGGCAAAGGTGCTCATAAATTTGATGTAAAATCCTTTAATGCTGATTGGGCTTACACAATGGATGGCAGCGAATTAGGTGAATTGGAATTCGAAAATTTTAATGCCGCTAGTGGTTTGGTTGAAATTAAGGGAAAAATTGTACATCCTGGTTATGCCAAAGGCATTATGATTAACGCCATGACCATTGCCACTCAATTTATTACGGCGCTTCCTGCAAATGAAGTTCCCGAACAAACCGATGATTATCAAGGTTTTTATCACCTTTACGGGATGAAAGGAAGCGTAGAAAAAGCAAGTCTACAATACATTATTAGAGATCACGACCGTCAAAAATTTGAAGCACGTAAATTGCATTTTAGTGCAACAGCAGATGCGTTAAATAAAAAATTAGGCAATAATTTGATTGCAACAACCATAAAAGATCAATATTTTAATATGCGAGAAAAGGTTGAACCCGTTATGCATATTGTTGATATTGCTAAGGAAGCAATGATTCAAGCAGGCATAAAACCAAATATTAAAGCCATTAGAGGAGGCACTGATGGAGCACAATTATCTTATATGGGTTTACCTTGTCCAAATATTTTCGCTGGCGGTCATAATTTTCATGGACGCTATGAATATGTTCCAGCCGAATCTATTCAAAAAGCAACCGAAGTAATTATTAATATTGCCCAAATTACCGCAAAAAAATTTGAACACTAAACTATGGAATCTAAAGATTTACTAAACTTAACCGAAAAATACGGCACCCCTCTTTATGTTTATAATGCCGATGTTATTGAATCACAATACAATCGCATAATAAATGCTTTTAAAACCGTTAAAAAAGTTAAGGTAAATTATGCCGTTAAAGCTTTGTCTAACATTTCTGTATTAAAGTTATTTAAAAAATTAAAATCGGGATTAGATACCGTATCAATTCAAGAAGTTCAGTTGGGCTTAAAAGCAGGATTTTCTCCTAAAGAAATTATTTACACACCCAATGGTGTTTCATTTGAAGAGATTGTTAAAGTTGCTAAACTTGGCGTTCAAATAAACATTGATAACCTTTCTATCTTAGAACAATTTGGACATCTATATCCTGAAATTCCGGTTTGTGTGAGAATCAATCCGCATATTATGGCAGGTGGCAACAGAAAAATTTCTGTAGGACATATTGACTCTAAATTTGGTATTTCAATTCACCAAGTGCCTCATATTTTGCGTATTGCCGATAATACAAAGATGATTATCAATGGCGTGCACATGCACACTGGTTCTGATATTTTAGATATTGATGTGTTTGTAAGTGCTACCGAAATACTTTTTAATGTAGCCGAACAATTTAAAGATTTAGCCTTTATAGACCTAGGTAGTGGGTTTAAAGTTCCCTATAAAGAAGGCGACATCTGTACAAATATTGAAGAATTAGGTGAAAAATTAAGTGAGCGATTCAACGAATTTTGCAAAAATTATGGCAGAACGATTAGCTTAATGTTTGAGCCTGGTAAATTTTTGGTAAGCGAATCGGGTAAATTTTTGGCAAAAGTAAATGTCATCAAACAGACAACTTCAAACGTGTTTGCGGGTATTGACAGTGGGTTTAACCACCTGATCCGCCCCATGTTTTATGATGCTTATCACCACATTACCAATCTTTCAAACCCAGAGGGTAGAGATCGTTATTATACTGTTGTAGGCTATATTTGTGAAACCGATACCTTTGGCACCAATCGCCGCATTTCTGAAATCCGTGAAAATGATATTTTGTGTTTTAACAATGCCGGCGCTTATTGTTTTAGTATGGCTTCTAATTATAATTCACGCTTTAAACCCGCCGAAGTGCTTTGGTATCAAGGCAAAGATTATTTAATTAGGTCAAGAGATACCTTTGACGATATTATCAAAAATCAGATTGAAATAGCGCTTTAGCAACTAATGTTTTAAAGCTAAAATTGTAGAAATTAGCATAATTAAACCCGTAAAAACATTCAAATAAATTACTAGTTTTCGAAATTTAAAAGCGTTAATGCGCGAGGCTATTTTTACACCCCAACTCGACCCAATAAAAAGTAAAGGCAAGGCAAAAGCCGAATATTTTATGGTTTCAATACTCAGCAAACCTTTATAATAGAAGGCAACTGTGCTAAACAAACTCGAAACTACCATAAACCAAATAAAAATACCTCTAAAAAGTTCTTTACTATAACCCTTTCTATCTAAGGCAAGAGCCAAAGTTGGACCGCCAATTGAAATGCTACTGGTTAACAAACCACTTATGAATCCTGCAAAAACAATGGGTTTATCTAAATTCTTTTTTGCCAATTTTACACCTGACAACATCTTTAAAGAAAATAAAATTACTAAAAAACTAATGACCAATTTTAAGATATTGGCATCGATATAAGTTAAAATATAAATTCCGAATGGTATTCCCAATAACGATGCAATCATCATAGGAATCAAATAATAAGCTCTTACTTTCTCTTTAAGTTTTAATAAAACCAAAATGCTGGTTACCAAATTAAAAATTACCAAAGCTGGCACTAGCACATTCATTGGAAAAATAAATGATAAAACCGGAATGGCTAACAACGAAAAACCAAATCCCGTAATTCCTTTGATTACCGAAGATAAGAGTATCACCAAACCCGTTAAAATTAAAAGATAAAACTGTATGTGCATAAAATCTTATTATTTTTCAAAGTTATATATTTAAAGACTATTTTTCTTTATTAGCTTTGTTAATCTTTTTTTAATTTTCTTACAAGTTTATAAACTTTTAAAACAATCTGTTTTAAAAAAATAAACCATAAAATAATGTAAGTTTAAATATAATTTACGACTGTGCTCTTTAATAAAACAACTAAATCTTATGAAAAACTTTGCCTTCTTATTACTAATAACACTATTTACTTTTGCTTCTTGCAAAAAAGACACGCCTACAAAATCAGAAGAATCCCCAGCTAATCAAACAGAAATGGCAGTCGGCGATAATACCAAGTTTGGTATGGATGCCTCTAGCAATCCACAAGGGTTGGCAGTTGGTTCACAAGCACCAAACGTCAAGCTTACTTTGGCAGATGGCTCTGTTATTGCCTTAGAAGATTTATACAAAAAACAACCCGTTGTACTTTTCTTTTACAGAGGTTATTGGTGTCCCGTTTGCAACAAGCACCTATCTGCTTTAGCTAAGCAAGCTCAAGATATTGAATCTAAAGGCGTTAAACTTTTGGCTATTACACCCGAAACCTACGAAAACGTAACAAAAACAAAAGATCAAACGGGTGCTAAATTCACTATAATATCCGATTCTGACGATAGTATTTTAAATGCTTTTGATGTGGCTTATAAAGTGACTGATGACTATCAAAATAAGATTCAAGAGCATTTAAAAGCATCCATTGCCAACACCAATGCAAACGGGCAAGCAGTTTTACCGGTACCTGCAACCTACATTATTGACTCTAACGGAAAAATTGTGTACCGACAATTTAACCCAGATTATCAAGAGCGCGCCAGTATTGATGATATCATCGCCAATCTGCCAAAATAATTAATACATTTTTTATTAAAAATCCGATTTTAAAGCCATTTGAAGTCGGATTTTTTTAGGCATTAAAATTAATAATTGTACTTTTGCAGCACAAAAAAACTCACAAATCAACTCATGAAAAATACCGCTTTAACTCAAATTCACGAAAAATTAGGCGCTAAAATGGTGCCTTTTGCAGGATATAATATGCCCGTTCAATACGAAGGCGTCAATGCCGAACATTTAACCGTTAGAAATGGTGTAGGTGTTTTTGATGTGTCGCACATGGGTGAATTCTTTCTTAAAGGAAAAAATGCCCTTGCACTCATTCAAAAAGTAACAAGTAATGATGCCTCCGTTTTATTTGATGGCAAAGTTCAATACAGCTGTTTGCCAAATTACGACGGCGGTATTGTCGATGATTTATTAGTTTACAAAATTTCAGATACCGAATATATGTTGGTGGTTAACGCCTCTAACATTGATAAAGATTGGAATTGGATTTCAAAACACAACGATTTAGGTGTTGAAATGACCAACGCCTCTAGCACAACTTCTTTATTGGCAATTCAAGGCCCTTTGGCTGCAAAGGCCTTACAATCCTTGACGGATGTTGATTTGGCAAGTATGGATTATTACACTTTTAAAATCGGTACTTTTGCAGGATTAAAAAACGTAACAATTTCGGCTACAGGCTATACTGGCAGTGGCGGATTTGAAATTTATTTTAAAAATGAAGAGGCCATTCACGTTTGGGAATCGGTATTTAAAGCTGGTGCAAAATATGGTATCAAACCAATTGGATTAGCAGCAAGAGATACTTTGCGCTTAGAAATGGGTTTTTGTTTATATGGTAATGATATTAATGACACCACTTCTCCTATTGAAGCCGGTTTAAGCTGGATTACCAAATTTAACAAAGATTTTATCAATGCCGAAGCTTTAAAAATTCAAAAAGAAAAAGGAACTGCTATAAAATTGGTAGGTTTTAAGATGATTGACAAAGGCATACCACGTCATGAATATGAAATTGCAGATGCCAAAGGCAACCCAATTGGACACGTAACCTCAGGAACGATGAGTCCTTCGTTGAAAGTTGGTGTTGGTATGGGCTATGTTTCTTCAAATTATGCTAAATTAGGTTCCTTAATATATATAGTGGTGAGAGATAAACCTCTAAAAGCCGAAGTAGTGAAATTTCCTTTTTATAAAGGCTAAAACATGTCCCTCCACTTAAGGGTTGTCCGAAGGACGGGGTGATCAAAACAATTCTGGATGTTTCCCTTTAACGCCTCTATAAAAATCATAAAAATGATTAAAGTCGGCTTCAATATTATCTGTGGTAAAATAAGGCTCCGAAAATTTAACTGTTTTATGCTCAAAATCTAAGGCAATCATTACAATAGGAACTTTAGCTCCCTTGGCAATATAATAGAATCCCGTTTTCCATTTTTCTGTTTTTTTACGCGTTCCTTCTGGTGAAAGTGCCAAAATAAACGCATCTTTCTTATTGAATAGGTCAACAATTTGATCAACCAGATTATGGCTTTTGGTTCTATCTACAGGCGTGCCTCCTAACAATTTAAAAATAAATCCAAAAGGTGGTTTAAATAAACTGTCTTTACCAATATAATTAGCTGGAATTCCTAATGCAAATTTTGTCAAAACACCTAAAGGAAAATCGAGCCAGCTGGTATGTGGCGCGGCAATAATGATATATTTTTTCAAATCTTTAGGAGCTGAATTAGAAAAATGCCAGCCTAAAATTCGTTTATAGATGAACAAACAGATAATTTTCATAAACTTGTTTAAAATTCAATGGTCATCAAATTTAAAAATATTAATTTTATAAGCTAATTTATTTTATGATGGATTTACTATTAATTATTATTGGCGGGCTTGTCTTTATCGCACTTGGTTATTTTATTGGAATGTTTCAATCTAAGTCGGTTGCTTCAAAAGAAATCTCCAGTTTGAGTTCTGTTAATAAAATGTTGTTATCCGATAAAGAGAATCTATCACAACAAGTTACAAAACAGCAAATAGAAAACAATACCTTTCAAATATCCCTAACAAAAAAGGAAAGTGAACTCGCCTATTTATCCGAAAAATTAGACACTCAAAAAAAGGATTTAACCGATTTACAAGAAAAGTTTACTAAAGAATTCCAATTGCTCGCCAATAAAATTTTGGAAGAAAAATCGGAGAAATTTACCATCCTCAACAAAGAAAATATAGAAAATATTCTAAATCCGCTACAAGAAAGAATTCTGACTTTCGAAAAACGTGTTGAAACTTCACATAAAGAAAGCATTGATTATCACGCCGCACTACGCCAACAAATCGTCGGTTTAACCGCTATAAACGAACAAATGAGCAAAGAAGCGGTAAATTTAACTAGAGCGTTAAAAGGCGACAGCAAAACCCAAGGTAATTGGGGGGAAATGATTTTAGAACGCGTTTTAGAAAAATCGGGTTTAGAAAAAGGGCGTGAATATGAAGTTGAACAGAGCTTTTCGGTTGATACTGAAGGCAAACAACGCCTCCGACCGGATGTAATTATTAATTTACCCGACAATAAAAAGATGATTATCGACTCTAAAGTAACACTGACAGCCTACGAACAATATGTAAATGCAGAGAATGAAGTTGATAAAATCCATTTTATAAAAGAACATGTGCTTTCAATAAACCGACATGTTAATCAACTCAGTGAAAAGCGTTATGAGGATTTATATCAAATTGAATCTCCAAATTTTGTCTTACTCTTTATTCCGATAGAACCTGCATTTGCATTGGCTCAAAGTCATGATGCTGATTTATACAATAAGGCATTCCAAAAAAATATCGTTATTGTTACGCCAACAATCCTTTTAGCAACACTTAGTACAATAAACAGCTTGTGGCAAAATGAAAAACAGCGTCAAAATGCCGTAGAAATTGCCCGTCAAGCGGGAGCACTTTACGATAAATTTGAAGGTTTATTCAATGATTTAATAGGAATCGGCAAAAAAATGGATGACACAAAAAAAGACTATGAAAGTGCCATGAATAAACTGTCAACAGGTAATGGCAATTTAATTACGCGCGTAGAAAGTATTAAAAAATTGGGGGCGAATGCTAAAAAATCGCTTCCACAATCTATTATTAACAGAGCAATTGAATAAAAAAAGCCGCGCCAAATGGCGCGGCTTTTAGGTTTAGCTCCTTTTCCAAGTAAACAAAGGCTTTTTATGCATCAAAAGATTGACGGCTTTGCCTACTTCTAAAATGACGTTTTCATCGGTAAAGTGGGTAATGACTTGGTCAATTAAATCGATAATCGTAAACATATCTGTTTCAACTAAGCCTCGTGTTGTAACTGCTGCAGCGCCAATTCTAATTCCCGAAGTGATAAAAGGTGATTTATCATCAAAGGGTACCATATTTTTATTTACGGTAATATGTGCTGCAACCAGTGCTCTTTCAGCTTCTTTGCCAGTAATATTTTTATTGCGCAAATCAATGAGCATCATGTGATTATCAGTTCCATCCGAAATTAGGTGATAATTTTTAGCTACCAATGCTTTTGCCAAGGCTGCCGCATTTTTTTTAACTTGTATTTGATAGAATAAAAAATCATCTGTTAAGGCTTCTTTAAAAGCAACTGCTTTTGCAGCAATCACATGTTCTAAAGGGCCACCTTGCGTGCCCGGAAAAACAGCCGAATCTAATAAAGCCGACACTGGTTTAAGGATTCCCTTAGGCGTTTTTTGCCCAAATGGATTGTCAAAATCTTGTCCCATCATAATCATTCCGCCTCGTGGACCTCTCAAAGTTTTATGCGTTGTTGTAGTAACTACGTGACAATGTGGCAATGGGTCATTTAAAATACCTTTTGCTATTAATCCAGCGGGATGCGAAATATCGGCAACTAGCAAAGCGCCTACTTTATCGGCAATGGCTCTAAAAGTTTTAAAATCCATGTCTCTTGAATAAGCAGAAGCACCCGCAATAATAAGTTGTGGTTTTTCTTTTAAAGCAATGCTTTCTATTTTATCATAATTCAATCGTCCGGTTTCTTGTTCAACACCATAAAAGCTTGGTTTGTAAAGTTTTCCTGAAAAATTAACTGAAGAACCGTGCGTTAAATGGCCACCATGAGACAAATCAAAACCCAAAATTTTATCACCCGGATTTATTAAAGCTTGATAAACAGCTGCATTGGCTTGAGAACCAGAATGTGGTTGCACATTGATATAAGCCGCTCCAAAAAGTGCTTTTGCGCGATCAATAGCCAATTGTTCAACTAAATCTACAACTTCACATCCACCGTAATAACGCTTATTTGGATAACCTTCGGCATATTTATTAGTAAGTACCGACCCCATTGCATCTAAAACCTGTTGACTTACGTAATTTTCGGATGCAATTAACTCCAAACCATTGGTTTGTCTGTCAGTTTCTTCTTGAATTAAATCAAAAATTTCTTGATCTCTTCTCATTTATTGATTGTAATTTTAAAGTTTAGTTAAATTAAGACCAAAAGTAATAAATTCATTTTTCAAATCGTGATATTCTTCTATATTTGAACCAAATTAATTTTTACATTGCAACGTTTAAGTTTAATGGATTATAAAAATTAACCAAAAAAATAAATGCCATGAAAATCACCGCAAACAATCCCAAACGAAAATCTTGGTTAGAAGTTAGCCCTAATTCTGATTTTCCAATTCAAAATATTCCCTTTGGCGTTTTTTTAACCAAAGACAATATTATGACTATTGGCTCTCGAATTGGTGATTTCGCAATTGATTTGGGCGCTCTTCACCAATTAGGTTATTTTAAAGGTATTGACCTTACTGATGATGTTTTTTTACAAGATCGCTTGAACGATTTTATCGCTCACGGCAAAGGAATTTGGCGATTGGTTAGAAATAGAATCGCCGATTTATTTGATATTGAAAACCCTAAGTTGCAAAATAAGAAAAAAGATATTCAGCAAATTATTCATCTAGTTGCCGATATTGAAATGCACTTGCCCGTAAACATTGGTGATTATACCGATTTTTATTCAAGTAAAGAACATGCTTTAAATGTTGGAAGCATGTTTAGAGATCCTAATAATGCCCTATTGCCTAATTGGTTACACTTACCCGTTGGTTATCACGGACGAAGCTCTTCAATTGTACCTACTGGCAAAGCTATTCACCGACCTTTTGGTCAATCTAAACCAGCTGGTGCTGAAAACCCTATTTTTGGACCCTCAAAAGCAGTTGATTTTGAATTAGAAATGGCATTTATCACTACCGATGTTAACAAATTGGGAAAACGAATTTCAATAGATAAAGCCGAAGATTATATTTTCGGAATGGTGTTGTTTAACGATTGGAGCGCCAGAGATATTCAGGCTTGGGAATACGCACCTTTAGGTCCTTTTTTAGGCAAAAATTTTGCCTCAACCATTTCTCCTTGGATTGTAACTTTAGATGCTTTAGAACCTTTTAGAATTGCCAGCCCAAAACAAGACCCAAAACCGTTTGAATACCTTCAGCAGGAAGGCAATAATAGTTTTGATATTCACCTTGAAACCTTCATAAAACCCGAAAACGGCATCGAAAATAAAGTAAACCATTCCAATTTTAGTAATTTGTACTGGACAATGGCACAACAATTAACGCATCACACCAGCAATGGTTGTAATGTAGTTGCCGGAGATATGATGGGATCTGGAACCATTTCGGGTCCAACTCCCGACAGTTATGGCTCCATGTTAGAATTATCGTGGAATGGAACCAAACCTCTAAAATTAAATGATGGCTCCCTCCGCCAATTTATCAATGACTATGACACCGTAATTATGCGTGGTTATTGCCAAAAAGATAAAGTCAGAATAGGTTTTGGCGATTGCGCCGGAAAACTCTTACCTGCTTTATAAATTCATCATATAACGATGTTTAAAAGCTCATAATGTGAGTCGTGTGCAATGACTTTGCCATTTTTTAATACTAATAACTGAGGTGATTGATGTTGCACATCAAATCTACTTGCCAAAGTATTTGAAACTTCTCTAAAACTTAATAAGTCTAGTAAATAGTAAGTTACATCTAATTTAATTTCTGTTTGTCTTTCAAAGTTTTTAAGCACTGCCCTACTGATGCCACATTGTGTGCTATGTTTAAAAATGACAATCTTTTTTGTGAAAGAGTCTTTTTCAAGCTGGTCAATTTGGTTGATAGCGTTTAAATCTTTCCAAGGAAAAATAGATTGGGGTTTATCAGTATGATTTGGTTTATCTGATTTAAAAAGTGATTTTATAAAATTCATTGTAGTTCTATTTTAAAATTTAAGGTTTAAAAGACGCTTTGTCTTTAAATTCTTACAAAAATAAGTCATTTTGGCTGATATTTTTGGTAAATTGGTGCTTGGTATTGGTTTTGATAGTTTTTAATTCTAAAACAAACGTTATGAACTTTAACAATTTCACCATTAAATCGCAAGAAGTTGTACAACGCGCACAACAAATTACACAAGGTCTTGGTCAACAACAAATTGAGAATGCACATTTTTTGCAAGCAATTTTAGAAGTTGATGAAAATGTCATGCCTTTTATTTTAAAAAAATTAGGCGTTAACATTCCCCTATTTAAACAGACCCTCAATCGTATTTTAGAAGGTTTTCCTAAAGTGAGTGGTGGTGAATTGATGCTTTCAAAGTTGGCTAACACCATGCTTTTAGACGCCAGCAATATCGCCAAAAAGATGAAGGATGAATATGTTACTATTGAGCATATACTGATAGCTATCCTTAAATCAAAAGACCAAACGGCGCAACTTTTAACCGATAATGGCATTAATGAAGATCAGTTAAAAACCATAATAGCCGATTTGCGAAAGGGTCATAATGTAAATTCTCAAAATGCCGAAGAAACCTACAATGCACTTAATAAATATGCAAAAAATTTAAATCAATTGGCAAATGACGGCAAGCTAGACCCTGTTATTGGGCGAGATGAAGAAATTAGACGCATCTTGCAAATCTTGTCGCGCCGCACCAAAAACAATCCTATTTTGGTAGGTGAACCCGGCACGGGTAAAACTGCCATTGCCGAAGGCTTAGCGCACCGAATTGTAAAAGGCGATGTGCCCGAAAATTTACAAGATAAAATCATCTTTTCTTTAGATATGGGCGCATTAATAGCCGGTGCAAAATACAAAGGTGAATTTGAAGAACGCCTAAAATCGGTTGTAAAAGAAGTGATTGATGCTAATGGACAAATTGTTTTGTTTATTGACGAAATACATACACTTGTTGGCGCAGGTGGTGGCGAAGGCGCTATGGATGCGGCTAATATTTTAAAACCCGCACTTGCTAGAGGTGAATTGCGCGCAATCGGTGCAACAACTTTAAACGAATACCAAAAATATTTTGAAAAAGATAAAGCTTTAGAACGTCGTTTTCAAAAAGTTATGGTCGATGAACCCGATATTGATAGTGCCATTTCAATTTTAAGAGGCATTAAAGAAAAATATGAAACTCATCATAAAGTTCAGATTAAAGATGAAGCTATTATTGCCGCTGTAACTCTATCTGCTCGTTATATTACAGACCGTTTCTTGCCAGATAAAGCCATCGATTTGATGGATGAAGCCGCTGCAAAACTGCGAATGGAAATAAATTCTAAACCAGAAGAATTAGATGCTCTTGACCGTAAAATTATGCAGTTAGAAATAGAAATTGAAGCCATTAAACGTGAAAAAGATAATGAAAAATTAGCGAGTTTAAAAAAGGAATTAGCTAATTTTAAAGAAAACCGCGAAGGAATCTATGCCAAATGGAAAAGTGAAAAAGAGGTGGTAGATAAAATTCAATCCGCTAAGGAA
>PFPU01000016.1 GCA_002793215.1 Flavobacteriales bacterium CG_4_10_14_0_2_um_filter_35_18
CCTTATTTAAAAACAATTTAAAAGAAGTGGAAGTCTTGTTAAAGTCGGAGGCAGTTTTGGCAAAATCACCGGTTATAACTAAGGAGGCTCAAGAGATTTTAGATAAAATTCAATTTAGAATTCAGTCGGTATTAAAAGCGCGAAATTCGCGTTATGTATTGATGAATGTTCCCAATGATAAAATTGACAATATTGTAAAAATCCTACCTGGAATGCGCAGTCCAACAGTTTTACCCCTAGCGCAAAAAGGGTGGAGTTCCATCCATACCGTCATCAATAAAGGCTCCTTTTGGGAGGTGATTGACGCGCTTAAAGCCCAAGGAGCCGAGGGTATTTTGGTAGTTCCGATAGAAAAAATGGTAATATAAATTCAAGAATATGCAAATTTTCAATGAACCCAATATAGCGGAATTAGAGCTGCTCTTACAACGCCCAAAAAGCCAACAGTCAGCCGAAAAGGAACTTCAGGTGGCAACGATTTTAAATACCGTAAAAGCGCAGGGAGATAGCGCTTTATATCAATATGCCAAAGCTTTTGATCAAGTTGAATTGACTTCTTTAATGGTAACTAAAGCCGAAATTGAATATGCCATAAATCAAATTTCAGCGCCATTAAAACAAGCCATTAACAAAGCCTATCAAAACATTTATAAATTTCACAAAGCACAAGAAGTTGTTTCAACGCGGGTTGAGACCACTCGGGGCGTATTTTGTTGGCGTAAACAAGTGGCTATTGAAAAAATAGGTTTATACATTCCCGGGGGCTCAGCACCTTTGTTTTCAACGGTTTTGATGTTGGGAATTCCGGCACAAATTGCAGGTTGCAAAACGGTAATTTTATGCACGCCGCCCAATAAAAATGGTTTGATAGCACCCGAAATATTATATACGGCCCAACTTTTAGGTATTTCAAATATTTTTAAGGTGGGTGGCGCACAAGCCATTGCGGCAATGGCGTTTGGCACGGAAAGTATTCCGAAGGTTTATAAAATTTTTGGTCCGGGAAACAGCTATGTAACCCTTGCAAAAACCTTGGTGCAAAAAGAAGGTATTGCCATAGATATGCCTGCCGGTCCTTCAGAGTTGATGGTGGTTTGTGATAAATCGGCAAACGCTGCTTTTGTAGCTTCTGATTTGTTATCGCAAGCAGAGCATGGCACTGATAGTCAGGTAATATTGGTTGCAACCGATTCAGATTTTTTAAAAATGGTTGCTTGTGAAATCAAAATCCAATTGCCAAAATTATCGCGCATAGCAATAGCCGAACAATCTTTACAAAATTCTAAAATGATAGCTGTAAAAGATAAAAAAGAAGCTTTAAAAATAATCAATCAATACGCGCCCGAACACCTTATTATTTGTGGAAAAGACAGCCTGTATTACGCTGATAATGTCCGCAATGCCGGCTCGGTATTTATAGGCGATTATTCACCCGAAAGCGCTGGTGACTACGCCTCAGGAACCAATCACACTTTGCCTACAAATGGTTATGCGCGTGTTAGTGGAGGCGTAGCTTTAGAGGCATTTGTCAAGCAAATCAGCTTTCAAAAACTATCGGCAAAAGGGCTTCAAAATATTGGGAATACCATCGAAATTATGGCGCAAGCCGAGGGATTAGATGCTCATAAAAATGCCGTTACAATCCGATTAAAATCTTTGAAAAAATGAACTTTAATTTAGAAAATTTAATCCGCTCAAATATTAAGGCATTAACGGCTTATTCATCGGCACGAGATGAATTTAAAGGAGATGCCGAAGTGTTTTTAGATGCTAACGAAAATCCGTTTGCATCGCCCTTTAACCGTTACCCGGGAAAACAAATAAAGACTTTGCAAGAAACCTTAGCGCAACTAAAAGGCGTTAATTGCAATGAGTTATTACTTGGAAATGGCAGCGATGAGAGCATCGATTTATTGCTTAGAGCCTTTTGTGAACCCCAACAAAATAGTATGTTATGTTTTAAGCCGACTTACAGTATGTATAAAATTTGGGGGCAAATTAATGCCGTGGCAGTTAAGGAAATCCCATTATTGTTAGATTTTGAGTTTACAGCTGACTTGGCTTTAAAAAATTTAGAACCGACAACAAGGCTCATTTTTATCTGTTCACCAAATAATCCAACCGGAAATGCTGTTTCTATAGTCGAAATTGAAAAACTTTGCCAGGAGTTTAGTGGTTTAATCATTGTAGATGAAGCTTACATCGATTTTACAGAAGTGAGCCTGTCGGCTTTAAGTTTGATGGCTACTTATCCAAATTTGGTAGTCATTCAAACGCTATCAAAAGCTTGGGGTTTGGCAGGTGTGAGAATCGGTTTAACCATTGCTTCTCCTAAAATTATTGCCGTACTCAACAAAATAAAACCGCCTTATAACATTAGTACCGCTAATGCGGAGGCAGCCTTGAAGCGCTTGAAAAATCAGGAGCACTTTAAGGCTGAATTGGCATCTGTTAAGCAACAAAAAGCGCGACTTATTAAGGCACTGGAATCATTAAAGTGCGTAGAAAAAATATTTAAATCGGATGCCAATTTTTTGTTGGTGCGCTTTAAAAATAGCACTTTAGTTTTTGACGATTTAAAATCGAAAAGCATTGTGGTTCGTGACCGTTCTAAGGAATTAGGGTGTAAAAATTGTTTGCGCATCACCATCGGAACCGCACTTGAAAATGACACACTTATCAACGCATTAAAAACATTTGACAAATGAAAAATATCTTATTTATTGACCGCGATGGCACACTCATTTTAGAACCTGCCGATGAGCAAGTTGACAGCCTCGAAAAATTAGAATTTTATCCCGAGGTGTTTTATTATCTTAAAAAAATTGTTGCAGAGCTCAATTTTGAATTGGTGATGGTTACCAACCAAGATGGTTTAGGAACAGACGCTTATCCGGAAAGTAATTTTTGGATTCCTCAAAATTTTATGCTCAAAGCATTTAAAAATGAAGGGATTAACTTTAGTGAAATTTTAATAGACCGAACTTTTGCAGCCGAAAATGCACCAACTCGCAAGCCTAATACAGGTTTATTGACCAAATATTTTTCACCCGATTTTGATTTACAAAACAGCTTTGTCATTGGCGATCGGTTAACCGATATGAAATTGGCTCAAAACCTAGGTTCAAAAGGCATTTTGATAAATTATTGTGGCGGATTGCAAACTGATTTATCCGATAAGGAAGTTCTAAAAAATAATATTGTTTTAGAAACAAAAGATTGGAAAGCCATTTATACTTTTTTAAAGACTAAAATTAGAACGACAAGCATTACCCGAACAACCAAAGAAACCGCTATTTCGGTCTATTTAAATGCGGATGGAACAGGTCAAAATGCAATTGACACCGGACTTGGATTTTTTGATCACATGTTAGAACAAATTGCCAAACACGCCCAAGTAGATTTAAATATTAGTGTTAAAGGCGACTTAAAAGTAGATGAACATCACACAATTGAAGATGTTGCCATTGTTTTAGGACAGGCATTTTATGAAGTTTTGCAAGATAAAAAAGGAATGAATCGCTACGGGTTTGTGTTGCCTATGGACGATTGTTTAGCTCAGGTTGCCCTTGATTTTGGAGGTAGAAATTGGCTGGTTTGGGAGGCTGAATTTAAACGAGAAAAAATAGGAGCGATGCCTACCGAAATGTTTATGCACTTTTTTAAATCGTTTTCCGATGCGGCAAAATGCAATTTAAACATTCAGGCAACAGGCACCAATGAGCATCACAAAATAGAAGGCATCTTTAAAGCCTTTGCTAAAGCCCTTAAAATGGCAATTATTAAAGACGTGACGAGTACCGTTTTACCAACAACAAAAGGTATATTTTAATGCAAACAATCGCCATTATAGATTATGGAGCAGGCAATACACAATCGGTTAAAAATGCTTTGTTACGGCTTAATTGCAAGGTTTTAATAACAAGTGATGCTGCTGTTATCCGTCAAGCGGATAAAGTCATTTTTCCAGGCGTAGGCCATGCTGCAAGAGCACTTATTAGTTTAAAAGCTACCGGATTAGATGCGCTTATTCCACAATTAAAACAACCCGTTTTGGGGATTTGTTTGGGGATGCAACTCATGTGTAAACATTGCGAAGAGGGCGATAGCAAAGGATTGGAAATTTTTGAGGGGAATGTGATTAAATTTGACAACCAGCTTAAAGTACCACAAATTGGCTGGAACCAGATAAGCAATTTAAAATCCGAGTTGTTTAATGACATTGACGAAAACGAATTTATGTATTTGGTTCACAGTTATTTCGCGCCCTTAAATGCAGATACTATTGCCACAAGCACTTACGGTTTAAAATATGCTTCAGCAATGAAAAAAAATAATTTTTATGGCGTCCAGTTTCATCCCGAAAAAAGTGGAAAAGTAGGGGCGCAACTTTTAAAAAACTTTTTAGAATTATAAACTCAAAACTAAAAACTCAAATGAGAATCATTCCTGCCATAGACATTATAAACGGAAAATGTGTCCGACTTTCAAAAGGCGATTACAACACGCAAAAAATATACAATGAAAATCCCTTAGAAATGGCAAAAAAATTTGAAGCACACGGCATTAAATATTTGCATTTAGTTGATTTAGATGGAGCTAAGGCTCAGGCGATTGTCAATTATAAGGTTTTAGAATCCATTGCCAAAAACACAAACCTAAAGATTGATTTTGGGGGCGGACTTAAATCGGATGCTGATTTGCGAATTGCTTTTGAATCGGGAGCAAACCAGATTACAGGCGGTAGTGTTGCAGTTAAAAATCCTGCTTTATTCAAAACTTGGCTGCAAATTTATGGAGCTGACAAAATTATTTTAGGAGCCGATGCTAAAAACGAAACCATTGCGGTAAATGGCTGGCTTGAAACTTCTGATAAGGCATTGATTCCCTTTATAAAAGACTATGTCAAAGCAGGAATAAGCACGGTTATTTGTACGGATATTTCAAAAGATGGAATGCTTCAAGGACCTAGTTTTGAGCTGTATAAAAAAATTATTGAACAGATTCCTAATTTGAAATTAATCGCTTCGGGCGGAATTTCTCACTTTGATGAATTGCCAATATTAGCCAAATTGGGATGCGAAGCCGTTATTATTGGCAAAGCCATTTATGAACATAAAATTAGTTTAAAAATACTGGAAAAGTACCTTTTAATGAGCCATTAAAAAATTCAAAATTCTTATGTTAACAAAGCGTATCATTCCTTGTCTAGATGTCAAAAATGGCAGAACGGTTAAGGGTATTAATTTTAAAAACCTCCGCGATGCCGGCGACCCAGTTGAACTTGCCAAAATATATGCCGAGCAAGGCGCTGACGAGTTGGTGTTTTTAGATATTACGGCCACCATAAATCAAAGAAAAACAATGTGTAATTGGGTAAGTGAAGTCGCACAGGCACTTGATATTCCGTTTACCGTTGGAGGTGGCATTTCATCAGTTCAAGATGTTGAAGTGCTCTTAAAATTGGGCGCTGATAAAATGGCTATCAATTCAGCTGCAGTAAAAAATCCACAACTTATCAGCGAAATGAGTCTGGCTTTTGGAAGCCAGTGTGTGGTAGTTGCTGCTGATGCTAAACAAATTGATAACGAATGGTTTATTTATCTCAATGGGGGAACTTTAAAAACCAAATGGCGTTTATTTGATTGGGTAAAAGAAGCCGAACAACGCGGTGCGGGCGAAATTTTGTTTACCTCAATGGATCACGATGGCACTAAAAATGGTTTTGCCCTAGAGGCCTTAAATAAGCTAAATAATTTAATTAATATTCCCATTATTGCCAGTGGTGGCGCGGGAACTATGTCACATTTTAAAGACGCTTTTCAAATCGGTCATGCCGATGCAGCCTTGGCCGCAAGTGTTTTTCACTTTGGCGAAATAAGCATTCCGGAACTAAAACAATATTTAAAAAACCAAAAAATAGCAATAAGATTATGACAATTGATTTCAAAAAAAACAGCGATGGTTTAGTACCTGCCATTATTCAAGATGCTAATACTCATAAAGTGCTGATGCTCGGTTATATGAATGCCGAAGCCTACCAAAAAACACTCACTTTAAACAAGGTAACCTTTTTTAGCCGTACCAAAAATAGGTTGTGGACAAAAGGTGAAGAAAGTGGAAATTATTTAAATGTGGTGTCAATTAAAAATGATTGCGATCAAGACACCCTTTTAATCAAAGTCAATCCAATTGGCCCAACCTGCCACACAGGAGCCGATACTTGTTGGAATGAGGTTAATGAAAAGGAAAGTTTTTTATCGACTTTAGAAGCGGTAATTGCCGATAGAAAATCACATCCTACTGAAAAATCATACACGGCGTCTTTATTCAAAAAAGGTATCAATAAAATGGCTCAAAAAGTAGGCGAGGAAGCAGTAGAAGTAGTTATTGAAGCCAAAGATAACAATGATGATTTGTTTTTAAACGAATCGGCCGACTTGCTTTTTCACTATTTAATTTTGCTTCAAGCTAAGGGTTTTTTTCTTAAAGATGTGGAAGCCGTTTTAAAAGCGCGACATAAAGTTAATTAGACCTATTCGACCTGCAAAGTTTTCAAAACCTTGCATAAGAGTGCTTTATTGACCTGCAAGGTTTTTTTAACCTTTCAAACCTATGAGCTTTTTAAAACCTCATAGGTTTTTTAATAACGCTAATTTTGGTTTAGCGTTTGACTTGATAGGTTTTTTGAAGCGTAAATAATCACAACTTTTAGTCTTCAAAACGCTAGAAGTTTTGATTAGTAAAGGCCCAAGCAAGATGATTATTTTAATTTTTTTTAGACCAAATTCTTAAATTAATCCCTTATTTTTGTCCAAAATATATTTGCAATATGGCTTCAACAGCACAATTAAAAGATTTTACGCAACAAGTTAGACGCGATATCGTTCGTATGGTTCATGCCGTTCAATCTGGTCATCCAGGTGGCTCATTGGGTTGTGCAGAGTTTCTAAGCGTTTTATACCAAGAAATTCTAGATTATAAAAAGGATTTTTCGATGGACGGAATAAACGAAGATTTATTTTTTCTTTCCAACGGTCATATTTCTCCCGCTTTTTACAGTGTTTTGGCACGCAGCGGATACTTTCCCGTAAAGGAATTGTCAACCTTTCGCAAGCTAAACACCCGTTTGCAAGGGCATCCTACAACACACGAAGCTTTGCCGGGTGTGAGAATTGCCTCGGGTTCTTTAGGCCAAGGCATGTCAGTAGCACTTGGCGCGGCACAGGCAAAAAAACTCAACGGTGACAAGCATTTGGTTTTTACCCTTCACGGAGATGGCGAATTGCAAGAAGGTCAAATTTGGGAAGCCGTTTTATATGCAGGGGCAAGAGGTATTGACACACTCATTTCAACCGTAGATTATAACGGTCAACAAATTGATGGGCCTACAGAGGTTGTGATGCCTTTAGGGGATTTAAAAGCCAAATTTGAAGCCTTTGGTTGGACGGTTTTAGACGTGCCTCAAGGGAATGATATCGACCACATTGTTGAGGCTTTAAAAGCAGCAAAAGCACTTACGGGCAAAGGAAAACCGATATGTATTTTGTTGCATACTATAATGGGTAATGGGGTAGATTTTATGATGCATACGCACGCGTGGCATGGCAAAGCGCCTAATGATGCGCAGTTGCAAAGCGCCTTAGATCAAAATCCAGTAACTTTAGGTGATTATTAGGCTAAATTTTTAAAATGAAAATAGGAATTGTTTGTTATCCTACTTATGGGGGTAGTGGCGTAGTTGCAACTGAATTGGGCATGGCACTTGGTATTAAAGGTCACGAAGTCCATTTTATAACTTACAACCAACCGGTTCGTCTAAATTTTTTATCTAAAAATGTTTATTTTCACGAAGTTTTTGTAGAAGAATATCCCTTGTTTCAATACCAGCCTTATGAATTGGCACTTTCAAGCAAAATGGTTTCAATTGTTGAGCGTTATCATTTAGATATTTTGCATGTACATTATGCCATTCCGCATGCTTATGCCGCCTTTATGGCTAAGCAAATTTTAAAGTCAAAAGGCATTGATATAAAAGTGGTTACAACCCTTCACGGAACAGATATTACCTTGGTTGGAAGCCATCCCATTTACAAACAAGCAGTCGAATTTAGTATCAATAATTCAGATTATGTTACCGCCGTTTCTAAAAGTTTAAAGCGCGACACCTTGCGCCTATTTGACATCAAAAAAGACATTCACGTTATTTATAATTTTATTGAACTCAATAAATATCCGGAGCATTCAAAAGAAGAGTGCCAGCGTTCAACCTTAGCAGATGAAAATGAACGCATTATTGTTCATGTGAGCAATTTTAGACCCGTAAAACGCATTGAGGATGTCATTTTGGTTTTTGATAAAATTTTAAAACAAATTCCCGCAAAATTATTGATGGTAGGTGAGGGACCGGAACGTGAAAAAGCAGATTTGTTAGTAAAAAAATTAAACATTAGAGATAAGGTTTTGTTTTTAGGAAACAGCCAAGAAATCAATAAGGTTTTGTGTTATGCCGATTTATTTTTATTGCCCTCACAAACCGAAAGTTTTGGATTATCTGCCTTAGAGGCTATGGCGGCAAAAACACCTGTAATATCTTCAAATAGTGGCGGTTTGCCTGAAGTGAATGTTAATGGACTTACCGGTTATTTGAGCGCTGTTGGTGCGGTTGATGAGATGGCAGATAATGCTTTAAAAATTCTTAAAGACCCTTCTGTTTTACAACAATTTAAACAAAATGCTTATTTACATTCTAAAGATTTTGAGTTAGATGTCATTTTACCCCAATACGAAGCCGTTTATCGCGCAGTTAAAAAAGGTTGTTGCTAAGTATTGTAGTAGTCTAAAGCTTTAATAATGGCCGTTTCGCCAACTTCACAATTCAACTTAAACCGTCCGATTTGCGTTATTAATACAAATTTTACACAACCACTTTCTGCCTTTTTATCATGTTTTAATAAGTTTAATATTAAATGGTAATCGGGTTTTAGAAGTTCAATTTGGCCAAAATATTTTTGAATATGGCATTTAATTTCAGCTGTTTTTTCCAAGCTAAATCCCAAATATTGAGATGATAAGTGAGCCGCTAAAACCATTCCTGCAGCAACAGCTTCGCCATGAGTGATATGATTTTCTTCTAATTTACTTAAAAAAAGTGATTCAATGGCATGGCCTAAACTATGACCAAAATTCAATACTTTGCGCAAATTCTGTTCTTGAGGGTCTTTTAAAACAACCTCATTCTTTATTTCAATTGAGCGGTAAATGAGTTTTTCTAGTGTGACAAAATCAGTTTCCGTATAGGCTTTAATCAATTGGTAAAGATTTTCATCATACGATAAGCCATATTTTAAAATCTCCGACATGCCACTTCTAAATTCCCGCGGAGGCAGCGTTTTTAAATAAGCGGTGTCAATGACAATCATACTCGGATTATAGAAAGCGCCTACCTGATTTTTTAAAGCGCCTAAGTTAATGCCTGTTTTGCCTCCAATGGCAGCATCAACCATTCCCAATAGGGTGGTTGGAATGTTAATAAAACGAATGCCACGTTTTAAAGTTGCGGCTACAAATCCCCCCAAATCGCTCACAATGCCACCTCCTAAATTTAGAATAAGAGCGGATCTATCTGCTTGTAAATCGCATAATTTTATCCATAATTGCTCGCACGTTTCAATGGTTTTTTGATTTTCTCCGATGCCAATTTCCAAAATTTCAACGGTCTTATTTATGGACAATTTTTCTTTTAAACGCGGATAGCAAAACGCTAAGGTGTTTTTATCGGCAATTATAAATAGCTTTGAAATAGCGGTGTTTTCAATCATTTTATTTAATTCCGCGTAAGCGTAATCACTAAAATGAATTTGATAATCTTTGGCAAGAATGGATTTCATAAAATGATAAAATTTGACGCAAAATAATCATAATAAATTTAATTTAAGCACCCACATATATTATCTTTGCTAAAAAATTACGAAAAATGACTAACCCCTTTGACAATACAGAAAATGCCTTCGCTTTAAAGTCTGATTCAGAATTAGAACGCGCCTATTTTCTATTCAAAATGATTAAGAGTGAGCCTCTTGTAAAAATTGGAACCGCGGCTACAAATTTTGCTTTAAAAGCACACCTTCCGGTGGAGGGTTTAATTCGTTCGACTGTTTTTGATCATTTTTGCGGTGGTGTTACCGAGGAAGATTGTATGGATACCATAAAAAAAATGTATTCTGAGCAAGTCCACGCTGTGCTAGACTACTCGGTTGAAGGGGCTGAAGAAGAATCGCAATTTGATTTGGCCATGAACAAAACACTCAAAAATATTGACTTTGCCAAGGAGAATATAAGCATTCCGTTTGCTGTTTTTAAACCCACCGGTTTTGGCAGATTGGCTTTATATCAAAAGATAACTGAACGCATTGAACTCAGTGATGTTGAGCAACTTGAATGGGATAAAGTTAAAACGCGTTACAATACCGTTTGTAAATATGCTTATGATAATGGGGTTCATATTTTAATTGATGCCGAAGAATCTTGGATGCAAGAAGCCGCCGATAATTTGATTGAGGAAATGATGGCTAAATACAACAAAGATAAAGCAATTGTTTTTGGCACGCTTCAACTGTACCGCTGGGACCGTTTAGATTATCTTAAAAATTTACATCAACGGGCAAAAGCACAAGGTTTTCATGTTGGTATGAAATTGGTGCGTGGTGCTTATATGGAAAAAGAACGCGAGCGCGCCGCCGAAAAAGGCTATAAATCACCGATTTGCGATTCAAAAGCGGCAACCGATGCCAATTATAATGCGGTGGTAATTTATATTTTAGAACATCTTGAAGACATGGCAATTTTTGAGGGAACGCACAACGAGCAAAGTTCCGAATTGCTGATGGAACTCATTGATAAATATCATCTTAATAAAAATGATAACCGTATTTGGTTTGGCCAACTTTATGGTATGAGCGACCACATTAGTTACAACCTATCAAAAAATGGCTATAACGTAGCAAAATATTTACCCTACGGTCCTGTTAGAGACGTCATGCCTTATTTAATTAGAAGAGCAGAAGAAAACACATCAGTTGCCGGACAAACCAATCGCGAATTAGAGTTGCTTAAAAAAGAAAGAAAACGCCGAAAAATATAATTAGAGCTTATGAGAATTTTCATTTTTTTGGTATTTATTTTGGCACTTGATTTGTATTCTTATTTTGGTTTAAAAGTCTTGTTATCAAATAGTCAATATCAAAAAATTGGAAAATATACCTTTCTTATTTTTAGTGCAATCTCTTATGTTGGCATCTTGTTTTTGTTTAAATATTTTGCCAACCACCCTTTATATTCTACACCATTTCGGAATTTGATTATAGGGTTTGCTTTTGCGTTTCTCTTATTTAAAATGGTATTTATCTTATTTCTTTTTATTGATGATGCGGTGCGATTATTGAGTTATATATTAAACTTTATCATTCATTTATTTGATAAATCAACTGCAAATTCAAGCTATCCCGATAGAAGAAAATTTATTGGTCAAATTGGTTTAGGTATTGCAGCCATTCCATTTTTATCGATGCTTTACGGAAGCACTAAAG
>PFPU01000068.1 GCA_002793215.1 Flavobacteriales bacterium CG_4_10_14_0_2_um_filter_35_18
GAATTTTTGATTAAAAAAGGCTTCTTTTTGCAAACCACCACTGTCGGTTACCACCATTTTACAGTTTTTAAGCAAAGCCAACATGTCGAAATAACCTACCGGATTTATAAGAAGTGCCTCTGTTTTTATCTTGTTCTTTTCAAGGATTTGCTTTGTACGCGGATGCAATGGCAACACCACTTGGCAGGTTTTAGAAATGACATCAAAGGCTTTAAAAATAGATTTTAAATTTTTAATAGTATCGGTATTTTCTTGACGATGAATGGTTGCCAAAACAAATTGATTGGGTTTGAGTTGCTGGGTTTGTAAAATATGTGATTTTTCGGCTACCATGGTGCTGTAAAATTCGACGGCATCTTTCATAATATCGCCTGTTAAAACGCATTGGGTATCTATATTTTCAAAACCTTCTAGCTTTAAATTAGCCATCGCTTTTTGGGTGGGACAAAGCAATAAATCGGCAATACGATCGGTTAAGATGCGGTTGACTTCTTCGGGCATTTTCATATTAAAAGAACGCAAACCTGCTTCAATATGAATTACTTTTATTTGCAATTTTTTGGCAGCTAAAGCACCCGCTAAAGTTGAGTTGGTATCGCCATAAACCACTACGGCATCAGGTTGTTCTTTTATTAAAACTGCTTCAAGCCTTTCGAGCATTTGTCCAGTCATAGCGCCATGTCGCAAGCCGTTTATATTTAGGTTATATTTTGGACTGGGAATGTGCATTTCATCAAAAAAAACGGCACTCATATTGGTGTCAAAATGCTGACCAGTGTGCACAATAAGCTCTTCAATTTGGTGGTGTGAAGTAATGATGCGGCTCAATACAGCAGCTTTTACAAATTGAGGTCGCGCCCCTAAAATAGTTATTATTTTTTTCATAAATCAGTTTGTATTTATAATCTCAGCCAATTTACCAGCAATAGTTTTGGCATTATAGTCATCAATATTTTGTGATTTGGACACTAAAGTATGATTTTTATAAGCTTCAAAATAAACCATTAAATTTTTTTTGAGTTCACTTTTATCGTCAAAATCTACAATTTTTCCGGCATTGGTTTTATTGAGAACTTCGGCTAAATCACCGTCTAAGGGTCCGATGGCTAAAATAGGGCGGTTTGCTAGCAGGTATTCAAATATTTTCCCTGTAATAATGCCTTTTGCACTAGGCACGCGATTTACCAGCACCAGCAATACTTGAGAAGCTTTTTGGTAATTTAAAACTTCAATATGTGGCAGGTAATTTATGAATGTTACCACCTCATTTAACTGATATTTTTCAATACTTAGCTTAACCTCATCGGCAACTTTTCCTATTAATTGAACTAACACAGCCGCTTTAAATTCGGCGTTTTCATCAATTAATTCGCGAATGACTTCCCAAAATAAATCTGAATTTCTATCGGCATTGAGCAAGCCGATATGAGTGAGGCTAAATTCTTTAGTTAGGGCTATTTCTGATTGATTTTCAACAGTTTCAAAGCCATTAGAAATAACATATACACGCTTGTTAAACGCCGCATAATAATCACCCATAGTTTTGCCAACCACTAAAACAACGTCGGCTTTTTGAGCTACTACCCTTTCTAAATCAAAATGTTTTTGCAATGCGCGTTTGGTAAAAGGCAAATTTTGAAAGTAATCTATTTGTGTCCAAGGATCTCTAAAATCGGCGATCCATTTTATATTTAAGGATTCTTGTAATTGCAAGCCAATTAAATGTAAACTATGTGGTGGACCTGAGGTGATTATTGTGTCGATATTATTTTCTAAAAGATGCTTTTTAAGGAATTTTACAGAAGGCTTTACCCAGAATTTTCGTGCATCAGGAATAAAATAATTTGCTCGTATATAATTGACAATTTTAGTTTTAACAGATTTTGACTGGTCTAAAAATCCAGAGCTGGTTTCCTTCATATTCTTTCCCGAAAACGCTGAAGCCATCCGATAAGGCTCCCAAATAGATTGTCGAATAATTTTAATTCCTTTTGGGGTTTGCAAGGAAAAATCTTCGATGGCATAATGCGGATTTGAGATGGTATAAACCGTTGACTCAATGCCAAAATCAGGCAAATATTTGGTAAAATTTAGCCATCTTTGAACGCCCGAACCACCCGATGGTGGCCAATAATAGGTAATGAGCAGCACTTTTTTCATAAATTTTCGGATAAAGTTTTACACATTAAATCAATGCGGTTTTGAATGCTAAAATTCGTACTTATTTGCATTTGTGCCGAGAGGCCCATTACTTCTAAAGTTAATGGCGCTAAGTTTAATAATTTTTCTATTTCAAAAATCAATTGCGCCTCATCTGGTGTTGTCATCACAATTCCAGTTTGGTCAATTATTTTAGGAATGGCTCCTACGGCACTGCCAATAGGAATGCAACGCATTAACATGGCTTCGGCTAAGGCATTTGGAAAGCCTTCAGATAATGAAAGCTGCAAATAAAATTGATGTTTGGCGAGCTGAGCTTTTAGTTCATCTAGTTTTAAATCGTGAAATAGTGTCACATTTTGTGGCATTATCAAGGTTTTAGCATAGGGTTCCGATATCCCGATAAGGGTAAAATTAGCTTCCTTAAAATGCGTCGCTAATTTTAAAATACGGTCAAATCCTTTTAAAGTAAACCGCGTTTTATCGTTGATATAGGCAATACTTACAAAAGAATTTGGTATTTTTTTAATGGGCGCATTTTTCCAAAACTCAACATCAAAACCATTGGGAATGACCGTGTAAGGTGTTTTTAGATTCTTAAAAAAAGCCTTGACTCCTTGCTGTTTATGGCTGGCATTTAAATGGTAATGACTATTTGAAAATAGTAAACTTTCATCAACCGGCAAGAGACGTGTACACCACTGGTACGATTTTTTTATAAACCACTTTAATAGGGGCTTTCGCAAACTTCCATAATTAATTTCGGGAAACGAAACACAATCGGTACCTCCTAAAATAATAAAAACGCGTTTGTTAAAAAGCTTTCCAAAAAGGGCTGGTAAAAAAGACCAATAACCTCCAAACATTACCAAATAAACTCTTGTTTTTGAGCTATTTTTTAGAATAAAAAAGAATTGTTTTGCAAAATTCATCAAAATTTGACCCTTGTGTGTCCAAGGTAAATCTTGTGTTAAAATGTCAAATTTTTTTGATAAAAAGCTAATATCTCTTTCAACAAAAGTTGCCTTAGCGGGATAAAAATAAATCAATTTTGGCTTCAAAATGAAGGTTGTTTCTTTTTATGATAAATCACCCACCCCACCATAATTAAAAGCCATAAGGCAAATGATGTGGCGGTAATCATTGTGCCCGTTTGAATGACTTGTGGTTTAAATTTGAAAATAATTTGATGGTTTCCTGCCGGAATTTTTAAAGCGCGCAACACATAATTTGCTCTGTATATAGGCGTTTCGGTACCGTCAATAGTGGCAATCCAGCCATCTTTGTAGTACATTTCAGAAAATACAGCAAGTTGCATTTTGCTATTCTGACTTTGATATTCTAAATGGTTTGGCTGATAAAGCATCAAGTTAATTTGCGCCGTAGAATCGCTTTCAAAATTTTGAAAATCGGTTTTAGCAGCAGGAAATTCATTATGATTTATAATGGCTGTATCTTTTGCAACAAATGTTGTGAGCGCCAAAATTTCTTGATTGGCATCTTCAACAAACTTTAGGCTCTTAACAAACCAAGCTGCGCCTGATGCATTTGGATTTAATTGCACATCAACTTTATTGTCATTTGGAAATATAAGGTATTTGGTATTCAACATATTGAGCACCTCAATATTATTTTTTGAGATTTGAAAATCATATAAATCTTGATAACGTCCGGGTTTTGCGGCGTGATAACCCCCAACCGACAAATGATAATAAGAGGTTGTGCCGTCATTCATTGGATCAACCGAAAAATTAGCTACTCTATAATGGCTTGTATCCAATAAAATACGCTGGTCAATTTCGGTAGCTTTAATGGGTTGTTTTACTTGTTTAGCCGAAACAAAATTTGTAGCGTTTACATAATTCCAATCGACTAAAACCAAGTCTAATACCATTAATATTCCGATAATAACAACTGTAAGAGATTGGCTTATTTTTGATTTTAAAAATCCCCAAAGCGTTCCAAATACCAATAAAATCAACGCTAAAGATCTTAAACTGTCATCAAAAAATACCGCTTTTCTGTCGGCAATTAGGGCATTGTCTAAACCGGCGAGCAATTTGGCATAATAGCCGTCATTTAATCCTTCAAAAGAAAATAAACTTGTTCCAAACAACACAAAAACCAACAACAAGCCACCTAAAACAAGGCCAGCATTTTTAAGACTTTTTAACTTTTCGTCCGAATTTACCTCCTGCGAAAGGAATTTAGAAAATCCTAAAAGCGCTAAAATAGGAACGCATAATTCAACAATTACTTGAATGGAAGATACCGCTCTAAACTTATTGTAAAGTGGGATGTATTTGATGAAAAAATCGGTTAAAAGGCTTAAGTTTTTACCCCAGCTCAGCAAAATGGCAAAACAAATTGCTGTAATCAGCCAAATTTTATGTTTACTTTTTAGCAACAAAATACCCATAAAGGCCAGAAAAATGAGTACCGCACCAATATACGCTGGCGCGGCTACAATGGGCTGAGCTCCCCAATATAATGGTGCGCTTTGAGCAAATTGCTTAGCCTGAGCAGGACCCGCTTTATCGGCCAAAAACTTGTAAGTATTTGAATCGGTGTCGAGTGCCTCGTGCGAACCACCGCCCATAAACCTTGGAATTAATAAGTTAAAAGTTTCAAGCGGACTGTAACTGTATTGGGTGATATAATTTGGGTCTAAACCATTAGTAGTTGCTATTTTTTTACCATCGGGATTAATTGTTAATTCACTTTTTCCTCTGGTGCTGTGTTTTGCGTATTGAGAAGTTGCCATAAGTGGCGTTGCATTAACGCCAATGGCTATGAAACTTGCCAAAACCAAAAACGCAATTTGCTTAAAATAAATCGCAAATTCTTTTGATTTAATAGCTTGATATAGATAAACCAAAGCAATAAACATTAAAACAAACGACAGATAGTAAGTCATTTGTATGTGGCTGGCAGCAATTTCTAATGCCAACGCAAAAGTGGTAAGTATAAAACCTTTTAAATAGTTTTTGTTAAAGATGAGCAAAACTCCTGCTAAAACGAGAGGCATATATGCAATTGCTAGTGCTTTAGCATTGTGACCAACTCCTAAAATAATAATAAAATAAGTGCTAAACCCAAAGGCTATTGCCCCAAAAATTGCAAGCTTCCAATTTACTTTTAGCACCATCAGCAAGACAAAAAAACCCAAAAAGTAAAGAAATAAATAGTCGGCAGGGCGTGGTAAAAAGCGCAAAACTTGGTCTAATTTCTGAATATAATTCAGTGGATAATAAGCACTCAACTGGTAGGTTGGCATGCCCCCAAAAGCGGCATCTGTCCAATATGGTTCGCTGTGAAATTTATCGCGATATTGCACCACTTCGTGCGACATTCCGGTAAACTGAACAATATCACTTTGCAAAATCTGTTTACCTGATAAAACAGGGTAGAAATAACTCAATGCAACAAGTGTAAATACTACAACAGCGATAAAATAAGGTAAATAAGATTTTAATTTCATTTAGATTTAGGATTTGTTTTAGAATCAACTTCTTCAAAATCAATATATTCACCAACTTTTTGATTAGTTGAAGGGGGCTTAGGCGCAAAATCAACACTCGTTTCGCCCGCTTTTGTTTGTGGTTGTTGTTGACTGTATTGATTTTTGAGGTTTTCTTGAACCTTTGTTATGGCTTGGGTAATAATTAAAGGTAGGATATATTTTGCAATAAATTTAAGTCCATAATAGACTAACAAGATGATAAAAAGGGTTCTAAGTAAGCCCATAATGCTTCGGTTTTAAAAAATAATAAGGATTCAAAAATACAAATTTGCTTTTAACTTAGTGGTTATTAATTAAGAAAATCTGTTATATTTGAAAATTAAAGTCATCACTATTTATGAGAAAAAGTTTTTTACTTTTTTTACTGATTGGGTTTTCGCAATTACTTGTAGCACAATATACTGATATTATTAATTCCAATCGCCCCGGATTTTCGGTAAGTCCGTTTGGGATTGGCTCGGGTGTTTATCAAGTTGAAGGGGGCTTTTTTTTTGAACGCGCGCAAATAAAAAGTCGCTTTTCAAATCCGCAAAGCTTTGGTGCAAACTTGTCGTTTCGCTACAGCTATTTTAATGAAAAGCTAGAATTCAATCTCGATTTAACCTATGCTAATGACCGTTTGGCTTTTAAAAACCTTCACACTTCTTATAAAAACATCAGTGGATTAAGTCAGGTTACAATCGGTGCTAAATACCTGCTTTACCAGCGCGAATATGATGATAAATATAAGGAAGTGCGCAGTTGGAAAAAGCGCATGGCTTTCGACAAAAAAAGGCTTACACCCAGTGTTGGCGCGTATTTTGGTATTAACACCCCTGTGGCGAGCGGTGATTTTCATGAAAGAATTAGTCCTAAAATTGCCATTTATTTGCAAAACGATCTCACCGACCGATATGTTATTTTAACAAATATCATCATCGATAAACTTGGCACACCCCATGCATCCTACACCTATATCCTAAGCGAAACCTATACTTTAAATGATAAATATTCTATCTTTTTAGAAAATTTAGGACGTTATAATGTCAACTTTAACAACGAATTTCAAGTTGCCGGTGGTTTGGCTTATTTAAAAACCAAAGATTTGCAACTAGACGCCTCCTTGCGCCTTTTTTTTGAAGGACCCGCTTTAGGTGCTTATGTTGGGTTTGGTGCTTCTTGGCGGATTGACAAGCATTTAGAAAAGGTAAATAAGCAATCTCAAATTGAAGCCGTTGATAAATTGCTCATCGATAAAAATCGCGATAAGGACGAAGTATCTAAAAAGAAAAGGGCTTTACAACATTTGTATCGACAAACAAAGTCAATTAGAAAAACCAAAAAAATTAAAGAAACCACTCAGGTAAAAAAGGTGACAAGAAAAGTAAAAGCCCTAAAAAAAGACAAACCTAAAAAAGTAAAAAAAGCTTGGTTCTCAAAGCGCGTAAAAAGGGATAAATCAGACCAAAATGATAATCAACAACCCGACAAAAATGATTGAAATTAAGAAAGTTACTACCAAAAAGGAACTTAAATTATTTGTAGAGTTTCCTTTTTTACTTTATAAAAATAATGCTTATTGGGTACCCCCTCTTATAAAAGATGAACTAGAAAGTTTCGATCCTACAATCAATCCTGTTTTTAAACACGCGCAAGCTGATTTTTTTTTAGCTTTTGATAACCATAAAATTGTAGGGCGCATCGCTGCAATTATAAACTGGACCGAAGTCAACAGCCAAAGACTCAAAAAAATGCGTTTTGGCTGGTTCGATTTTATTGATAATCTTGAAGTTAGCAGTGCCTTAATCAATAAAGTTAAAGAAATTGGCCTCGCAAATCAACTCGAATTTATGGAGGGTCCTGTTGGCTTTTCAAATTTAGATAAAGTTGGTGTTTTAACTTATGGTTTTGACCATATTGGCACCATGATTACGTGGTATAACTATCCTTATTATCAAACCCATTTTGAAAAAATGGGATTTAAAATTGAAAAGGAGTATTTAGAAAATAAATTTGAATTTAAAAACGTAGAAAGAGCGCCTTTAGAACGCGCTAGTGCTTTGATTGAACAACGCTATCAAGTTAAGTCGCTAACCTTTACCAAGACCAAAGATTTACTGCCTTATGTAGATGAAATGTTCAATTTATTTAATGCGTGTTATGCAGCACTTTCAACATTTGTTCCCATAACCGAAACAGAAATTGAATACATTAAAAAGCGCTATATCAGCTTTATAAATCCCGAATATATCAAATTTGTGGTAGATAAAAACCAAAAATTAATTGCCTTTGGCATTACGATGCCATCCTTTTCTCGAGCCTTGCAAAAAGCTAAAGGTCATTTGTTTCCTTTTGGAATTTTTCATCTGCTATATGCAAAAAAAAACAGTAAAGATGTTATTTCTTATCTCATTGGCGTGCATCCCGACTATCAAAATAAAGGCATTAATGCGCTGATATTTTTAGAGTTTCAAAAAACTTTTGAGCAATTGAAAATTGTGAATTTTATAAGAACACCCGAACTTGCCGATAATGTTGCCATTCACCAAATTTGGAAGAAATTTGGCCAGATAACACATCAAAGACGCTGCACTTTTTCTAAACCTTTAGTCTGATTTTTATGCAATTATTTTATAATCCTTCGCTCGCAAAAGACACCAAAATGCTATCATTTGATAAAGTTGAAAGTCGGCATATCATTAAGGTTTTACGCAAAAAAGAAGGCGATTTGTTGCAAATTACCAACGGCAACGGACTTTTATTTGAAGCAGTTATATTTGAAGCTAACGAAAAACATTGCCTTGTAACCATAACCAGCATTAGCGAAAAGCCAAAATCACACCCCTATTATTTACACATTGCTATAGCACCCACCAAATTAAATGAGCGTTTTGAATGGTTTTTAGAAAAAGCGACCGAAATTGGCGTTGATGAAATCACCCCATTGCTTTGTGAACACTCTGAGCGAAAGGTTGTTAAAAGCGACCGATTAGAAAAAATATTGATTTCGGCTTCTAAGCAATCGCTTCATTTTCACCATCCAAAATTAAATGAGCTAACGCCCTTTTCAAATTTTTTGGCACAAGAATTTAAAGGTCTAAAACTCATTGCCCATTGCGACGACCAAGATAAAATCCCGTTAAAGCAATTAGTAAAACCAAACGAACGTGTAACTATTTTAATTGGACCCGAAGGTGATTTTTCGTTAAAAGAAATTAAATTAGCACTCAAGAATGCATATAAATCGGTATCTTTGGGTAATAGTAGATTGCGAACCGAAACCGCAGGCGTTGTTGCCTGTCATAGCATCGCCTTTATAAATGAATAAGTTAAGTATGTTTAAACCCTTAATCTCTTTAATTTTTTTGTTGACCTTCAATTTATTGGCTGCCCAACAAATTGCGGTTTTAAAATACAGTGGCGGTGGCGATTGGTATGCCAACCCGACAGCATTACCCAATTTAGTCCGCTTTTCGAATGCTAATAATCAGACAAAAATAATGCAAGAAGTTGCTACAGTTACACCAGGTAGCACCGCACTTTTTAACTATGCTTTTATAGATATGACCGGACATGGCAATGTTTTTTTTACGGATGAAGAAGCGCAAAACCTCCGAAAATACCTCATTTCGGGTGGCTTTTTGCACATTTCGGATAATTATGGTTTGGATACTTATATGCGCCGAGAACTTAAAAAAGTATTTCCCGAATTGGATTTTATAGAATTGCCCTTAGACCATCCCATCTATCATCAAAAATTTGAATTTAAAAATGGCTTGCCAAAAATTCACGAACACGATGGCAAACCTGCACAAGGTTTTGGCATTATTTATAGGGGACGTTTAGTGGTTTTTTATGATTATGAATGCGATTTAGGAGATGGCTGGGAACTCGCCGAGGTGCACAACGACCCACTAGAAATTAGAACCAAGGCACTTGAAATGGGTGCAAATATATTGTCTTATATCTTTAACAATTAGCCTTTTGGATGCTATTTTAAACAACGCAAACGTCAATTTTAATCAAGATAATATTTGGCTACTCAACCTAAGTTTAGCCATAATCATGTTTGGCGTAGCGCTCGACTTAAAATTAGAAGATTTTAAATTATTAGCAGTCCATCCAAAACCATTAATTATTGGATTTTTATCGCAATTTATCTTATTACCCGCCTTGACATTTTTATTGGTAAGCCTCTTAAAACCACCAGCAAGCATTGCCTTAGGTATGTTTTTGGTAGCCGCTTGTCCGGGTGGAAACATTTCTAATTTCATTACAAAATTGGCTCATGGCAATACCGCTTTATCTATAAGTTTAACTGCTTTTTCTACCTTATTAGCCATGTTTTTAACGCCATTTAATTTTGAATTGTGGAGTCATTTATATGCACCTACCTCAGTCATTATAAAAAGTATTGCACTCAATCCTTATGAACTATTCATGGTGATTGCCCTAATATTGGGCGTTCCGTTAATTTTGGGAATGACCACCAACAAATACCTTCCAAAATCGACAATTTTAATAGTGAAACCATTAAAAATTATTTCGTTGGGTATTTTTATATGTTTTGTTGCAGTTGCTATAATCTCTAATTTTGAAGCATTAAAACAATTTGTTTTTAAGGTGATATTAATTGTCATAGTTCACAATCTATTGGCAATTTTAACTGGTTATTTTTCTGCCAAAATATTTAACTTATCGCAACAAAATCAAAGAACCCTTGCCATTGAAACAGGTATTCAAAACTCTGGTTTAGGCTTATTAATTATTTTTACCTTTTTTAAAGGTTTAGGAGGAATGGCTTTAATTGCGGCAACTTGGGGCATTTGGCATATTATTTCAGGACTAGCACTCGGACTTTTTTGGGCTAATAAAAAAATTGTGTGATGATTTTTTACCTATTTATGCGCGCCTACGTTAGAACTGTTTTGTTTTTTTATTTTAAAAAACTAAAGGTTATTGGGCTTGAAAATATTCCAAAAAATGAAGCCGTTTTGTTTGTGGCAAATCACGAAAATGCCCTTTTAGATTCCATTACGCTTGCCTGTACAAATAATAACAGAGCTTATGTTTTATCGCGCGCTTCTATTTTTAACAATCCGCTTATCAAAAAAATTTTCAATGCTTTACGGATGATTCCAATATACCGCATTCGAGATGGATGGCAAAGCATCAATAAAAATAATGAGGTTTTTAGGGCGTGCTACAAACTTTTAAACAATAAGCAATCAATTATTATTTTTCCGGAAGGCGACCACCATTTAAACCGACGTGTGCGCACGCTTAGCAAGGGCTTTACGCGAATTGTTTTTGGTGCTCTAGAAAACTATAAAGACCTTCAAATTTATATTGTTCCCGTTGGTATTAATTACGATAGCCATGTTGCTTATCCGCAAAGCATTTCACTTTATTATGGAAAAGCATTTCTAGCAAATCATTTTTATGATGCCGAAGAGGTGCATCGTTCAACCCGTCAATTGATTGCTAAAACAAGTGATGAACTTAAAAAACTCACCGTACATGTTGAAGATTTGACCACTTATGAAGCAACCATTTCGAAATTAAAAATGTATCATCCCGATTTTTTAAATCCATTAGAAACCAATAACTTGTTGAATAATCTCAACAAAAAATTGCCATTAAAACCCATGAAAAAATCAACAAATTTGGGGTATCAAATTATTTTTATTTTAGTGATTTTAGGCTCTTGGTTACCTTTTTTAATTTGGAAATTATTAAAACCGCAGATAAACGATCCCATTTTTATAGGAACTTTCCGTTTTGGCATAATGGTAAGCCTTGTGCCTATTTTCTGTCTTTTTCAAAGCTTTTTGATTTACCTTTTTTTTGGCTTAAATATGAGTATCTATTTTATGGTGGGCTGCCTTAGTTTATCATTTTTACTAAAGTGGATGCCTCATCGCTACTCATAATTGCCTCCTGAATAATTTGCTGGGTTTTTGTGCGCACATCCTTTTTAACCAAAGTTTCGTTAGCAGCGGTGGGATAAATACGATTCGATAAAAACACATAAACAATACCACTTTCAGGGTCGGCCCAAGTAAAATTACCTGTAAAACCACTATGCCCAAAACTTTGGCTAGACACACAGCCACAAGTTGCCAACTCCTTTGGATTTAATTGTGGCTTATCTAAAACCAATCCGCGACGCACGCCTTCCTTTTCAAAATAGCGCTGGTTAAAAATATCAAAGGTTTGCTCTTTAAAATAACGTTTACCACCATAAAAGCCTTTTTGTAAATACAATTGCATCATTTTGGCAACATCATTGGCATTTGAAAATAATCCTGCGTTGCCATTTACACCACCCATCATGGCTGCACCCATATCGTGAACATAACCTTGCAGCAATTGATGACGAAAATAATTATCAATTTCAGTTGGAACAATATTGCTTACATCAAATTTTTCGCGTGGCAAAAATGTGAGGTAATTTGCGCCTAAAGGCTGATAAAAGTATTGATTATCTATATCTTGTAAAGATTTTTGATAGCTTTTTTCAAAATAATCTCTAAACAGATAAAACACTAAATCACTGTATTTATAACCTGTTTTAAGGCGTTGCGGTTCGTCAGCAATTGCCTTATATATGCTATCGATATAATCATGCCTTAAATACAAATTATCGGCAATTAAAATGTTAAAATCATCCGATTTTGAAGTCCGATAATAGGTTTGTGATGGTTGATGAGTTAGGCTGTCAATTGTTTTTTTATAAAAGGGAATCCAAGCACTTATCCTTCCCACATGCGACAAGGCTTCTTTAACCGTAACGGTATCTTTATTAGTTCCTATAAGGTTGGGAAATAGTGAATCTAAACGGGTTTCTAAATTAAACTGTCCTTCTTCAAAAGCTTTCATCGTCAATGGCAAAACGCCCATTATTTTTGTCAGCGAAGCCAAATCATAAAGGCTGTTGTTTTCTACGTTTGGAGAATTGATATCGGTAAAATGCCCATAGCTTTTTTGGAATACCACCTTGCCATTTCGCGCAACCAGCAATTGTAAACCCGGTGTCATTTTTTCGGTTAAAACGGCTAAAGCCATTGAATCTAAGCGCTTTAATTTTAGACTGCTCATGCCAACTTCTTCGGGTAAACCATAAGACAATCGCTTTAAGTCTTCACTTGCCAATCCAAGTCCCAATTTAAAATCGGTTTTGATGCTTACCGGCAATTTTCCTTCGGTTTTAAGTGCCCCAAATAACATTTGTGCCGAAAGTTCTTGTGCTACATCACTATTTTGATAAGAAACCATAACCGCCTCAATATCGGTAAACGATTTTATCTGCAGCAGCGCATAAGGGCTGGCAAAAATATCTAAAATCACTTTATTATTTCGGGCAATACTCAATAAGGTCGTCAATTCGGCTTCCGAAAATTTATAGCTTTTCCAAGGCGTATCGCTTGATTTATGAAAACCCACAATTACCAAATCGTAAGCGTGGAGTTTGGTGTTTAATTGTGCATCATTAACGCCTGTAATTACATCAATACGGGTGTATTTTTTTAGGCTTTCTAAAAAATATTTGTTAGTGGCATCGCCTAATTTTACATAGGCAATTTTTTGCGTAACATCGGCAATGGGAAAAATTTTAAGTTGGTTTTTTACCAAAGTTATGGCTTTCCCCATCAATTTGCGTTCTAATAATTGATCGCTAATTGTTGCTAAATCGGCTGTAAGATTGGCTTCTAAAATAGGTTTATAATGATTAAGACCTACCCAATATTTGGCCATTAATATTTTTTTTACGGCGTTTTCTAAATGAGCTGGGCTTATCGCACCGGCATTAATAGCTTCTTTAATTTTATTGATTGCTTTTGGAATATCTTCCGAAAACATCAAAACATCATTGCCCGCCACAAAAGCTTTTAAATCGACTGTGGTTGATTTTCCAAAATTGGCTACACCCTTCATATTTAGGGCATCGGTAAACACCAAACCTTTAAAACCCATTTCTTTTTTCAACAATTTATCAATAACTTTTGCCGATAAAGAAGTTGGCAATTTAGGTTCGGCATCTAAACTAGGAACGTTTAAATGCGCCACCATCACGCCAGTTAAACCGTTTTTGATTAAGGTTTTATAGGGAGCTAAATCTACACTATCCATATAAGCTTTAGTGTGTAAAACTATGGGCAATTGCTGATGTGAATCGGTAGAAGTATCGCCGTGTCCGGGAAAATGTTTTGCCGTTGTCAAAACATTTTGGCTTTGAATGCCCTTCATAAAAGCCAAGGCTTTAGCGCCTACATTTTTGGGATCTTGTCCGTAAGAACGGTTGCCAATTATGGGATTTAGCGGATTGGTATTGACATCAACCACGGGCGCAAAATTGACATGAATACCGAGCCGTTTGCATTGTTCGCCTATGCGTTTTCCCAATGCCATCAACAAACTGTCATTTTTTATCGCGCCAAGGGTCATATTCCAAGGAAAACGATAAGTGCTGTCTAAACGCATATTTAATCCCCACTCAGCATCAATTCCGATAAGCAAAGGTATTTTAGAAAGTGCTTGGTATTCATTGGTAAGTTTAGCTTGTGCTAGTGGACTTCCTTGCATAAAAATAAGCGAGCCAATATGGTGTTTTTTTATTAATTTCTTAACGGATAAAATATGCGCTGCATCTTTATTAGAATAGACCTCCATCATAAACAGCTGGCCAATTTTATCGTTGAGGCTAAGTTTTTTATAGATGCTATCTACCCACTTTTGTTGAGCTTTAGCATCAGTAGCCATAAGCGGATTGGTTTCTTGCGCCTTTAAAAAGGACGAGAAAAGGACAAAACAGATAAGAAATTTAATTTTAAATTGCATACTAACTATTTTTTATTAAAAGTATTTTTTCAACCAACTTTGTTTAATAGGAATTTCCCAATCAGTTTTTAAAGTGGCAACGGTGTTGACTATATTGTTAAAAACGATAGTTTCAGGAGTTATATTTGATAAGGCAATTTGTTTTTTAAAGTCTGCTAAGGTGCTAAGCGCAATGGTGTCGCCCTCTTTATAAGCCACCTTTAATTTATCAGTTAAATTTACGCCAAACTTTTGTTCAATTTTTTGGATTAGGTGAACCGAGGCATCAACAGAACAACCCGAAACCTCATCATGTTCATCAACTGCTATGATTATAAATCGATTGTATTTAATTATATACGAAGCATTTAAATTGGCACCATGACGCTGCCATTGCTCAATAAAAGGTTCAATTAGGTTTGCAATTTCAAGAATTTGCGCTTCGGTAAAGGCTTTGTCAGATTGGTAAATCCAAATTTTAGATTGTGGTGGTAAGGAATTAAATGGAATACGCATAGTTATTTTTTTGCTGGTTTTAAATCGTTAAGAAAATTTAGCGTTCAAAGTTTTGTGATTTTTGTTTAATTCTTAATTTTTTGTGTGATAAGGCTAAACAAATTGTTTAAACTTTCTTCATTTGCTTTTGTAATTTGTGATTCGTAATTTATATTTTAAACCTTTGTATTTAAACTTCTTAATTTGATAGCTGTCAATATTTTTTTGGTATAAAGTGGGAAGTCGGCATTTTGAATCCACGCGTAGTAACCAGGTTCTTTTTCAAGTACTTCGGTTACCTTTTTACCTTTGTGTTTTCCAAAATTAAAAACTTCATCATCATCGTCATCAAACACAATCATATTGGCAAAATCGGCATTTTTTTTATGTTGGCTAAAGGTGTTTAAAAAATTGACATTATTTTCTAAATCGTCATATTTATCGAGTTGTGCCTTTAAAACTTCGTAGGTTGCAGTGGTATCAGCCATAGCTGAGTGGGCATCTTTTAAATCAGAATTGCAATAAAATTGATAGGCGGCACTCAAGGTGCGCTGTTCTTTTTTATGAAAAATTACTTGAACATCAACGGCGGCTCTGTTTTTCATATCAAAATCGTAACCAACACGCAAGAGTTCTTCGGCTAAAAGCGGAATGTCAAAGCGACTGGAGTTAAAACCCGCCAAATCGCAACCCTTTATCATCTCGCTAATTTGGGGTGCTAATTCTTTAAATGTAGGTTCGGTAACCACGCGTTCGTTGGTGATGCCGTGAATATCAGAAGCCTCTTTCGGTATTTCCATCTCTGGATTTACGAGCCAAGTTTTACTTTCTTTGTTTCCGTTGGGTAGAATTTTTAAAATGGCTATTTCTACAATACGGTCTTTTGTAATGTTAATGCCTGTGGTTTCTAAATCGAAAAATACAATTGGTTTTGATAAGTTTAATTCCATAGTTTTATTAAAAATTCAAAGATACAAAGTCTGAAAGAATTTAAGATTGAAGTTTCTGGATTATTGAACCTAAATAAGTTTGACCAAATTTGAGCTTATTTTAAGGTTTAATTCCTTTTTAAAATACTGATGTTAGCAACATTATTTTTTCAAATAGTCAATCAGCTATTACAATAGCACAACCATTCAATCGAGAAAAATATTCTACAAAATTTGGTAAATAAAAACTTGAATTAATTGCTCATAGATTGAGATTTAATTTGAATCAAATAAATTCAATCCCAACTAAAATACCACAACTCATGTGTTTTAAAGCAGTGAAATTACTCAAATAAAGGAGGAACCTTTTTGAAATTCAATATTAATTTCCCTTTTTATAATCTGCTAAAAACTGAGCTAAACCGCTATCGGTTAAAGGGTGTTTTAGCAAGCCTAAAATAGCGCTCAAAGGGGCTGTAATCACATCTGCCCCAAGCTTAGCACATTCCACAATATGCATGGTATGGCGGACAGAAGCTGCTAAAATTTCGGTTTCATATCCATAGTTGTCATAAACGGTTCTTATTTCGTCAATAAGGTTTAAACCATCGGTAGAAATATCGTCTAAACGACCAATAAAAGGCGATACATAACTCGCGCCGGCTTTGGCTGCCAAAAGTGCCTGACCAACTGAAAACACAAGTGTGCAATTGGTGCGAATGCCGTGATCGGAAAAATATTTTATGGCTTTAATACCGTCTTTAATCATCGGAATTTTTACCACTATTTGAGGATGTAAATCGGCTAATATTTCACCTTCTCTAACCATCCCTTCAAAATCGGTTGCAATAACTTCTGCACTTACATCTCCATCAACAATATTGCAAATAGCGACATAATGTTTTAAAATATTATTAGTTCCTGTAATGCCTTCTTTGGCCATTAAAGAAGGGTTTGTGGTAACGCCATCTAAAATTCCAAGTTCTTGAGCCTCTTTAATTTGCGCTAAATTAGCGGTATCGATAAAAAATTTCATTTTGTGGTTTGTTTATTTTGGCAAATATAGGTGTAATGATTTGGCAATCCTAACATAAATTGTAACTTTTTGTAAATGGTTTTTGATATCAGGTAACAGGTTGTCGATGCCTAAATACTTTGACCCAATTTGACATTTTTTTAGTTATCAATAGGTTTTCACTTTTTTTCACTTATCACTTAGGTCTTAGGTCTCCCTACTTCGGTTTTCTCACTCCAAACTTACATTTTAAAATTATTCATCATCAATTTTTCGAAGACCTTATCGGGAAGCATCCGTTTTAAAACTATTGCGAACTTTTGCATTGCGTTACCTACTTTGTAGTGTATTTTAGGGTTTTTGGTATTGATGATTTTATAAATTGCTTCTGCCATTTGAATCGGATTTTCACCGCCATTAACATCGGCATCCATCAAATTTAAGTTAGCCTGATAGGCTTTTTTATAAGGAGAATTTTCAAAAACTGGGGTGTGATAGCGCCCTGAAGCAATGTTAGTTGCAAAATCACCCGGAGCGACATTGGTTACTTTAATACCAAAATTGGCAACTTCCATTCGCAAGGCTTCGGTTGATAGTTCTAAAGCGCCTTTGGTGGCCGAATAGATTCCCCGAAAGGGCAAACCCATATAACCGGCAATAGAAGTAATGTTAATAATCAAACCGCTTTTTTGTTGACGCATTTGAGGTAAAACGGCTTTAATCACATCAATAGCTCCAAAAAAATTGGTGTTAAAAACATGGTGCATTTTGTCAGTTGGCGTGTCTTCTAGCGCTCCGGTAATGCCCATGCCGGCATTATTTATCAAAATATCTAAGCGCCTTTCTTTAGCAATAATCATTTGAATGGCGGTGGTAATTGTATCGTTATCAGTAACATCTAAAGCTACTAAGTTAAAAGGATGCTTGGTAATTTTTTGTGGATTTCGACTTGTGCCATAAACTTTAAATCCCTTTTCAGATAAATAAATTCCAATGGCTTTGCCAATTCCCGATGATCCTCCGGTAATTAAAACAACTTTTGACATTTAATGAAATACGATTTTGATTAAAAAATTTGGCTCCTTTTATTTCAATTCAAAAGTACAATAATTGATGGGATATTTACATAAACACGCCACATTCCATTTCAACAGCTGCATTTGCAGAATAAAAAAACCAAAAGGCTATGATAAGTTGGTAAATTTAATGGGTTTTTAAAATGACTATTAGAGCAGTTAAACAAAAAATGGCAAGCGACCTACATCACACCGCTACGACCTTGTACCCTTGCTGTGTTCCCACCCTGGGGGATTTCAAAGGAGCTGGTTGTGTAGGACTTGCCGGTGCAAATTTACAACCTATTTTTAATTTCACAAGTTTAAAGTTGTTAATTTAATTAAATCTAAAAAGCACTTCACTTACTCTATAAAAAAGTTTTAAATTTGCTGACCATATTTAAAAAATCTATGCCACTTCAAAACACCTTGCCACAAGCCGTTAGTTCGGCTATTTTAAGCCATTATCAAGTTTCATTAAATGAATTTGAATTTCAAGCAACACGTCAAGAATTTGTAGGTGATATCACCTTAGTTGTATTTCCATTGTTACGTCATATTAAAGGTAATCCCACACAAATTGGCGAAACTATTGGGGCCTATTTAAAACAAAATCTGGAGTTTATAACTGATTTTAATGTGGTTAAAGGCTTTTTAAATTTGGTGATTTCGGATGATTTTTACCGAATTAGCTTTTATAGGATGTTTGAAACCGAACATTATGGCTATAAAACAGCAAACCCAAAGGATAAAGCCGTTATGGTTGAATATTCTAGTCCAAATACCAATAAACCCTTGCATTTAGGACACATCCGAAATAATTTATTAGGCTTTTCGGTTGCCAAAATAATTGAAGCATCCGGAAAAAAAGTCATCAAAACTCAAATTATCAACGATCGTGGCATTCATATTTGCAAAAGTATGCTTGCTTGGCAAAAGTTCGGAAAAGGCGAAACACCAAAATCTAGCGGACTTAAAGGTGATAAACTAGTAGGAAATTATTATGTAAAATTTGATCAAGCATATAAAATACAAATTGCCAAAGGTATTGCTGATGGTTTAACCGAAGAACTGGCAAAAAAACAAGCGCCGATCTTGATTGAAGCTCAAAATATGCTCCTAAAATGGGAAGCCGGCGATGCCGATGTGGTAGCACTTTGGAAGAAAATGAACCAATGGGTTTATGACGGATTTAAAATTACGTACCAAACTTTAGGCGTTGATTTTGACATCAATTATTATGAAAGCAGTACCTATTTATTAGGAAAAGATGTGGTTAATGAAGGCTTAAATCAAGGTATTTTTTACAAAAAAGAAGACGGTTCCGTTTGGATAGATTTAACCCAAGATGGATTAGATGAAAAAATTGTATTACGAGCCGATGGCACAGCCGTTTATATGACCCAAGATTTTGGCACTGCCATTCAACGTTTTAAAGATTTTGACATTGACACTTTAATTTATACTGTTGGCAATGAGCAGGATTACCATTTTAAAGTGCTTTTTTTAATCTTAAAAAAATTGGGTTTTAGCTGGTCTAAAAACTTGTTCCACCTCTCTTATGGTATGGTCGATTTACCAAGTGGCAAAATGAAATCGCGCGAAGGAACTGTTGTTGATGCCGACGATTTAATAGCCGAAATGATTAAAACTGCCAAAGATATTTCGGAAGAATTAGGGAAATTAGAAAGCTACTCGGCTACAGAAAAAGAAATGCTTTACAAAACCATCGGTTTGGGCGCTTTAAAATATTTTATTTTAAAAGTAGATCCTAAAAAACGCATCCTTTTCGACCCTAAAGAATCCATAGATTTTAACGGCAATACCGGCCCGTTTATTCAATACACTTACGCCCGTATTCAATCCATTTTGCGCAAAGCTGATTTTGATTATTCAAAACCCGTTTTAATCAACCCTTTAGATATCAAAGCTAAAGAGTTGATAAAACAACTACAATTATTTGAAGAAACCATTAATCAAGCCGCTCAAAACCAAAGTCCTGCCCTAATTGCCAACTATACTTATGATTTGGTAAAACGCTACAATACTTTTTATCAAACAGTTCCCATTTTAGGAAATGAAAACGCCATCGAAAAAGTATTTTTTGTACAATTGAGTGATTTAGTTGGCAAAGTTTTAAAATCAAGTTTTAATTTATTGGGTATTGACGTTCCCGAACGTATGTAAAAATTTAATTAAATCAAATCAATAACGCGCTCTAACGCCATTCCTCTTGATGCTTTTATCAACAAAACTCCTTTAGTTGGTGGCTTAAAATTCAATTTAAAATCATCAAAAGTTTTGAATTTTAAAATATCAGGCTTTTTTAAATTTGTTTGATAAAAATGTGTGCCGATTAAATAAACCTTTTCAAAATTTAATTGCGATAAGGCATCAACAATAGCTTGATGTTCTAAAGGTGCTGTTGCTCCCAATTCAAACATATCGCCAAGCACAAAATATTTGGCATTTTCGGTTAATTGCGCCATATTTTCGATAGCTAAAGTCATGCTGGTAGGATTGGCATTATAAGCATCTAAAATAATTTGCAAAGCGCCTTTTTTGATTATTTGTGACCGATTATTTTTGGGTTCATAGCTTTCTAAGGCTGTTTTTATTTGCGCTGTTGACACTTTAAAATAATGACCAATTGCTATTGCCGCAGCCATATTATTGAAATTATATACACCCGTTAGCTTACTTTTTATAAGGTACGAATCATAAGCCACCTCAACAAATGGATTTGAGCTTTTAAGAATTATTTCACCTTTATTAAATGAAATGGCTTTTATATTTTTGGTTTGTAAACATTGAATGTCATCTTGAACATTGATAAAGGCCTGTCCCGAATGGTCTTTTAAATAGCTATAAAGCATAGATTTTTCTTTAATAACCCCTTCGTGATTGCCAAACCATTCTAAATGTGCTTTTCCAAAGTTTGTAACATAGCCAAAATTAGGTTCTGCAATTTGGCATAAAAAGGCAATTTCTCCCGGGTGATTTGATCCCATTTCTACCACGCCAAGCTCTGTGCTTTTTGTCATTGCTAAAAGCGTTAAAGGCACTCCAATGTGATTGTTAAGATTGCCTTGCGTTGTTGCCGTTTGGTATTTTTGAGCTAATACAGCACCTATTAATTCTTTGCTAGTAGTTTTTCCGTTTGAGCCGGTAATTGCAATGATTGGAATGCCTAATTTTTTTCGATGATATGTTGCCAGTTGTTGTAAAGTAGTTAATACATCCCCAACTAAAATGGTTTGATTTGATATTTGAAAGTCTGCTTCGTCAATAATTACATAAGCCGCCCCTTTTTTTAAAGCTTCATTAGCAAAGGTATTTCCGTTAAAATTATCGCCTTTCAAGGCAAAAAAAACAGCCCCTTCAACAATTTTTCTAGTATCGGTAATAATGGGTTTTCCCGTTATTAATTGGTATAAATCATCTATTTTCAATGTCCTATAAAAATTAAAAGCCCAATTTATTAAAAATAATATTGAGCTTTTTAATGGTTTTATTTAGTTTTTATCTTCGTTTTACAAAGTGCGCTTGTTTATCTCTAGAAATAGAAGTAGAGCCAAGTCTATCCATAGCGCATCTAAATCCAATATAATCTGTTGCGGCATATTCGGGCAAATACCTGCGCTGGGCTGGATCTAGCCAATAAGAGCGATCTTTCCAAGAACCTCCTTTATATACGCGTAATTTGTTGTCAATTAGCGTTCTTCTTGTATTGGTTACATCATATTTTTTTAAAATACGCCCTTGTTCATCAACTTCAATCTTGCTTTGCGGCGAATTATACATTCTGGGAATTAACTCAGCGTTATCCTCATCTTTATAAAAATATTTATTAGAGGCTAAGTCACCATCATCAGCATCTATATTATTTGCTTTTTGATAATTATATCTCATAAAAGCATCATCTTTAGTAATTGGCACATATTTTATTTGACCGGGCAATCCATTTGGAACAATTTGACCATTTTGCAAGGTGTCTAATTGAATGTTATTATAATCGATAACTACCACTTTACCAAGTGAATCGATAAAGGTTTTCATAAAATAAGTCCCTCTAAAATAATTAAAATCGTTTGCTTCTGAATCAATTATGGGGCGATAAATATCGGCTACCCATTCTGATACGTTTCCTGCCATATTATAAAGTCCAAAAGCATTTGGTTTATACGTTTTTATTTGAGCCGTAATATCAGCGCCGTCACTACTCCAACCTGCCAAACCACTATAATCGCCTTTTCCTTGTTTAAAATTAGCCATCATATCTCCTTTGTAGCGTTTGGTAATATCACGGGTATATTTGCCGTTCCAAGTGTATTTTTTACGATTTGTAATGTTGTTGTATTCTCTATTTTCAATATCAGCTTTTGCGGCATATTCCCATTCAGCCTCGGTTGGAAGTCGGTAATTTGGCACTAACAATCCATCTGAAAGTGTTACTTGTCGTCCTGTAAATTTTTCTTTTTTTGGTTCTTTTGGCAATTTTTGACCACCCACAACAATTGAAGTTGTATCTTGTAAAATGGTATCTACAACGGTATTTGTTAGGTCTTCACCTTTTCTTGATTTACGTGTGGTTCGTTTTCCGAAAAAACCACTGCTTTTTTTGACGAGGGTTTTCTTTACAGGAATTCCTCTTCCATATATTGAAGAGTCACCATTGAACAACAAATAAGGATTTTTGAGATACGTTTCAGTAACAAAATGATTTTCGCCCTCAACTGAAATAGAATCTTCGGCAAATAAGGGTTTTAAAATGCCTTTATCCATTAAAATCCGCTCGTTTACCCTATCGGTACGCCACTTGCAATAGTCAACTGCTTGCAACCACGAAACACCAACTACTGGATAATCGGCAAAGGCGGGATGTCTTAAATAAGTTTGAGATAATGAACCTGTTGAGCCCAATTTATCACGCCAAACCAAGGTGTCAGGTAAAGCTGCTTGATAAATGCGTTTATTGATATCCATGGTATCCGATTGAGGGAACACACGGCTTATAAATTCTAAATAAAAACTGTACTCTTTATTTGTAACCTCGGCTTCGTCCATATAAAAAGAACGAATTTGAACACGTGTTGGCGTTGTATTCCAATCAAACATGACGTCATCTTGAACGTGACCCATCGTAAAGGTACCGCCTTCAATTAAAATCATTCCCGGCGGCGTTCTTTGTCCCCGATAATCAACTGGTGCCGTAAAATTACCAAATCGTGGGTCGTTAAAACTCCATCCCGTTAAAGTAGATTTGTTTCGATCTGATTTGATACAACTTGATAGGGTTAAAGAAACTAACACTATGGTTGTGAATATTTTAAAATAATTTTTGAGGTTCATCTGTAGTAACAGTATTATTTGATATTTTTGATTGTATGTAATTTACAATATTATATATTTTTTATCAGATTTTATTGATATTTTTAAACTTTTTAAAATCTGTTGCTCATTTAACGTATCTATTAATTTTTTATTATATGTTTAGCGCCTTTTTCAAATAAAAGAGACCTTTAAACGTTAACTTTTTATGACAAATAAAAGCTACTTTTTCATTCTATTTTTACTTGCCATTTCAACTAATTTATCGGCACAACCATCACAAAAAAAGAACTTTTCTTTAGATTGGCAAACGCCACAAACAATCTTGTTAAATAATGGCAAAGATATTAAACTTCCTCTAGTTAAAAATAATACAATAAACGAAAATTTATTACCAACTTTTTATGACTATTGGAAAAATGAAAGTGGTTTATCTATTGATTCTTTTTATATTGACAATGTGGTTTCTAGCTTTGAAAACACCACTTTGCCAGATGAAGTAAAAGCGAAAATTGGGCAAACGCTAACACCTCATTTTACAGTTGTAAATTCAGCCAATTCAAATGAATTTCAACTTTATTTAGAACCTTTTTTTATAAAAAACAACCGCCTTTATAAAGTTGAAAGTTTTACATTAAATTATACATTAACTTCTAAAATTCAAAATAAATCGGCGCTTGCCCAAAATACAAACTCTATTTTAGCTTCTGGATCTTGGTATAAATTTGCCGTTGACACAACGGGTGTTTTTAAACTTGACCTCGGCTTTTTAAAAAGTTTAGGCATTAATACTTCCAACTTAAACGCTAATAACATTCGTATTTTTGGCAATGGTGGCGCCATGCTTCCTCAAAAAAATAGCGATTTTAGATACGACGATTTACAAGAAAACGCTCTTTTTGTTAATGACGGTGGTGACAACCTATTTAACAACAACGACTATATGCTGTTTTATGCCAAAGGTCCCGATAGCTGGGAGGTAAATCCGGTAAACGGAAACGTAAATCACCAAAAAAATAGCTATTCAAACCAATCTTTTTATTTTATTTCAACCGACTCAGGTTTAGGAAAGCGCCTTGAAACTACCAATCCAAATACAAACAACCCAAATTTTCAATTAGATACTTTTAACGATTATTTTGTTTATGAAAAAGACGAAACAAATCTTTTTTCTGTTGGGCAACAGTGGTTTGGTGAATCTTTTTCAATAAATAACACCCCACAATTCAATTTTATATTTAATGATATTGACCCTTTAAAACCATTAAATATTAAAATTCGCGCAGTAGCTTCTTCTTCGGTAAGCACCCAATTAAAAGTAAATTTAAACAACAATTTGCTTTACAATTTAAACTTTTCTGCCAATTTACCAGGTTCGCTAACTTTGGCAAGCGCTACCCAACAGTTTGCTCAAACTCAAGTGCCTGACGAGAAATTAAATTTTAGTTTAACCTATAACAACAGTGGAAATCCGGCTGCTAGAGCTTATTTAGATTTTATCGAAGTTTCTGGCACTAAACATTTAATAGCCAATAAAAAGCAATTTGGATTCCGCAGCTTTGAGGCTGCCAAAACCGCTACTTCAACAACGCTAGCTTATAAAATAACTAACAAATCAACTATTTTTCAGGTTTGGGATGTGAGCGATTTTTTAAATCCAAAAATTATTACAAACCAGTCTAATTCAAACGATTTTATTTTTAACGCTCAAGGTGGGTTAGAAAACGGCAATGCCACTTTAAGTGAATATGTTGTGTTAAACGAAACGGATTTTTATAAACCAATTCTATTAAAAAATAGTAAAATCGCCAATCAAAATTTACACGCTTTAAAAGATATTGATTACCTTGTCATTACCCAAAATAATTTGATGAATCAGGCTGCTAGGCTTGCTGATTTTCACAAACAAGCCGATAATTTTTCGACTGCTGTGGTTGATGTTCAGCAAATTTACAATGAATTTGGATCTGGTTCGCCCGATGTAACATCAATTAGAGATTTTGTTCGATTTCTATACACTTCCGCGTCAAGCGTCGATAAAAAAATAAAATTTGTCTGCCTTTTTGGTGATACCTCTTTTGATTATAAAGACCGCATCACCAACAACAACAATATTGTTCCCGCATTTGAATCTTTAGAGAGTTTTAATTTGGCAACTTCTTATGTTACCGATGATTATTTTGGTATGATGGATGACAATGAAGGAACACTTAGCTTTTTTGATAAACAGGATGTTGCCACCGGGCGCTATCCCGTAACTACCATTCAAGAAGCAAAAGCAGCCGTTGATAAAACCTTGAATTACATTGGCAAAACCGCTTTTGGAGACTGGCGAAATTCAATTACCGTGGTTGCCGATGACCCTGATGTAGCTTCAGAATTTGTGCTTCAAGAAACCGTTGAGCGCATTTCAGATAATATCAGTCTAAATAAACCGGTTTTTAACATCAAAAAAATATATGCCGACGCCTATAAACAACAAACATCGGCAGGGGGCGAACGTTTCCCCGACGTGAATGAAGCCATAAACACCGCCATTGAAAATGGTACTTTAGTAATTGATTATTACGGTCATGGAGGTGAAGATGGCTGGGCAAAAGAACGCATTTTAGAAGTGCCCCAAATACAAGCTTGGTACAACCCGAATACCTTACCCCTTTTTATTACCGTAACCTGCGAATTTGCCAAACTTGACAATCCACTTCGCGTCACCGCCGGTGAATTTGTTTTTAACAACATACAAGGAGGTGCAACAAGTTTGATTACCACCACACGCGAAATATTTATATCTGTCGGACAGGCTTTTAACGAAAATTTGGTTACTAAACTATTTAGCTTTAATGACGAAGATTATACCATTTCTCAGGCATTAATGGCTATGAAAAATGCTTTTACCTCATCGCAACGCCTATTTGTCTATTATTTTGGCGACCCCGCTATGAAATTGGCTCAAGCAAAAGGCAATATAAAGATTACTAAAATGAATGATGTTTTGGTATCACAAGCCATTGACACCCTTAAAGCTTTATCTCATGTAACTTTTGAAGGTATTATTACCGATAAAAATAACCAAATACAATCGGATTTTAATGGCACTTTATCTGCTACAATTTATGATAAAGCCATAGATAAAATTACTTTAGATAACAATAATTTTGGACGAACCTTAAGTTTTGATGCCATTGAAAGCAAAATTTATCGCGGTAGAGCTACCGTTAAAAATGGAATTTTCAAATTTGATTTTATTGTTCCAAAAGATATCCGCATCGCACTTGGCAAAGGCAAAATGAGTTTTTATGCCGATAATGGCATTTTTGATCGTGCCGGTTATAATTTTGATGTTAACATTGGTGGCATCAATGAAAATGCCATGGCCGATAATCAAGGGCCACAAGTTTCATTGTTTATGAATGATGAATCTTTTTTAGATGGTGGAAACACCAACCAATCGCCCATTCTTATTGCCTCCTTGCAAGATGAATCGGGAATAAACACTTCAATAACAGCAGTCGATCACGATTTAATTGCCATTTTAGACGACAATCAAGCCAATCCCCTCATCTTAAACGACTTTTACCAAACCGAACTCGATGATTTTAAAAAAGGAAAAGTGCGTTTTCAATTGCGCAATTTAACCCCGGGAACCCATCAATTAAAATTTAAGGCTTGGGATACTTACAATAATTTATCCGAAGCATCGTTAAGTTTCAATGTGGTTACAGATAATGGCATTACCTTAAATCACGTGTTAAATTACCCAAATCCGTTTGTGAATTATACCGAATTTTGGTTTGAACACAACCGGCCAAATGAAGCTTTAAATGTTCAGATTCAAATTTTTACAATTTCGGGCAAATTGGTTAAAACAATAAATAGCAGTGTCCAAACTACGGGAACTTTATCTCGAGAAATCACGTGGAATGGGCTAGATGATTTTGGGGCTAAAATTGGAAAAGGTGTTTATATTTATAAACTCAAAGTAGTATCAACATTGACGCATGACCAGGCAGAAAAAATAGAAAAAATAGTAATTCTCAGATAAAAATAACATATTTGTAGTATAAATCAAACTTATGAAAAGATTAATTCCAATTGCGCTTTTAACTTTAGCAACCATTTTAAAAATTGAAGCACAAACCGACCCAAATCCAATATCAACGGCAGCGCCATTTCTATTAATTGCCCCCGACGCGCGTTCGGGTGGTATGGCCGATATGGGCGTTTCAACCTCTCCCGATGCCAACTCACAACATTGGAATCCAGCAAAATATGCCTTTTTAGAATCGCAATATACCTTGGGGATAAACTATACCCCCTGGTTGAGAAATTTAACAAGTGATGTGTTTTTAGGTAGCGTTACTTATGCTAATCGGCTAGATGAACGCAGTGCTTGGGCTGCAAGTTTAACTTATTTTTCGCTTGGTTCAATTGAGTTGCGCCAAACCGGCGATCCTAATGAACCCGTTATCATTGAAAAACCAAATGAACTCGCTTTAGACGGATCTTATTCTTTGCGATTGAGCGAAAGTTTTGCTATGGCTATTGGCTTGCGCTATATCCGCTCTGATTTTGCTCTAAGAGTTGCCAATTCCGATATCAATACCATCAATACCTTTACAGTTGACGTTGCTGGTTATTTTCAATCATCTGAAAAAAATTACGGTACCTTTAACGGCAAATGGCGCGGTGGATTTAACATTTCTAACATCGGTTCTAAAGTGTCTTTTACCGATAGCGGTCAGCAAGATTTTGTGCCTACCAACTTGAGATTTGGTGGCGGATTTGATTTTATTTTAGACGAATACAACACCATTTCTACAAACCTTGAATTCAATAAGTTGTTAGTGCCAACGCCTCCTATAAGAGATGCTAATGGAACTATTTTAAGTGGACAAGAAGATAATGTTGGCTTTTTTAAAGGCATTTTTCAATCGTTTGGCGATGCGCCAGGAGGTTTTAAAGAGGAATTAAAAGAATTCACTTGGGCAATAGGTGCTGAATATTTATACGATAAATCATTTGCCTTAAGAGCCGGCTATTTTAATGAAAGTGATTTAAAAGGTGCTCGAAAATTTTTCACCCTTGGCGCAGGCTTTAAATTTAAAAGTAGCCAAATTGACATGTCTTATCTATTTAATGCATCCGATATTAATAACCCCTTAGAAAACACCTTGCGTTTTTCTTTAACATTCGATTTTGGAGACCTCTTTGAAGAATATTAAATCCAAAAATCTAAACAAAAAGTTCTATGAAATCTCTTAATATTACCACTACTTATACCATTTTCAACCATTTAGATGAACTGCCTGAAACCATTCAAAAATTAATGAAACAAGCTGTTAACGCGCGAAATCAAGCTTACGCTCCCTATTCTAAATTTTTAGTAGGCGCGGCTATTTTACTCGATGATGATTCTATCATTTTAGGCAATAACCAAGAAAATGCCGCTTATCCTTCGGGGTTATGCGCCGAACGCGTGGCCATTTTTAGTGCCGCTGCAAATTTTCCGAAAGCTCATTTTAAAGCTTTAGCGATTTCGGCAACTGCGCTAGATAAAGATTTGTCAGAGCCCGTTGCCCCTTGCGGTGCGTGCCGACAAGCAATAGCCGAATACGAATTTAAACAAGAAACACCCATTGCTATTTATTTTATGGGAAAAACAGGTAAAATTATTAAGGCCAATTCCATTAAAGACTTATTGCCGCTGGCTTTTGATAAATCGTTTCTTTAAACAATGATTGATATTCTTAACAGAGCAGATCTCTACTTATTGGTTAAACAGTTTTATATAAAATTGATGAATGATGCACTCCTTAAACCTTTCTTTGCGGATTTAAATACCGATGAAAAGTTGGAGCAGCACTTGCAAATTCTCGTCGATTTTTGGGATCAACAACTCTTTTACAATGGCACTTATCATCGAAATGCCTTGCTACCACATTTAAATATGCATCAAAAGTTGCCATTTAAAAAAGAACACTTTGAACAATGGCTAAGTTTTTTTGGTCAAACTGTCGATCAAAATTTTGTTGGCGAAAAGGCTAATCAAGCAAAAATTAAGGCACAATCTATTGCAACCGTCATCCAAATTAAAATTTCTCAACTTTAAGAAGTTTCATTTATAATTAATCCTTAATTTTGGCATTCTAATTATATTTTTATGTTTTTAAATTCAGTTATCACAGGTATAGGTAGTTACATACCAACCGTCGTCAAAAAAAATGCAGACTTTTTAAATGAGCGCTTTTATTGCGAAAAAAACGAGCCATTCGGCGCTACCAATGAGGTGATTATCGAAAAATTCAAAGCCATTACAGGTATTCAAGAACGCCGTTATGTAACCGATGATTTAAATTCTTGTGATATTGCAACCATCGCCGCCGAGCGTGCCATTGCCGATGCTAAAATTGACCCCGAAACCCTTGATTATATTATCTTTGCGCAAAATTTTGGCGATATTAAAAAAGGAACCATCCAAACGGATATTATTCCAAGTTTAGCCGCAAGGGTTAAACACCACCTTAAAATAGCGAACCCAAATTGTGTTGCCTATGACATCATTTTTGGTTGTCCCGGATGGATTCAAGCCATGATACAGGCCCATTTATTTATAAAAGCCGGTGAAGCGAAACGCTGTTTGGTAATAGGTTCAGAAACCTTGTCGCGTATTTTAGATATGCACGACCGCGATTCTATGATTTATTCGGATGGCGCAGGTGCGGCCATTTTAGAAGCTCAAGAAGGAGAAGAAAAAACAGGCATCTTAGGTTTTTCGGCCATGTCGCATACCTTAGAAGAAGCCGGTTATTTATTTTTAGGAAAAACCAATTTCCCCAATGGCGACCCAAACATACGCTATATTAAAATGTTTGGCCGTAAAATATACGAATATGCCTTAAATCATGTGCCCGATGCCATGAAAGCGGCGCTCGATAAAAATGGCGTTGACATTCATAGCGTCAAAAAAGTATTTATGCATCAAGCCAATGAAAAAATGGATGAAGCCATTATCAAACGCTTTTTTAAACTCTATAAAACACCAACACCCGAAAATATTATGCCTATGAGTATTCATAAACTGGGAAATAGTTCGGTGGCTACCGTTCCAACGCTGTTAGATTTGGTATTAAAAAATAAAATAGAAAACCAACACATCAATAAAGGCGATATTGTTGTATTGGCTTCGGTTGGCGCTGGAATGAACATCAACGCCATCGTTTATAAATTTTAAGATTTTTAGAATCCTTCAAGATTTTTTGTAATAATCTTGAGCTTTGGATATAAATATGATCAGCTGATGTGCCCTTTTGGTTTAATAACCGCAAATAAACAAGCAAGTTAAGCCTTAGTTATCTTCAAATTAAATGGACTGTAAGGTTAAAAAAACCTTCCAGATAAAATACCAAACCTGCAAGGTTTCAAAAACCTTGTAGGTAACTTAATCTAAATGGTCAATTGCGGTTTTTTTGGCGTCATACTTTCAAAACCTAAGGCTAGCAACATCACCAAAGCACAACCCAATAAATTCAGCCATAAATAAGGTAACACATCTAGATAATAGACAAAAATGATAAGTACTTGGGTTATGATAGCGGCTAAAAATACTGCGTTTCCCTTGACCATTTTTATAAAAAATGCCAATAAAAAGATGCCCAACACATTGCCATAAAATATAGAGCCAATGATATTGACAAGCTGTATTAAATTGTCAAATAAGTTAGCTATGGTTGCAACTAAAATTGCCATAATTCCCCAACCTACGGTAAACCACTTTGTGGCATTAACATAATGTTTATCGCTCTTTTTAGTTTTAACATTTCGCTTGTATAAATCAAGCGCCGTTGTAGCGCCCAACGCGCTGATTTCGGATGATGTAGAAGACATTGCTGCCGATAAAATTACCGCCAGCAACAAGCCAATTAAACCTCTCGGTAAGTTATTCAAAATAAAATGCAAAAACACATAATCTTTATCATTGGTTTCTATTGTTTTATCTGCTTTAGCGATAATAACTTTGGCGTTTTCGCGATTGGCGACTTCCTTTTTATTAAGCGCGTTGATTTGTTGTTTAATAGGTGTATTATCAGATGCGTTTACTAATTGCAATTGTAAAGTTTTTAAGTCTGCTTCATTTTTTAAGTGATTCTTTTCTAAAGCCTTATACTCATTGGCAAAAGCGGAATGATAAACTGCGTTGGTCGCTGCCGGATTAAAATTTAAGGGGGTATGGTTAAATTGGTAAAAAACAAAAACCATCACACCAACCAACAAAATAAAAAACTGCATCGGTATTTTTAACAAGCCATTAAACAAAAGTCCCAGTTGACTTTCTTTAACCGTTTTTCCCGATAGATAGCGTTGCACCTGACTTTGGTCGGTTCCAAAATAGGACAACATTAAAAAAGTGCCACCTAAAATACCCGTCCACACGGTGTAGCGGTTATTCAAATCGAATGAAAAATCTAAAATGTTCATCTTGCCACTAGCACCTGCAATTTTTAGTGCTTTTATAAAATTGATATCATCGGGCAAATAACTAAGTATAATAAAAAAGCTTGCAAACATTCCAGCAAAAATGACTGCCATTTGATGTTTTTGAGTTACGCTAACGGCATTGCATCCTCCGGTAACGGTATAAATAATAACCAAAGTGCCGATGCTTATGTTTAAGAGGAGTAAATTCCATCCCAAAACGGCTGATAAAATTATGGCTGGTGCAAAAATGGTAATGCCGGCTGATAAGCCACGCTGAATTAAAAATAAAATTGCCGCCAAACTACGCGTTTTTAAGTCGAACCGCGATTCTAAAAATTCATAGGCGGTATAGACTTTTAAGCGGCTGTAAAGCGGAATAAAAACGATGCAAATGATAATCATGGCAATGGGCAAACCAAAATAAAACTGAACAAAACCCATCCCGCTATGAAAAGCTTGACCTGGTGTTGATAAAAAAGTGATGGCGCTGGCTTGTGTTGCCATAACCGATAAGCCTATGGTCCACCATTTATCGTTATTGCCACCCCGCACATATTCATCCACATTTTTGCTACCGCTCGTTTTAAACGAACCGTAAATTACAATAAATAAGAGCGTTGAAATTAGGATAACCCAGTCTAAAGTTTGCATAATTTATTGGAAATAACGCATCAGTAAATAAAACACCAAAATGTAAAACAGGTTAGCTATAATTATCCAAACATACCACGATTTAAAATTATGAGGTTTACTTTCACCCATTTTACGCTTAATTAAGAGTTTATTATTTGTTGTTTTTACCGATAGAAATTAAATTAACAAACAATTTAAAAGCACCCGGAACACCTGCCGGGAGTTCTCTAAAAAAAGATAATCCCGTATAAATAAAATAGCCTTTTTGATATTTTGCCACAAGCAAACTGCTTTTGATTTCGGGTTCACCAGGGTCATTCATCCCTAAAATTGTTTCAAAATGCGCATCCCAAACGTCGGGAAAATATAACCCACGCTCTTGCACCCAACCATCAAAATCGGCTTCGGTAATTTTATTTGGCGCATTTAGCACCTCATGATTCGTATTTAACAGGTTCACTTTAGCGCTTTCAAGCGTTACCCTATTTTGCGATAAATGCAATTGATAAGGGGCAATTTGAGTAACTTTTAGTCTGGAATTGGTGTTGTATTGCACTATGATTGTTCCGCCATTTGCTACATAATCAAATAGAATTGGTTGCTTGAATTTTAAATAATCTTCAGTATTATAAGCCCGTACACCCAAAATAACAGCATCAAACTTTTTTAAGTTTTCGGCGTTAATAGCCTCTTCATTTAAAACCGCCACACTGTAACCCACTTGTATTAAACTTGTAGGCACTTCATCACCAGCGCCCATAATATAAGCGATATTTTGCCCTTTTCGGGAGATGGGTAAACGCACAAATTTTACCACAATCGGACTTGTGATTAGTTGTGGTGGCAAGTGATTGTAATCAATTTCTTGATAGCCATTTTGATAAGTTAAGCCATTGCTTAAAGTTACCGCCGAATGTACCTCGGCAACTAACTCGTTTTTTGGCGGTATCACTTGAAACACAAATTCTTGTACGTCATTCTTATTTTTGATATTAAAGGGAATAGATGACGGAATAAGCTGCCAATGCGCGTCGAGATTTAAAGTTAAATCACCCGATAAATCATCAACACCAGCCTTTACAAGGACTTTTATATTTTTAGGTTTGTCATCCGAAAAAATGGTTACATTCTCTAAAACCTGACTAAAAACGGGTGGTGCAACATCAAAACGACGGTAAATTTCGCCCCTAACAGGATCGGTTTTTTTATACACCACAGGAAGCGCTAAAGCTAAATTAAAGCCCTGAATGCTTACTATAAATTGCGCCACTAAAGTTGGTGGCGTTTCGGGTAAACCGATAAATTCATTATGAGAAACTTCAAACAAACCAATGTCACTTTTTTTATTCAACCAATAGGCATTGCTCACCTCCGCTTGAGCGGGAATGGTATAATTTTCTTTAAACTTAAAGACTTTGTTAAAGCTTAGATTTTGATTGGGGTTTTGAAAAACTTGCTGGCCTTTTATGCCTATAGATTTTAAAATAATTTCAGTATTACTGCGGTTAATCGCTTCAATATTCAATGTGATTTTGGCATTTGGCGCGGCGTAAAAATCGGAGGCAATCGCTTCAAAATAGAGACCTGCACAGGCTTGAATTAAATTTGAGGTTTCAATAAGCTTGGTGCTTTTCCAGTAACTCTCAGGCAGATTGTCAATTAATTTATAAACTTCAATAAGTTTTGAAATACTCATTTCGGGATGCTCAAAATTATAGGCTTTTTCAATGGCAGTAACCAAAAGGCCGATAGGTTTGCCGCCTTCTAATCGCGACCAAGTTGTATTAATACCACTAAAAATATCCGCTTTATTTATAGGTTTTTCACCTTGAAGGTATTCTAAATATTCTATTGACGACCCACGTTCTTCGGTAGAACCGAAACCTTGCGACTTGTGTTCGGTTCGCGCTTCGGCTGCCAATTCACTATTCGATTTTCCTTTTAAAGGATAAAAAACGCCTGCATCTAAAGCATATAAATTGGTTTTATCGGCTTGCTCAAATTTTTCGATGCTGCCATAAAAAAACCACGAAGTATTAAAAAATTGCCTTTTTGCATGCCAAGGTTTAACAAATTTTAATTGTTCGGGAAAAGCATTTTTGTCGGCCGCCAAAGCAAATGCTTCACTGGCTAAAATAGCCGAGGCGGTGTGATGTCCGTGTGTTTTTCCGGCAGAAGCCGCATTAAAGCGATTTATGATAACATCGGGTTGAAATTTTCGAAACATCCAAACCACATCACTTAATATTGCCTGTTTATTCCAAATTTCAAAAGTTTCTTCCGGATTTTTAGAAAAACCGAAATCATTTGCACGGGTAAAGTATTGTTGTGCGCCATCAATTCTTCGCGCAGCTAACAATTCTTGTGTTCTAATAATTCCAAGGTGGTCGCGCAATTCTTTTCCAATTAAATTTTGACCACCATCACCGCGTGTCATCGATAAATAGGCAGTATTGGCGTGAATTTCATTTGAAAAATAACTTATCAACCGCGTGTTTTCATCATCGGGATGGGCGGCAACATAAAGCACTGATCCTAAAAAATTGAGTTTTTTTAAGGCACTATGAATATCGGTAGCACTTGGCTTTACGGGGATTTGCGCGAAGAAAACGAAGGGTGTTAAAAAGGCATAAAAAAATAAAATAAGACGTATTTTCATCCTTAAAGTTAAAATTAGTAGTTGAAACAAATCTATAAATTTAAAGTTTTGATAAACTATTTGGGTTTAAACTTAACAAAAGCTTAACTAATTTTGATTTTTCTTTTGGCTTATTTTTGCGCCTTAGTATTTATTATGATATATTTGTCTTCACTAATTTAACATTTTTTATAAATGAAATTCATCATATCGAGTTCACAACTTTTTAAGCAGCTGCAACTATTGAGTGGCGTTATTAACAGCAACAATACCTTGCCAATTTTAGATAATTTTTTATTTGAAATTAACGATAATTCCCTAAAAATTTCGGCTTCCGATTTAGAAACAACCATGAGTGCTTCACTTAAAGTTGATGCCGACGAAAATGGAACAATTGCCATATCGGCTAAATTGTTGCTTGACACCTTAAAAACCTTTCCAGAGCAACCACTTACTTTTGTTGTTAGCGATAATAATACCATTGAAATTAGTTCAGAAAGTGGCAAATATGCGTTGGCTTTTGCCGATGGAGATGAATTTCCCAAAGCGCGTGTTTTAGACGCTCCAAGCTCTCTAATTATTGCCGGCGGCATTTTAGCCACCGCTATTAATAAAACTATTTTTGCAACCGGTAACGATGATTTGCGCCCCGTTATGAGTGGCGTATTTTTTCAATTTAGCCCCGAGGGTTTAATCTTTGTGGCAACTGATGCACATAAATTAGTAAAATATGAACGCACCGATTTATCTGCCAATGAAACGGCCGAGTTCATCATGCCTAAAAAACCGTTAAACATCTTAAAAAATATCCTTTCGAGTTTTGATCAAGACGAGGTTTTGGTTGAATATAATGAGTCTAACGCCAAATTTAGTTTTAACAACATCACCCTAGTTTGCCGCTTAATTGACGGAAAATACCCTAATTATGATGCCGTTATCCCAAAAGAAAATCCAAATAAATTAACCTTAGACCGTACCGCATTTTTAAATTCCGTTCGCAGGGTTTCAATTTTCGCAAGCAAATCTACCCACCAAATCAGGTTAAAAATGGCAGGAACTGAATTAAATATTTCGGCCGAGGATGTAGATTATTCAAATAGAGCCGACGAGCGTTTGATGTGCAGTTATGAAGGTAATGATATGCAAATTGGTTTTAACTCACGCTTTTTGATTGAAATGCTGAGCAATTTAAATTCTGAAAACGTGATGGTTGAAATGTCATTGCCAAATAGAGCCGGTATTTTAACGCCACTCGACGATTTAGATGAGGGCGAAACCATTACCATGTTAGTGATGCCGGTGATGCTCAATAACTAAAAACCTATTTTTTTAAAATTTTAATCCGCTTTTATAGCGGATTATTTTTTACCTTCACCTGATGAATATTTTGGCTCATATCTATTTGTCAAACAACCAGCCAGCGCTACAAATTGGTAATTTTATAGCCGATTTTATCATTGGCAACCAGTATAAACATTTGCCATTAGCCATTCAGCAAGGCATCTTTTTGCACCGTCAAATTGACACGTTTACCGATGCACATCCGATTGTAAAACAAAGCAAACACCGTTTAAATGAACGCTATGGATTGTATAATGGCATCATTATAGATATTTTTTACGATCATTTTTTAGCAAAAAACTGGGCCGATTATCACGCGCAAAGCCTCTCTACTTTTTCAGCTGATTTTTATACACTGTTAAATAAAAACCAAGACCTTTTGCCTTTAAAAGTACTCAAAATAATGCCTTATTTAATCAATCAAAATTGGCTGTTAAATTATGCACAACTCGCCGGAATTGAGCAGACCTTGATAGGCATGAACCACCGCACACATTTGCAATCGCACATGCATTTGGCAATAGCCGATTTAAAATTATATTACAATGATTTTGAATCTGATTTTAGGGCTTTTTTTAAAAATTTGATTACCTTTTCGGCGGAAAAAATTGAACAATTTAATGTAAAATAATATGAAAAAATTAGTGCCATTTTTAGTTATTTTAATACTATTTTCACAGTGTAAATCAACTATAAAAACAGCAGCAAATCCTATAAAAAGAGGGCTTTTAGCCGATAAAGCCATGGTTGTTTGCGCCCGACCCGAAGCTGCCGAAATTGGCGTTGAAATTATGAAACAAGGTGGCAATGCCTTTGACGCAATGATTGCAACCGATTTAGCCTTAGCGGTTTCTTTTCCTTTTGCAGGAAATATTGGTGGTGGCGGTTTTATGGTTTTTAGAACCAAAGATGGCCAAACCGGCGCACTAGATTATCGCGAAAAAGCACCTCAAGCCGCTACCAGAGACATGTATTTAGATAAAGACGGCCAA
>PFPU01000181.1 GCA_002793215.1 Flavobacteriales bacterium CG_4_10_14_0_2_um_filter_35_18
GCGTTCCTGCGGCAACAACAACTTTGTAGTCTTTATAAAAAACATTCTGTCTTTTTTCAAGCAATAGTGCCATTGCGTTACAGGCAGCAACGGTGGGCAAAAACCAAAACGTATGATTTAACACATTGAGCAATGGGGCGTGTGAAAAGGGCAATGGCGGTTTTTTTGCCCCCATTTTCAAATGGTCAACGGTGGTTTCGCTGAACGAACCCCGAATTAAGTCCAACCATTTTTGTACTTCATCTTCATATTTGAAACGTGCTTTTCGTCCTTCTCCTTCTGCTGAAAAGAATATATTCAAATCAAAACTGTCAAACTCACCCTGCTTTGCAATTTTGCGAATAGAATTGGGTAATTGATAAGTTAGCATTACCATTCGTGGCAATGCTGCATAAGGATTTAAGCCTTTTGAATAGTCCCAATTTTCTTTTTCCCTTTGTTCGTCAGAATACGTCCAGTTGAAAATTTGTTCTTCAATAAATTCGCCTGAACTAATTGCCCGAAACGGTGTGCCCGATAAATACAAATAATGATTGGTGCTGATTGGGATAATTTTCTCTAAGTGTTCCGCTTTATCTTCTTCGGCAATGCCTTCTTTTTCTATTTTCTTAAATTCTTCAATCTCCTTCTCGGCTTCCAAGTCTTTGCCAAATAAATCTTTGGCGTTTTCTCGCCAAGCTCCAAAATGGTATTCGTCAAAAATGATACAATCCCATACGGTAGCGTGTACCCATTCATTTTTAGATTTGATACCACTCGTATTTTTATTAATTCCTAAATAATCTTGAAACGAACCAAAGCAAACCAAAGGTTGCTTTTTACTTTGTTCAACCGCCTTTTCAATAGCTTTATCTGATAATTCATCTGTGTGTTTAGAAATGAATTGCCAACCTTCAAAATCAACGTGCGATAGTAAATCTTCTTTCCAAGCATCTTCAACGGCTGGTTTGAAGGTTAGCACCAATACTTTTTTCCAACCCATTTTTTTTGCTAATTGGTAACTGGCAAATGTTTTACCAAATCGCATTTTGGCATTCCATAAAAAGTGTGGGTCTTTATCTTTGTTTTCTTTTTTAAAACGCTTGAAATAGGCAATCGTTTTATTTACGGCTTCTTCCTGTTCAGGTCGCATACCGAAAGTAAGGACACGATTTTCTTCTGTTTTCTCGCCTGTTTTTATTTCCCATATGGATTTGCGTAAATCGTTTAATGAACATTTGAACCATTCACCTTCGGGATTGGCAAACCCTTGTTTACGCAAATGGCGGTGTATATCGTGGTCGGTAAAAGAACTGCCGTCCCGTTTCATTGCCGATTCTTCAAATACAATTTTATACCGAATGGCAGCCGTGCCTAATTGTTCTTTAATTCGGGTTTGTGCATCACGGTCGGTGAAGCCTATTTTGAGCAAACCCTTATGCGTAGCAATTTCAACCAATTCATAAGCATAAATGGTGGGATTTGAAGCTGGACGGGGTGGGAAGAATTCTTTTTTCATCGTCAGAATCAGGATTTACAGGATTTTAGGATTGGTAGGATTTTCGTCTTCATTGATTCTATTTTTTGCTATTTCTAACGCCTGATGTAGTTTCTGTTTTATCAATTTTAAATCGGGCAGTTTAGTTAAGTATTCAGCTACCTTGATGTTGCTGCTTTCTAATTGCAGCAATTCAACGTGTTCCTGATTTTTTGTGGCGCATAAAATCAAACCAATTGGTGGGTTTTCTCCTTCTACACTTTCAAATTTTTCTAACCATCTCAAATATAATTCCATTTGCCCTTTGTGAGCCGCTTCAAATTTGCCGAGTTTCAACTCAATGGCAACCAAACATTTTAGTCGTCTGTGGTAAAAAAGCAAATCCAAATAATAATCTTCATTATCAATACTTATTCGTTTTTGCCTTGCCATAAATGCAAAATCAGAACCTAATTCAATAATGAATTTTTGAAGTTCCACCAAAATACTGTCTTCTAAATCCTTTTCGGAGTAGGTGTCTTTTAATCCTAAAAAATCAAGAAAATAAGGGTCTCTAAAAATTAAATCGGGCGAAATTTGCTGATTGTTTTTGAGCAATTCCAATTCGTTTTGTATTGTAAGTTCGGGCTTTTTACTAATGGCAGTGCGTTCATAGAGCATGGTGTTGATTCGTTCCTGAAAAGTCCGCACACTCCATTTTTCGAGTTTGCACATTTCAATGTAAAACTCACGTTTAAGTTGATTTTCAATAGGAATTAAAATCTTTATATGCGACCAGCTCAATTGTTGCATTAGTGATACGACAATTGAGCTTTCTGGAAAAACTTTTGCAAATTGCATCATTCTACGAAGATTTTTTTCTGAAAATGCAGAACCGTATTCTTCGCTTAATTGTCGCCACAGTGTAGCGACAATCTCTTTACCATATATTTCTGTGCGATTTTTGCCTTCAATTTCTTCATTTATGCGTTTTCCTATTTGCCAATAAAGCATTGTAATAGCTGAATTGACTGCCACTGCCACTTGCTCACGGCTTTGGGCAATTAAATCCTTTATTTCTATTACTAAAGGATTGGTGGATGGTCGGGGTGGAAAAAATTCTTTTTTACTCATCTTAATCAGGATTTAGAGGATTTTAGGATATCCAGGATACTTAAAAAATTTCTACTCTTTTTTCTTTTCATTTGATTTATCAATACCCAAAACCGATTTTGTATTGAGTGGACTGACCACCTTTTTTCCTGTTTTAGATTCTAATTCTTTGAGTGCTACCTTGGCTACATTGCCACCTTGTTGAGCTACTTTTTTACTTTCTTCAAAACCTTTTGGGTTTGCTGACTGTGAAATATCTTTGGTTGAAGCTTCGGCAAGCATATTCAATATCAACTCGGTATTGGTCATATTGTCTCGCAGGTTTTCTTTTTTCAAACCTTTAAAAACCTTGTATTCTTTGGTAGTTTTACCTGCCCACGCTTTGGTGATAATATCGGTAAGCGTTGCAAACTGCTGTCCTTCTTTTAAACCACGGTTTTTCCATTCATCTGTGAGCTCTTTGCGTATTTCAATACTTTTTAGCCGTTGGTTAATCCAGTTTTCAGAATAACCTAATTTTAAATACTGCTCTAAAGCTCTGTCAATACTAAGCTCCGGGTCTTGCATTTCGTCCAATCGTTCGCTCGCAACCTGCGCCAGCCAGAGTTTAAAAGGCTCTGCTTTGGGAGAAGGTATAGATTGTATAAGACGGAAAAGCTGTTCGGTATCGGCTACATCGGTTAGGTAAAATTTACCATCAGCTGATTGCATTTTCAGTTGTCCGATTTTTTCGGACAACTCACTTC
>PFPU01000045.1 GCA_002793215.1 Flavobacteriales bacterium CG_4_10_14_0_2_um_filter_35_18
TTCAATTGACGAACGTACTTTTAATACCGATGACCCTGTAATTTCTGGTATCATTCGAAATTCAAATTATTTTAACGCCAACTTTGGTATGGCTTATCATTACAAGGGTTTGTCATCTTATTTTACTGCTAAAAATATCCTTTTAAGCGATAGAACCTTGCTAAATCCAGATTTTGAATCCTTTAATATTAGGCGCTATATAGGCTCTGTGGGCTATTATTTCTTTCAAGATAAGTCTTGGCAATTAGAACCCTCAGTTTTATATCAATTTATTGAAAAAACTAAAGAAAGCTTTATGGATTTTAACTTTAAAGCCTATAAAAAATTAGAAGGTGACAATTTGCTTTGGGTTGCTTTATCTTATCGCAAAAGCTTTGATAAAAATGCCATTCAAACTTTTCAACAATATACCCCTATCGTTGGATTAAATTTTGGTCCTTATATGGTATCATATACTTATACCCAACAAATTGGCAATATTGTTTTTGATAATGGTGGCTATCATCAATTTACAGTTGGCATCAATCTTTGGTGTAGAACACCAAGAGCCGCCGCTTGTCCTAATATCAATTATTTATATTAACCCGTCATGCTTATAAAAGCTGTTTTAGGCAAAACACCGCAATATGGAAACGCTTGTTATTTTTCGGAAAATGCAACGCTTATAGGCGATGTGGTTATGGGTGATTTTTGCAGTGTGTGGTTTAATGCTGTGGTGCGTGGCGATGTTAACTATATTAAAATTGGCAATAAAGTTAATATTCAAGATGGCGCAATTATTCATTGTACCTACCAAAAACATCCAACCAAAATTGGAAATAATGTTTCAATTGGTCATAATGCCATGATTCACGGTTGCCAAATTCATGACAATGTTCTCATTGGTATGGGCGCTATTGTAATGGACGGTTGTGTGGTTGAAAGTAATGTAATAGTGGCTGCGGGAGCGGTTGTAACACAATATTCAACTTTAGAATCGGGTTATCTTTATGCGGGCATTCCGGCAAAAAAAATAAAGCCACTCGATCAAAATTTAATTACAGGTGAAATTGAACGCATCGCCGATAATTACATTAAATACGCTTCTTGGTATCGTGAAGATTAAAAATTGAAAAAGTCAATTTTAGCATCTTTAACTTCTTTTAGAATTGTTTTTAAAACCTTGATATCAGCGTTACAATAAAATTGATGACTTGCAATTAATGCATTATTATTTAATAAATTATGAGCTATTAAAATGCGTTCCAATTGTTTTGCAACGGCAAATCCGGAATCGATTAAGGTAACTTTTTCACCTACAATTAATTTTATTTGAGGAATTAAATAGGGATAATGCGTGCATCCCAAAACCAAACAATCAATATTTTGAGCCATCATCGGACTCAAATACTTTTTAAGGAGGGTAAGTGTTTCGGGTGAGTTTAATCTACCCGATTCTATAAGGCTCACTAAGCCCTCACCATTTTGCACATGAATATGAATATCTTTGGAAATGCTGCCCGAAGTTTTGCAAAACAAATCACTCGATAAGGTTCCGCGGGTGGCTAAAATGCCAATATTTTTGGTTAATGTTTTTATGGCAGCTGGCTTTATGGCGGGTTCAATACCAATAAATGGGATTTGTGGAAATTGAGTTCGCAAAACGCTTATCGCATTTGTAGTTGCTGTATTGCAAGCAACTACAATTGCTTTGCAGTTTCTTTCCATTAAAAATACAGTGTTTTTAATGCTAAAATCAATGATTTCTTGTTTTGATTTTTCACCATAGGGAGCATTTTTAGAATCGGCTAGATAAATGGTGTTTTCGTTTGGCAAGTAATTGTTTATGGCCGTCCAAATTGACGTGCCACCAATGCCGGAATCAAAAATACCTATGGGATTGTTTCTATTCATAAACTACAAAAATAAAAAATCCCGCCAAAAGCGGGATTAATTAATACTTTTATCTTTAATAAAATTTTATTTGATACCTAATTTTGCTTTAACGGCTGCTAATAAATCTTCGCCATCAAAAACCAAAAGTCCTTTACCTGGAGCAGCATCAAAAACATATTTAATACCTTTTGCTTTAGCCACATCTTGAATGGCCTTTTGAGCTTTTTCAAGGATTGGTTTTAACAAATCCATTTGTTTTTGTTGCAATTCTTTATCGGCAGTTTGTGCATAGGTTTGCAATTTTTGTTGCAAATCTTGAACTTCTTTTTGACGGAGTGCATTTTCTTCTTCCGTTTTGGTTTCTTGTTCTTTACCGTATTTTAAATACTTTGCTTGCAATGCATTGGCTTGAATTTTATATTCGGTATCATAAGTTGTACCTAATTTTTTCAATTCATCTTGCATCGCTTTGGTTTCGGGCATCGCAGCAATTAAATCGTCGCTGTTAATGTGACCTAATTTTACTTGGGCAGATGCACCAAAACTCAATAATAATACGGTTGCTAATAATAGTAATTTAATGTGTTTCATTGTTTTTCTAAATAATTGTTAATATTAATTTTGTTTATCCTTAGTTTAATTTAATTGTTCTTTTTTGCTTTATTTATTGCTAATAAATCTTCGCCATCAAAAACCAAAAGTCCTTTACCTGGAGCAGCATCAAAAACATATTTAATACCTTTTGCTTTAGCCACATCTTGAATGGCCTTTTGAGCTTTTTCAAGGATTGGTTTTAACAAATCCATTTGTTTTTGTTGCAATTCTTTATCGGCAGTTTGTGCATAGGTTTGCAATTTTTGTTGCAAATCTTGAACTTCTTTTTGACGGAGTGCATTTTCTTCTTCCGTTTTGGTTTCTTGTTCTTTACCGTATTTTAAATACTTTGCTTGCAATGCATTGGCTTGAATTTTATATTCGGTATCATAAGTTGTACCTAATTTTTTCAATTCATCTTGCATCGCTTTGGTTTCGGGCATCGCAGCAATTAAATCGTCGCTGTTAATGTGACCTAATTTTACTTGGGCAGATGCACCAAAACTCAATAATAATACGGTTGCTAATAATAGTAATTTAATGTGTTTCATTGTTTTTCTAAATAATTGTTAATATTAATTTTGTTTATCCTTAGTTTAATTTAATTGTTCTTTTTTGCTTTATTTATCGAATCGTTTTTACGGATTAATGCTTGCTTGTTTTTGTCAATTTCTTTTAATTTAGCATCTCTTTTAGCTAGGGCATCTTTGCGATCTTCTTCTTTCTTCTTTTCTTTAGCTTCGTTAATGAGTCTAATTTTTTCTAATAAGAGTTCTCGTTTTTCGTTTCGTGCATTAATCCGTTTTAGCACTTCATCTGATGGTGTATCTTTAATCAAAGGTGTTTCATCAACTTTAGTGTTGACCAAGATAGAATCTTTTGGCTGATTTATTTGATTTAAAACAACGCCAACGGTATCTATTTGGTCTTCCGTTGTATCGGCAAAAATGGTGTCGGTTGCAACGGTATTATCCATTTTAGCAGGTGCTAAATTAGGTTTTAAAACGGCTTCCTTTTTTGTTTTTATAACAACGGGTTTAGCAACAACTTGCTTTTTCTTGTTTGTAAATTTATCTCTTTTGGCTTTAATAGCCTCTTGTTTTTCTACTTTATTAATACTATTTACTACTAAATCGCTAATATCGAAAGCTTTATTGGTGTATAGTATAATTAAATCGCTACTGTTATCTAAAACAAAATCATAATTTTTTTTAACAGCAATTTCTTGTATGGCGTTATAAACCTTATCTTGAATTGGCTGAACTAATAGTTTTCTATATAAATATAAGTCGCCTTTTGGTCCAAAATAGGCGTCTTGTAGTTGATTGTATTCTTGATCTTTAAAGTAAATATCATCTTCACGTTCTTGAATAAGCTCATCGGTTAGGAGTGCTTTTTCATTACTAAAATCTTTTTTAAGTGCTTCAATATCCTCTTTTTCTCGGTCTAAGCGACGTTGCCAAGAAATTATTTTAGTGTTTAATTGATCTTGGGCTTGTTGGTATTCTGGAATTTTTTCTAAAATAAATGCCATGTCAATATAAGCAATACGCTGGGCTTTTTGCGAAAAAATCGCTTGAAAGCTCAAGGCTAAAACTACTAAAAGCAAATATTTTTTAAACATTTTTAAGGTATTATCAAACTTAAGCGCTGCAAATATTTTGGTAATTTGAATACAAAGATATCATTTTTTTAAAACTGTTGACCAATAATAAAGTGAGTTTGCCATCCCGATTTTATATTAGTACCTGGGATATTATCTAAACCATTACCAAAATCTATGCCTAATAAACCAAAGGCGGGCATAAATATTCTAATTCCAAAACCGTAAGAACGCTTTAGTTCGAATGGATTGTAATTTATAAATCCGTCATAAGAGTTACCGCCTTCTAAAAAGGTTAATCCATAAATAGATGCAGAAGGTTTAAGGGTTAAAGGATATCTTAATTCAAAGCTAAACTTATTATAAACGGTTCCTCCAAAGCTAGTTGACAAGCTTGAGTTGGGATAGCCACGCAATCCAACGGTTTCTCTACCGTCAAATTGACCGGAAGCTAAACCATCGCCACCAACATAAAAACGTTCAAAAGGAGAGTCGCCAATGGTGTGGTTATATGCTCCTAAAAATCCAAATTCAACATTAGACATCAACACAAATTGATGGTCGGCTGATCCTGCTAAACTGCTATACCATTTTGCTTTAAAGGCTGCTTTATAATATTCTAACCATCTTAACTTTTCTTCTTGAGTAGCATTGGTATAGTCTTTTTTATTGAATGATGAATAAGGTAAAGTAAATTTAAACCCAAGGTTAAAATCGGAACCTCCGGTAGGAAAAACGGGATTTATTCGGGTATTATTTCTGCCAAAGTTAATTCCTAATGCCAAGTTATTGGAAGTTCCATTGCTAAAATTGAAGGTTGAAACGGGGAAATTATTTAATTTAAATTGTTGAAAGCTAATTGACGTTGACAATTGAAAAAAGTCATCTGGCCATTTTAAGCGTTGACCTAAGCCTACCGTTGCACCAGTAATTTGTAATTTTTGGTCTTTGTTTACACGATTTGAGGTGAAATCGGCTCTAAACTGACTAGAGCTAAAAACCGAAAAGCTTAAAGATTTAGGTGATTTTCCGCCTAACCAAGGTTCGGTAAATGAAAAACTATAGGTGTTAAAAAAGCGACTGGTTTGTAAACGCAATGATAGCGATTGCCCATCACCCATAGGCAAAGGACGGTATTCCTTTTTGTTGAATAAGTTTTTAATTGAGAAGTTATTGAATGACAAACCCAAGGTTCCAATAAACGTGTTTCCGCCAAAACCTCCTTGTAATTCTATTTGGCTTGAGCCTTTTTCGGCCACACTATATTCTATATCAACGGTTTTATCAATATAATTTGGTTGAACATCGGGATTGATTTTTTCGGCATCAAAAAAGCCTAGTTGACCTATTTCGCGAATGGTTCTAATGATATCTTGCTTGCTGAATAGATTTCCAGGCAAGGTGCGAATGTCTCTAAAAATTACGTGATCATTGGTGCGATCGTTGCCAACAACGGTAACTTTTTTAATATAGGCGGGTTTGTCTTCTCTAATTCTAACTTCAATATCAATACTGTCTTTTGTAACTCTGGTTTCAACAGGGGTTACATTAGAAAATAAATAACCATTGTTTAAATATACTGATGATAAATCTTCCGAATCGGGTTTGCCATCGCCACTAATACGTTTTTTTAATAAAGTGCCGTTATAAACCATGCCCTTGTTTAGCTTTAAAAAACCCCTTAATTGGTCATCGGTATAAACGGTGTTTCCCAAAAACCTAATGTCGCCAAAGTAATAGCGATTGCCTTCGGTTAGGGTAATATCTAAATTTATGGTATTGTCTTTATTCCACGAAATGGAATCTTTAATAATTTGCGCATCTCGATAGCCTTTTTCGCTATATGTACTCACAATATTCTCTAAATCTGTACTATATTTTTCTTGTATATATTTTGAAGGTGAGAAAATGTGAAGCGGATTTTTTTGTTTGGTTTTTTTAAGTAATTTTCTAAGATGGTTTGTGCTAAAGGCTTTATTTCCGTGAAAACGGACATTTTTAATTTTAATTTTTGTGCCTTTATCTATGTTGACTAAAACTTTTTCTTGGTCTGCTTTTGTTGAATCTGGTTTGGTAAGAATTACAACTTTGGCATTTAAATAACCTTTTTCTCGATATTTTTTTTCGATATAATTTTTAGAGGTGGTAATTAAGTTTTCGGTGAGCATAGCGCCTGGCATGAGCTTGGTGTCATCGCGTAAATCTTCACCTTTCGATTTTTTTACGCCTTTATAAGTTACCGAACTCGCCTTTGGAAGTTCCTTAACAACAAAATCAATATTTACAATTCCTTTAGCATCTAAACCAGTTACATAAACGTCAAGATTGCTAAATAAATCTGAATTCCACAGTTTTTTAATGGCGCTAGTCAATTTGTCGCCTGGCAATTTAATTTTTTGACCTACAATTAATCCCGTATAAACTAAAATAGCTGCTTCACTAAATTTTTGGTTTCCTTTAACAGAAATGCCTCCAATGGTATAACTCAAATTTTTGACAAACGGAACGCTGTCATTTACCTGACCTAAAGCTAAGTTAATGGTAGCAGTTTTATTGGTAATGCTATCCGTTTGAATAATAACGGTTGGGGTTTCTTGGGCTGCTAATAAAGTATTTAATCCTATTAATAGGCAAAATAAAGCGAGTGTTTTTCTAGTCATTACTGGTTTTAATTTGTTCACTGGTTTTTCCAAATCGGCGTTCTCGTTGTTGATATTCTTTAATGGCTTGGAAAAAATGTTCTTTTCTAAAATCGGGCCAAAGCACGTCGGTAAAATAAAATTCGGCATAAGCAATTTGCCATAATAAAAAATTGCTAATGCGTTTTTCGCCACTGGTTCGTATTAAAAAATCAACATCGGGCAAAGTAACTGTATATAAATGATTATTTATAATGTTTTCATCAATTTCTGCAATGGATAATTCATTATTAACAACTTTTTTAGAAATAATTTTGATAGCGTTAACAATTTCTTCGCGAGCACCATAATTTAAAGCCAAATTAAGTGTTAAGCGCGTATTGTTTTTAGTTTTTTCGATGACTTCTTTAAGTTCGGCAACCACTTTTTCGGGCAATTGGTCTATCTTTCCAATGGTTTGGAGTTTGATATTATTTTTAATGAGCGTTTTGAGTTCTTTTTTTAAGGAGCGCACCAAAAGTCCCATCAACACATCGACCTCTTGTTTTGGACGGTTCCAATTTTCAGTAGAAAAGGTATAAAGTGTTAGGGTATTGATGCCTATTTCGGCGGCAGCCTCAACAATTTCTTGAACGGATTTTACGCCATTTTTATGACCAAAAACACGTGGTTTGCCCTGCTGTTTTGCCCATCGTCCGTTGCCATCCATAATAATAGCAACGTGTTTTGGTAGCTTTTGACTTGTTATATCTGTTAAATCGCTCATAGCCTAAAAATTATCAAAATAACATGTGCGTTCGCCAAAGGCATATACCAAACTAAAACCTGAAATTACTACCCAATCCTTATTATTAGGATTGTTAAAATTTGCAATGGGCAACTGGTCGCCTTCAAGGTTGTCTTTATTGGTATAATTAAATCGGGTTTCGACGGTCATTCCTAAATGTTGCGCCAATCTCACTTTGTAACCTACTCCAAAAGGAAATGAAATACTCGTAGATTTGGTGAAATCCTTAAAATTTGCCGCAATACTGTTTGGTGGAATTTTATAGCTAAACGCCGCTATATTTAAAAACACATAGGGCGTGTGCCTAAATCTAAACTGATTTAAATTGTATTTAAAAAAATTAAATTCAATGCCTACGGCAAACTCGTTATAAGTATTTTTAAAATTAAAAGGATTGTTTTTTAGAACATTGGTCGATGCTTGGGCGTTATTAGCCGAAAAATTGGCATAGGTAAAGGAATAGCGAATGGCAGCTTGTGGACTCATATTCCATTTATAAATAACGGCAAGTGTTAAGTCTTTTGGATTGATATAATCTGTACTTCCCACATCACCAATGTAATTACTACCACCCACAAAGAGTCCAATTTCATTGATTTGTGCATTTAAAGTAATTGTTATAAAAATACTTACACAAAAAGCGATCTTCTTAGTCATATTAAAAATAAGGTTGCAAATATAACAAACAATTTGCTTTTAATCAGGATTGACCTTTGTTTTTGAAACATCAAATTGCGGTAAATATTGTTTGCGTTTAATTTCTGGTATCGCTGCCCCAAAGTAATTTTTGGCGCAATGTTTTTAAAAAAGTTTGGTTGTTAAGTTGAATCATATTTATTTTAAAATCAGCTTTTTGAATGTAGATTTCGGTATGTTCTTCAACGGTAAAAATTCTAGAATCTAGCGACAACAAAAATTGATTTGTTCTTCCCGACATTTGAAGTTTTATTTTTGATTCCATTGGAATTACCAGTGGTCTCACATTTAAATTATGAGGGGCAATTGGGGTTATAACCATACTTTTAGCACTCGGCGTAATAACTGGTCCACCACAACTTAATGAGTAACCCGTAGAACCCGTTGGGGTGGCTACAATGATGCCATCGGCCCAATAAGAGGTTAAAAATTCATCGTCAACATAGGTATTGATAACAATCATTGAGGTGGAGTCCTTTCGGTTAATGGCAACTTCGTTTAAAGCAAAATTATAGACGTTAAAATCGGCGTTATTTGTAGTAACCTTCAAAAGTTCTCGCTCATTAATACTATAATTGTGATGCATTAAGGCATCAATAGCCTGCTTAATTTCTGTTTTTTGAACTGTTGCCAAAAAGCCCAAACGCCCTGTATTGATTCCTAAAACGGGAATGTTTAAATGACGAACAAAGGTAATTGCCTTTAAAATAGTGCCATCGCCTCCAACGGTAATCATCGCATCAAAACTTTGGTTTAAATCTTCAAAATCATTGAATTGTTTAAAGTTATTGGTGATAGAAGTCATTGTGTTAATGGCTTGTAAAAAGCGCTGTTCAACTACCATTTCAAAATGATTGTTTATTAAATAACCAAAAAGTTCCTCAATAGGCAGTTTTGATTTTTCAATCTCGTAAGTTCCATAAATGGCGACCTTCATAGTTAAATATTTAAGTATTTTTGAAGATATTCTGAGCGCTCTTTAAGTTGTTCAAAATATTGATCTTCTATATTTCCGGCAATTACGTGGTAGTTATACCTTCTAAAAGATTGCAGCGTATTGCTAATGTCGTGGTCGGAAATTTTTAGTGTTATTTGAACCGTATCGCCCACTCGCTTGGTAATAAAAGCACCTAAAATTTTGGCATTATTAGCCTCTACAATTTGAGAAATTTCACTAAAACTATATTCCAAAATATTTTTTTCAACAATAATTAGATAGCCGCCTTCATTTAAAAAGGGTGTTTCTAAAAAGCGTTGCAAAATATCATTTAATTCATAGTAACCTAAATAACGCTGCTTATCATCAATTACAGGTAAAATATTAGTGCGATTTGTGGCAAATAATTTTATTAAATTAATCCAAACATTGGTGTTTAAAGTGCTAAAATGCTGAATTAAATCGAGGTGTTTTTCAATTAAATCTTCATTTAATTCAATGTCTTGAAAGTCGTTTTTGGCTATTAAACCTATTAATTGACTGTCTTTTACAACTGGTAAATGCGAAAAAGAACAAGCCAAAAACAACGCTTTAGCACTGCTAAGCTTGTCTGTTAAGCTTAAAACTTTTAAATCGGCTGTGATATAAGTTGTTAAATCCATAATTTGTTACTTTAGCTAAAGTATAAAAATAGTAATTTAGCCATCTCAAAATCGTGTTAAACTTATGACAAAGTTAAGTGTAAATATTAACAAAATAGCTACTTTAAGAAATTCTAGAGGTGGCAACACCCCAAATTTATTGCAAGTAGCAATAGATTTGCAAGAATATGGTGCCCAAGGCATTACAGTTCATCCCAGACCCGACGAACGCCATATTACCTATAAAGACGCTTTAGAGTTGCCGAAAATTTTGATAACCGAATACAATATTGAAGGCAATCCAATTCCTAAATTTATTGATTTGGTAACCCGTATCAAACCATCACAGGTAACTTTAGTGCCCGATGCCATTGATGCGCTGACTTCAAATGCCGGCTGGGATACCCTTAAAAATAGCGGTTTTTTAAAAGAAGTTATCTCCGAATTTAAACAAAACGGCATACGAACTTCCCTGTTTATGGATGTCGATTTAAAACTAATTGAAGCCGCCGCTTTAACGGGCACTGACCGAATAGAATTATATACTGAGGCTTTTGCAAGTCAGTTTGCTTTGGGCAACAAAAAAGCCATAAATCCCTATATTGAAAGTGCAAAATTGGCAACAAAATTGGGGATGGGCATTAATGCCGGCCACGATTTAAGCTTAGATAATATTCAGTTTTTCGCTCAAAATATTCCCAATTTATTGGAAGTTTCTATCGGACACGCACTTATTTCTGAATCCTTGTATTTTGGATTTCAAAATGTTATCAATCAATATTTATATAAGTTACAAAGCTAATCTATGTTGCTAAATTCAACCATTTTCGGTCAAGGCAAAGCGCTTATTATTGCGCATGGCTATTTTGGGATGGGTGATAACTGGAAAGCTATGGCAACCCGTTTTGCAAGTAACTTTGAAGTTCATGTTTTAGACCTTCGCAATCACGGTCGCAGTTTTCACAGCGATGATTTTAATTATGATTTAATGGTTGAAGATTTATATAAATACATCATTCACTATCAATTAGAAGCCATTGCCTTGCTCGGGCATTCAATGGGTGGAAAATTGGCAATGCTTTTTGCAGTAAGCTTTCCGGAACTTGTTAGCAAGTTAATTGTTGTAGATATTTCGCCTAAATACTATCCACCGCATCACGATTTTATTTTAAATGCCTTAAATAAAGTCGATTTTAACAAAATTACCTCACGCCGTGAAATTGCCGAAATTTTAAAAACTGATATTGACGATGAAAGTGTTGTGCAATTTCTACTCAAAAATGTGTATTGGAAAACCAAAACGCAACTGGCTTTTCGCTTTAACTTAAAGAGTTTAACTGAAAATAACAACGAAGTTTCTGAACCACTACCCGCTTTTTCGAGTTATGAAAAAGCAAGCTTGTTTTTAAAAGGCGCAAACTCAGGCTATATAAGCAAAGACGACGAAACCCTAATTGAAAACCATTTTTCAAAAGCTAAAATTGTAACAATTAAAAATTCAGGACATTGGATTCACGCCGATAATCCGGAAGATTTTTATAAAGAAGTTAGCGATTTTTTAAATTCATAATAAATTAAAAAAATGAAATACATTTTAAAATTACTTATTTCGGCTGCTTTAGTAGTGTTACTCGCAAATATTTTACCGGGAATAGCCATTTCTAATTACGCAACGGCTATATTAGTGGCGCTGGTTTTAGCCTTGTTAAATACCTTTTTAAAACCACTTTTAATTTTGCTCACCTTACCCGTTACGGTTTTAAGTCTCGGACTCTTTCTATTTGTTATTAACGCCATTATGGTGCTATTAGCCAGCAAGTTAATAGATGGTTTTTCCATTTCAGGATTTTGGAATGCCCTTTTATTTAGCCTTGTATTTTCACTATTTCAATCGGCTTTATCTGATAAAGAAAAAGGGAACTATTAAATTCGCTCAAATAGAACTGGTTAAATCTTTGTAAGATGCTTAAAAAATACTAATTTTGCGCACTGATTTTTTAAAAGGAAAGAACTTACCATTATGAATGTATCAAAACAAAATATCGACGCCTTAAATGCCATTGTAAAGATTGAAATTACCGCGGCCGATTATCAAGAAAAAGTTGAAAAAGTATTGACCAATTATCGCCAAAAAGCTAATATTCCCGGGTTTAGAAAAGGGCATGTGCCGATGAGTTTTGTAAAAAAACAATATGGCAAATCGGCTATGATTGAAGAAGTTAATAAACTTTTACAAGAAAACCTCAACCAATTTTTAATAGACGAAAAATTAGACATTTTAGGAAATCCCTTGCCTAAAGAACCAGACCAATTTTCATGGGATGATGCCGATTTTAGCTTTGAATTTGAATTGGGTTTAGCGCCTAAATTCGACATTGATTTAAAACCTAAAAAAGCCATTACCCAATATGTGGTTAAAGCTGATGATAAAATGGTGGCTCAAGAATTGCAAAGTATGCAAGAACGCTATGGCAAATTAAAAATGCTTGCCGTTGCCGATGAACACTCAAATCTTACAGGAACTTTTGTAAACCAAGAAAAAGAAATTGAGAAAAAAGTCACCTTTAAGGTATCTAAAATTAGCGGTGAAAGTAATCTAAAATTGGTTTTAGGCGCAAAAGTTGGTACTATTATTAGCTTTAACACTAAAGGTTTATTTACTGATAATCACGATTTAATGCATCTATTAGGTGTTTCACACGATGAGGCTCACGATTTAGCTATCGATGTAAATTTTACTATTGAAGAAATTACCCAAACCGAATTGGCTGAACTCAATCAAGAATTTTTTGACAAGATTTTTGGCGAAGGTCAGGTTACCTCCGAAAAGGAATTTAAAGCAAAACTCGCCGAAGATATTGAAAAACAATTCGAACAACAAACTAACCAGCAACTGCTCAATGCCGTTACCGAAAGTTTAATTGAACATACCAAATTCGATTTACCAGCCGAATTTTTAATAAAATGGATTGCCGTTTCGGGTGAAAAACCGATGACTTTAGAAGAAGCCAAAATTGAATATGACAAATCAGAGAAAGGCTTGCGTTATCAATTAATTGAAAGTAAGCTAATTAAAGATAATAACTTAGGTGTAAACTTAGAAGAAGTAAAGGCATTTGCTAAGGTTTTTATTAAAATGCAAATGGCGCAATATGGTCAAACCAATCCCGAAGAAAAACAATTGGAAGCTATTGCCGACCGTATTTTGTCTAATAAAGATGAAGCCAAACGCTTAAGCGAACAATTAATGCAACAAAAACTACTCGACTTTTTTAAAGCTCAAGTAAATTTGAAAGCAAAGGAATTGAGTTTCGACGAATTTGTAAAAGAAGTTTATAAATAACATGCAAAATGTATTTGCTTTAATCATTGTCGGTTTAGCGGCTTTCTATTTGCTTAGAAAATTTATTTTTAAGCCTAAAAAGAAAACCGGTTGTGGTAGTGATGATTGTAAATGCAATTAAAATTTTAAGCGTGCTCTAAAAAGCCAGCCCTTTTGAATTTTTCAAAAGGGGCTGGCTTTTTTTATTTGTATCCTTATAAAAAATAAAGACATCTATATAAGTAAACTACTTAAATTTAAAACCTTGTTTTATACTTTGGTAAGTTCTACTTTTTCAATTTGTTTATCTATAAGCTGTTTATAAAAAAGCTTTAGCACATCATATTCGGTTGCCGAAAAAACCGGTGTATTGATTTTTATTAAAGACGTAATATCAATTTTATTAGTACCACTCTTTGAAACCTCAAATTTAAAATAGCCCATGTTTTTAGGAAGTCCTATGGCTATATTTTGGGGTAAAGTTGTAATGGCAAAACCAGTTGGGATTTCAATTGTAACAAAAAAACTTTTTTCAAAAGCCGTACCAAAATCAATGGGATACAATCGTTTATCAAGTGTAAAGGGATTTGTGTTTTCGGCTAAAATAAACAAAGGTGAAAAATAAATTTTATCAGCAATGACATCACACATATTGTCTGCCTCAAATTTAAATGATTCTACAATGGGCTTATAGAGGTCATCTTTATGCAGGATTTTAAATTCAGAAATTTCAATATTTTTATTACTTTTTTCGATTATCGGGATTAAATCACTTTCGGTTAAAAAGGCCTTATTTTTACGATAATCTAAAGCGTAATTATTAGAATACGTGCTTCTTTTTAAACCGGTTACTTTACCGGTTTCATCCATTTTAATGTAAATATTGGTGCGTTCTTTGGCGGGTTCAATAGAAAATAAATCAACTATAGTTGATGTGCCATCATCTTTTACCAAACGGCCTCTCCAGTTTAAAGCCCTATTAGGCAACACATTGGGTGTGCTGTAAATTTCTGTAGCATCAAAAAGGGCTACTCCCGAAGGCAATTCAACAGCCGCAATTACGTAATTAAATCCCTTAAGTGTTGGAAATAAAGGTATGCCATGGGTTTTAGTACTTATTAAAACTGGGTTGGCTTGCAAGCCGGCTAATCTAAACATTGCAATTAGCGTTAAATTTACAGCT
>PFPU01000177.1:0-2647 GCA_002793215.1 Flavobacteriales bacterium CG_4_10_14_0_2_um_filter_35_18
AGAAAAAGACCCCAATGTGTCATTAGATAAAATAGAACATTTAAAATTATCTGTCAAAATGCTAAAGGATAAGTCTTCAATAAAAATTAAAAATGGTGAACTAATTTAATAAAATCTAAATGCTATGAAAAAAATTTTTAAAATTATCACAATGCTCTTAGTGCTGTTCTGCAACACTAATCTGTTTGCGCAACTCTCATTTTCAGCCAAAACAGACTTTAATATAGGTGTTAGCCCAAATGCCATAACACACGCTGATATTAATGGTGATGGTTTACAAGACATTATTGCAACGCGTCAGACGTTTCCCAAAAAAGTAAGCGTTATATTAAACACAACCACAATTGGCGCAAGTTCGCCTACTTTTTCATCTGCAACTGATTTTACAGTTGAGGGTGCTAATGATTCTAAAATTGCTGCTGCAGATTTTAACGGTGACGGAAAGCCCGATATTGTTGCATCAGAAAGCTTTGAAAGTACTGTAAGGGTTTTAATAAACACTACAACAAACGGCGCTTCAACGCCTACATTTTCCGCCTACACGAGTTTTACCACAGGTAAAGACCCTATTGATGTTTCAGTTGGCGATATAAATGGAGATGGCAAACCCGATATTATTACAGCAAATTTTAGTGCTAGCACCGTTTCAGTTTTATTAAACACCACTTCAAATGGGGCATCAACACCTACCTTTAGCAGTAAGTCAGATTTCTCTGTTGCAACTAACCCTTATAGAGTGGCTATTGGAGATTTTAACGGTGATGGAAAGTCAGATATCATTGCCCAAAGTAGTAATATTAACAGTTCAATTTCGGTTTTATTAAACACCACTTCAAATGGGGCATCAACACCTTCTTTTTCTACTAAGACCGATTTTACTGTTGGAGCTACAAGAAACAATAATTATTCTGTTGCTATTGGGGATATAAATGGTGATGATAAACCCGATATTATTTCAGCAAATTTTACTGCCAGTATCATTTCTGTTTTACTTAATACCACTTCAATCGGTGCATCATCACCTACCTTTTCAGGTAAAACTGATTTTACTGTAGGAACTTCCCCCGATTGGATTACAATTGCCGATTTTGATGGCGATGGCAAACCAGATGTTGTTACATCTAATGGGGCAAATACCGTTTCAGTTTTAATAAATACAACGGCAAATGGAGCCGCTACACCAACATTTACCAGCAAAGCAGATTTTGGAGTAGGAGCTTCTCCCTCCTCTGTTATAAATGCCGATATTAATGGTGATAACAAACCAGATATTATTACCAGTAATTCACCAAACGCTTCTGTGCTATTAAATACTACAACTTTTCCTGCATCAATAAATTGGAATGGTAATGTAAGTTCTAATTGGAATACGGCTGGTAATTGGGACTTAAATACAGTGCCGATATTTACCGATAATGTAGTCATACCAAATGTTGCAACTAACGACCCAATAATAAGTACAACAGCAGCTGTTTGCAATATGATTACTATAAGTTGGGGTGGCTCACTTACAATAGCACCCGGCAACGATTTAACTATAAATGGCAATTTAACAAATAATGGCACTTTTACCATTAACTCCGATACCTCTACCAGCGGTTCATTAATTCTTGAAGGTTCTGCTACTGGAAACATAACCTATAACCGCTATTTGTCAATAAACAAATGGCATTTAATAAGTGCTCCTGTTGGTGGACAAAATATTGAAAATTTAGTTACACTTACTGCTAATCATGTGGCTACAAATGGGGTTAACTATGGCTTAGCACCTTATGTTAATACTCTGGTAGTAAACGTTAGTACATGGAACCATTGGACAAGTGATGGAACAAACCCAGTAAATACAGCAGGTAATTTTGTTGCTGGAAAAGGCTATGAAGTTTATACGGCCACTACTGCTGGTACAATAGCCTTTACAGGAACAATACCCGAAAGTCAAGTTGTCATTGCTGTAACCGGAACTACAAACCGTTGGAATTTAGTTGGAAACCCTTATCCTGCTTCCATCCCTGCCAATTTAAATGCCGACGCCAACAATAACTTTTTAACGGTTAACAGTGCTGCTTTAGACCCTTCGTTTGTTTCACTTTATATTTGGAATCCCGATACAAGTTTATATGAAATTGTGAATCAATCAACATCATCAAGGTTTATTGCGCCCGTACAAGGTTTTTTTATAAAAGCAGTTACAGGTGAAGCAGGAATTGTAAACTTTACCACAGCGATGCGCACCAATCAAGCAGCAGTAGCTTTTCAAAAAACAGCAACGCCCAACATACCAAGTATTGTGTTAAGCGCCGAAAATAATTCTGGAAAAATTAGCACAACTGACCTAAAATATTTGGGCGGCATGAGTTTGGGTCTTGACCCTGGTTATGATGCCGGTCGTTTTGGTGCTGCTAACAGTAGTTTTGGATTGTATACCCATTTGGTAACAGATAATGGTGTTGACTTTGCCATTCAGGCTGTGCCTGAAAATAGTTATGACACCACCGTTATTCCGATAGGCCTAGATGCAAATATCGGAACACAAGTGACTTTTAAAGCCACCATTACCAATTTACCGCTTGGCAAAAAAGTATTTTTAGAAGACCGCTTGCTAAATCTATTTACCGAGCTAAACAATACCGATAAAACCTACACGCTA
>PFPU01000177.1:2703-3057 GCA_002793215.1 Flavobacteriales bacterium CG_4_10_14_0_2_um_filter_35_18
AAATTCAGCGTAATTGCCTTGCCTTTAAGCAATCGTATTAAGGTAATAGGAATGGTTGATGAACCGGCTTCGCTCAACATTTACGACACCCTTGGAAGGTTTGTTTTTACCGCCAAACTTAAAACTTCAAATAGCAATGAAGTTACCATTCCGCCTTTAGCTTACGGTGTTTATATCGTAAAAATTAAAACCGCCAAAGGCAACTTGAGAACAAAAATAGCCTGGTATTAAAAGGTAACTAAAATTATAAACAATGAAAAAAACGACAAAACAAACCACCGATAAGTCAATAACTAACAAAGTATTAATAACACGAAAAGAGGCTATTTTAAAGACAGGAAAATATGTGGCGCT
>PFPU01000089.1 GCA_002793215.1 Flavobacteriales bacterium CG_4_10_14_0_2_um_filter_35_18
AGCGCGACAATTTAGAGTTACCTCTTTTATTGGCGAAGAATTTAAAATTTTAAGTGATTTTAAAACGCTTTTAGACCAACATTTTAACCAAAAAGATCAAATGCTATGTGCGCATAACGGCAAGGAATTCGACTTTCCCTATATTGCACGCCGCATGGTTATTAATCGGATTAGCATCCCCGAAAAGCTCAATTTATTTGGAAAAAAACCTTGGGAAGTGCCCCATTTAGACACTTTAGAATTATGGAAATTTGGTGATTACAAGCATTACACCTCTTTAAAATTATTGGCAAATATTTTAGACATACCTTCGCCAAAAGATGATATTGACGGCAGTGAGGTAGCCGAAGTATTTTATAAAGAAAAAAATGCGAATCGCATAAAAATTTACTGCGAAAAAGATACCATTACCGTGGCGCAACTCTTGCTGCGCTTTAACAATTTACCCATTTTAAATTCCGAAGAAATTGTGTTGGTATAAGCGCTAGTTAAAGCGATTTTTGAACCACTTCAAAAACTTTTCCGTCATCGCAACGCAAGGTTTTATTGGGATATTTAAGAATAAGCGCATAGTCGTGGGTTGCCATTAAAACGGTCTTGCCACTTTTGTTAATATCCTGCAAAACCTGCATCACCTCAACCGACGTTTTTGGATCTAAATTTCCGGTTGGCTCATCGGCTAAAATCATGTCAGGGTCATTTAACAACGCGCGCGCAATGGCAATGCGCTGTTGTTCACCACCCGACAACTCGAAAGGCATTTTATAAGCTTTCGATTGCATTTCAACTTTCTTTAAAACAGCTTCAATTTTAGCTTTTATCAGCGCCTTATCTTTCCATCCGGTGGCTTTTAAAACAAAGGCTAGGTTATCGAAAACATTGCGGTCTAACAAGAGTTTAAAATCTTGAAAAACAATCCCGAGTTTGCGTCTTAAAAACGGAATTTGATTTTCTTTTAGGCTTCTTAAATCGTAGCCTACAATGGCTCCTTCTCCTTCAGTTAAAGGTAAATCGCCGTAAAACACTTTCATTAAACTGCTTTTACCACTTCCGGTTTTACCGATTAAATAAACAAATTCACCCTTTTCAATTTTAATATTCACATCAGATAACACAAGGACTTTATCCTGATAAATGGCGGCTTTTTTTAACTGTAACATACTTTTATAATCATTCTTCAGTTACAAAAGTAGTGTTAATTTTAAAAAGTAATAGACATATTTACTTATTAAACAACTAAAGGTTAAATGTAAACAAAGGCTAATTACGCTCTTGAAATTGAAGATTCAAGGGCTTTATAAAAAATATAAACTGGCGTTATGGGGTTTAGGGGGTGTGTTTTAGTTTAAAATGCAAATATTCATTTTGTTAATACGACGCTAAAGTATTCACGGTGATTAAAAACATCCACAAACTTTGAATTTATTAGACCTAATTTTAATAGCTATGTAAGTAACTCTAAAAATTAATAACTAAAACCGATTAACTATTATTTAGTTAAATTTGGGCATAAATTTTTTAGAACTTGAAATCTATTTTTAGCTTTATCGGTCTCATTGCAATGCTTTTGATAACTTGTACAAAACAGACGGCTATTAACGGTGGTATTTTGGTTAAACAAATTGCCACAGCGCCCGAACCTGTTACCAATAATGCCGTGAGTGCGGCAATTATCAACAACGAAACGTTTATTTATAGTTTTGGCGGATTAGACCAAACCAAATTATTTTCGGGCATCCACAAACGAAGTTATCGCTATAATAGCGATAAAAACACATGGTTACAATTGCCCAATTTGCCCGATACACTTGGAAAAATTGCAAGTGCCGCAAGTTTAATAAAGGATACCATTTACATTATTGGAGGCTACCATGTATTTTTTGATGGTCATGAAATTTCTTCCGACAAGGTGCACCGCTTTAACATAAAAACCAATCAATTTTTAACAGATGGTGCGCCAATTCCAATACCAATAGATGACCAAGTGCAAGCCGTTTGGCGCGACAGTTTGATTTTTGTCATTACCGGCTGGAGTCAAAAAGAAAATGTGCCCAATGTGCAGATTTATAACCCTTATACCAATCGCTGGAAAATAGGGACGTCTGTGCCTAATAGCAATCTTTACAAGGCTTTTGGAGCAAATGGCCTTATTTTAAAAGACACCATATTTTATTTTGGTGGTGCGGCGATGGGCGCACATTATCCCGCACAAGCACACTTGAGAAAAGGCTTTATCAACCCTAAAAACCCAACTGAAATTACTTGGACCGAAATGGCGCTAGACACATCTTTTAACAGTTATCGTTTGGCAGCCACAGTGGTAAAAAACGTCCCTCACTTTATTGGCGGTAGTGCGGTAACTTATAACTACAACGGCAGTTCGTATGATAAAACAGGAGGCGTTCACCCACACCAAACAGACTTTTTTTATAAAAATAACAAGATTTATAAAAATTTTAACAGCCTTTTACCAATGGATTTAAGAGGTTTAGCCTCCGTAAATGACAGCATTAAATATATTTTTGGAGGTATTGAAAATCACCAAAAAGTATCAACTAAAATCCTAAAACTAACTTGGAAATAATTATTAAACACCCTTATTATGAAATCATTAATTAAAATTTTATTGAGCTTTTGCTTAACCTTTTTGCTTTTTTCTTGTGCAAAAAATACCCAAACATCCGAATTAAAACAGGGCGTTTGGCGCGGTATTATCGACATTCAAGGCAATGATTTGCCTTTTAATTTTGAAATTTTAAAAACGGGCGAGGCATATTCAGCAACCCTTATTAATGGCACAGAGCGCATTTCGCTTGATGAAGTAAGTGTTCAAGGTGATTCTGTTCTGATTAAAATGCATATTTTTGATATTGACATTCGCGCAAAAATTAATGGCGATAACCTTAGCGGATTATATATTAAAAATTACGCCGACAATTACCGTTTGCCCTTTAAAGCTACTTTTGGCAAGGTAGGACGCTTTGACCACCCACAAAGCAATGGCAAGTTTGACGGACGTTGGGAAACTACTTTTGTCAATGAAGAGGGTCGTGAAATACCAGCCGAAGGGATTTTTAAAACCGAGGGGGCTTTATTAACGGGGACTTTTTTGACCAAAACTGGCGACTACCGCTATTTGGAAGGCTATACCGATGAAAATGCCATGCATTTATTTACCTTTGACGGAACCCACGCCTTTGTTTTTACTGCCGATTTACAAACCGATGGCACTTTAAAAGGCGTTTATTACTCTGGCCGTTCTTCAAAAGAACCCTTTACTGCTAAAAATAATCCGAATTTTGAATTGCCAAATGCTTTAGAATTAACCTATTTAAAAGAGGGATTTGACAAAGTGAGTTTTTCTTTTCCAGGATTAGATGGCAAGCCCGTTACACTCGACGATGAGAAATATAAAGGCAAAGTAGTACTGCTTCAAATTTTCGGTACTTGGTGTCCAAATTGCATGGACGAAACGCGCTTTTATAAAGATTGGTATGATAAAAATAAGGCACAAGGTGTTGAAATCATTGGATTGGCATACGAAAATCCCAAAAATGGAAAATTTGATTTTGACTACGCTAAGAGTCGCGTAGAAAAAATGAAAGAAAAATACCAAGTTGGTTATGATTATGTGCTTGCAGGGATTTCGGAATCATCTGATGCCTCTAGAAGTTTGCCGATGCTCAACAAGGTAATTTCATTTCCAACGACGATTTTTATTGACAGAAAAGGGATTGTACGCCGCATCCATACCGGGTTTTCGGGACCGGCAACGGGTAAGTATTACGAAGATTTTGTAGAAGATTTTAATGGCTTTATGAAAACCTTAATTGCCGAAGAGGAGTAAATTAAAACCGATAAGGTTTGATTGATTATCTAACGAGTTTTGGTTTTAAAGACCTATAAGGTTTGATTTAAAATCCGTAAAGTTTTAAAAATAGTGAAAAAACCTTATAGGTCTGAAAGGTTTGAAAAGACTTGGTTTAAAGACCGATAAGGTTTGATTTTAAATCTGCAAAGTTTTAAAAATAGGAAAAAAACCTTATCGGTCTGAAAGGTTTGAAAAGACTTGGTTTAAAAGACCTATAAGGTTTAATTTAAAATCCGTAAAGTTTTAAAAATAGGAAAAAAACCTTATCGGTCTGAAAGGTATGACAAGACTTGGTTTAAAGACCTATAAGGTTTGATTCAAAATCTGCAAAGTTTTAAAAATAGGAAAAAAACCTTATAGGTCTGAAAGGTTTGAAAAGACTTGGTTTAAAAGACCTATAAGGTTTAATTAAAAATCTGCAAAGTTTTAAAAATAAGGAAAAAACCTTATCGGTCTGAAAGGTTTGACAAGGCTTGGTTTAAAGCGGTTTATAAGATTTTAGAACAAGGTTTTCGCCGTCAAATACGCCATAGGTATAATGGCCAACCCAATCGCCTAGGTTGATGTATGTGCTGTTATTGTTGAGTTTTATTTCTAGAGGAAGATGGCGATGGCCAAAAACAAAATAATCGCAATGTTTATTTTTAAGTAGGTCATGGGCATATTGCACCAACCACTCTTGATTTTCTCCTAAAAAAACAACATCTTCTTCGCCCGAAATCAGTTTGTTTTGTGTAGATAAATATTGAGCCAAGCGCATACCGATATCGGGATGTAGCCATCTAAAAATCCATTTTGAAAAGGGGTTGGTAAACACTTTTTTCATGCGTTTATAGCCGTAATCGCCAGGTCCCAAACCGTCGCCGTGGCCAATATAAAAAACCTTTTTATTAAAGGTAAACACTTGAGGTTCATAATAAACGGGGATGTTGAGTTCGGTTTCAAAATAATCGCGCATCCATAAATCATGATTTCCAACAAAAAAATGGATGATGATGCCGCGATCTTTGAGTTCGGCTAATTTACCCAAAACACGAATAAATCCTTTTGGAACAACGGTTTTATATTCAAACCAAAAGTCGAATAAATCGCCAAGCAAAAACAAGACTTTTGCATCGTGTTTAATTTCGTCTAACCAAGCGACAAAAAGTGCTTCACGCGGTTTGCTTTTTTGAGCTGTTGGCGCTCCAAAATGCTGATCCGAAGCGAAATAGATTTTATCTAAAGTTGGTAGCGTCATTTTATTTATAGGTTATCATCAGCAAACCATTCGGCATAAGAATTGGCTGTTTCATAGAGTTTTAAGCTATGAAGTTTAATGTTAATTGGCAATTTATGGTTGATACGTTTGGCAAAATCTAACAACATATTCTCGCTAGTTGGCTGATAATCTACTAATACCACATGGTGATTTAATTCAGATAAGGTATTTGCCAAATCTTTGTGTGGTGATAGATTATTCAGAACCGTTGTATGGTCAAATTTGGATATAATTTCACGATTTACGAGTGCTTTTAATTCACCAAAATCCATTACCATACCGTGTTTAACGTTAGAAGGGTCATTTATTGGAGTGCCAATTAAGGTAACGAATAATTGGTAGCTATGACCGTGAATATTTTTACATTTTCCATCGTATCCATACAAAGCATGAGCCGTTTCAAAGTCAAAATGTTTGGTAATTCTAATGGTGCTCATAGGATTTTTATTAAATAGAAGTCGGGCAAAGATACTTATTTGGATTATATTAGCACGAATAAGAGTCTAAAGTTTTGAGTGCCTAAAATACTTAAATTATTATTAATGTTAACTTTAAGTTTTAATTGGGTGCGCTAAATTAAATAACGCCCAAATTTTTTCCCACTTTTGTAAAGGCGGCAATGGCTTTATCGAGATGCTCTTTTGTGTGAGCAGCTGAAAGTTGTACACGAATACGGGCTTTGCCTTGAGCGACTACCGGAAAGAAAAATCCAATGACATAAATGCCTTCTGTTAAGAGTAGGTTGGCCATATTTTGGGCTAATTTAGCATCGTAAAGCATAACGGGAACAATGGCTGCATCGGCACCAGTCAATTCAAAGCCAGCGGTTTCCATTCCTTTTCTAAAATAATTTGCGTTGAATTCGAGCTTATCGCGCAAAGCGGTATTATTAGAAATCATTTCAAAAACTTTTAAAGAAGCGCCGACAATTGCTGGCGACAACGAATTAGAAAACAAATAGGGGCGTGAGCGTTGACGCAACAATTCGATGATTTCTTTTTTGCCTGTGGTATAGCCACCCATTGCGCCTCCCAAGGCTTTTCCTAAAGTTCCGGTAATGATGTCAACGCGACCCATCACGTTGCGCAATTCTAAAGTGCCACGACCTGTTTTGCCAATAAAACCGGCGGCGTGTGATTCGTCAACCATAACCAATGCGTTGTATTTATCGGCTAAATCACAAATTTTATCGAGTTGTGCCACAATGCCGTCCATTGAAAAAACGCCGTCGGTAACAATAATTTTAAATCGGTGTTTATTGTTGTTGACGGCGATTAGTTGTTGCTCTAAATCGGCCATATTATTATTTTCGTAGCGATAGCGCGCTGCTTTACACAAGCGCACGCCGTCAATAATTGAGGCGTGGTTTAAACTGTCGGAAATAATGGCGTCGTCGGTATCGAACAACGGCTCAAAAACACCGCCATTGGCATCGAAAGCAGCGGCGTATAAAAGGGTGTCTTCGGTTTGGTAAAAGTCGGCAATTTTATGTTCTAAGGCTTTGTGAATATCTTGTGTGCCGCAAATAAACCGCACCGATGACATGCCGTATCCGTGCGAATCCATGGCGTCTTTTGCCGCTTTAATGACTTCAGGATTATTAGATAAGCCCAAATAATTATTGGCGCAAAAGTTCAGGACTTCTTCGCCGGTACTCAATTTGATTACGGCACTTTGTGAGGAGGTGAGGATGCGTTCTGATTTATATAATCCGGCTTCTTTAATGGTTTTAAGTTCGTTTTGCAGATGTTGTTTTAAAGCTCCGTACATAATTTTAAGTTTTATACAAAAGTAATAAATCTAGCCCATTTGCTTATTTAAATTATAAGCTGAAGTAATCGGCTGTTTTTATGGAGCTATTAAGCTATTAATTTGACTTAACGGTTATCGAAATTTATAACAAGGATTTTTTAATATAAATAGTTGTTTTCGGCGGATGATGACTGGCTTATTTCTACAGAATCAACACTCACAAAATTATTTATTGGTTTATATTTATAAATGATACCCGCTTAGTCAAAAACTAATTCATTAATTTTAAAATCTATATTTAGCTGTCAACAATAAGAATCTTGGTTGTAAAGGATAATTGGTAGTTGTAAAGAAAAAAGGATTTAGTTTGCTTATCTTCACTAAATTTAAATTTGTTAAATTATTTAATTGTCCTTCAAACTGCCATTTTCCATTTTTTGGTTTGAATTTAATGTTTGTTTCAACAATCGAATTTACACCCCCGAGGTTTTTTCCAAAATCTGTTGTTTGAAATGCTAGATTGAACATTATAGCTTTTGAATAATTATAAATTATTTTAAACAAATAATTTTGAAAATCAAACTTGGTTTTACGACTCAACCAATTAGTTTCATCATTATAATTATTGAAAGCAAGGCTTAGATTTATTTTTTTAGTTAAAATCAGACCAGCTGCAATGTTAAAATTATCTCGTCTTAATCGATTACTGCCACTAATATTCTCAATTGAAAGAACCGAATTAGAGATTTGATTTTTATATGATAACTTTATCGAAGTATGTATTTTTTGAAAATACTTATCAATAGAATAAATTGTAAACAGGGAATTAGAGTTGCTGTTTTGTATAAACTCATTAATTACGATATCGTTATTATAAAATATTGAATTTGATAATGTATTATTATTTGTTTCATAACCCCATTCGAAATGAGTTGTTAAATAATTTTTTTCATTATCGGATATGTTTACTGAAAAGATTAAAAAGTCGTTTTTAGTTGGAATATGAGCACTGGTATTATAATATATTTTTGATCGAAAAGAAGTTGATAGTTCCTTGTCGAATAAGGAAGATGGCTTAAAAAAAACATATTCTGAATTATAAATTCCTTTAAATTCAGAAGTGAAGTATTTTAATATTCTTTTTTTTAAAGAAACTGAAATTTGGGGTTCAATCAAGAAATTATTATATTTTTGAAAATTGTATATGGTATTTATAGATCTAAAACGTGCGCCTGTGTTGAAATGAATATTTTTAAAATCTGCTTTTAAGTTAAATTCTATAAAAGTATTTTTATACTCATATTTATTAGAATAAAGTTTAGACACGCCAAAATCAGAAGAAGTTTTAGCCCAGCCCAATAACAGGTTACCATAAAAAGTTTCATTAATCTTTCCGATTAAATTTGCCATACCGCCTAAATTGAAATAATTTTGATTGATAGTTTGGTTGTTAGCACTTATTATATTTTTTGAAAAATCGTAAAAATTGAGATGTTCATCTAAATGACTCCTTCCAATTTGAAAATCTGCGACCAAAACCCACATTGAATTGAGTTTGTTGGTATAAGAAATATTGCCATAAAATTGTTGATCTATTATGGCTTCTTTTTGCCTTATAGAATCATAATTTGTTTCATTTACAGATCTAAATTGTTTGTCAGAATATTTAAATTTTATAGCACTTGTAAGTTCTTCGTTTTTTGATAAGGTATAATCTAATTTTAAATCTTGAAAGGCTTCGAATGGTTTTTGATTTAGGATTTGACTTTGTATAATTGAGAGATTTTTGTTGTTTGGAAGTATATAGGATAATGAGTCGTTTGAATTAAAATTTAAATTATTATTATATAAGCTTGTAAATGAACGTATGTTAAATTTATGAGTAGGTTTAACAACCATTACATTTGAAACAAATTGACCTTCTTGAAATGTAAAATTTTCATTTTTAAAAAAGGGTGGGGCTAGTGGGGACTCGTTTAATATTTGTTCAGCAAATAAAAATCCTTTATATTCAAGTTGACTGTTTGAATAAGTTTCCATATCATAAGTTTCTAAATCTGAACCGGTGTTATTGCCAACTATCACACTAAAGCGTTTTAAATTTTTTAAATAGGACAATAACTCTGCTTTAATTGTATGTTTTGATGTTGTACCGCCACCAACCAAGAGGTTTCCAAATAATGGCGCTTTTGCATTTTCTTTTAATTTTAGATTAATAGCGATATCCTCAGATTTTATTAAGCCCTTCAACAATCTACTATTTGTAAATTTTTTGAGTATTTCTATTTCTTGTATCCAATCTGCCGATAAATTTTTACTTAAAACCTTATAATTTTGACCAGTTAAATCATCACCATCTAGTAAAATGGTTTTTATTTCTCTTCCTTGAAATTTTATTTTACCGGTATCTTTGTTTACTGATAGTCCTGGTAATTTTGTCAAAAGATCTTCAACATTAGTTTCAGTTCCATCACTAAAGGCTTTTGATAAAAATGTTATCGTATCATTTTTAGAATTTATGGCATTAATATTATTTGTAATGACTACTTCGGTTAACCTATTGTTTGGTGATAAATTTAATGTTAGATTCATCGTTGCCGTCTTAGTACTTAATCTTATAGATTTTTCTATGTAGCCTATACGACTAACATTCAATGTAATACTATCCGATAAAGTTTGATATTTTAAAAAATAATTACCGATACTATCTGTATAGCTATAGGCTATTACACTCTTTACTTGATCTTTAATTATAATTTGAGCAAAATCAATTGGTTGATTTTCGGCATTTGTTATTAAACCCGATATATTGAATTCATTTACTTTATTAATATTTTGAGCTAAACTATGTTCAGTTAGAAAGGCAAAAATGCCTAAATAGATAAAAAATTTCAATTTTTATAGTCTATTTCTGTGGAACTTCTTTCTTTTGATAAATTATTATTGGTAATTTCTAGATCTGGAAATTCGGCTTGTATTCGTACAATAGCTGCATTATTTTTATTATAATATTTTATCCATTCTTTATCAAGGCAATCATTAAATTCTTTTTTAGACATACTCATTCCCACCAATTCTTTTTTTATTTTAGAATTTATTTTTTCAAAATTTAAAGATTTGATTAAAATTGAAACATCTCCTTTTTTATCGGTAACTTGTAAAATCAAGCCAGGAAGACCAAAAAATTTCCAAGGGCCAATATTCAAAGGTATAGAAGAGGCATACCAAGCCACATATTCCCTACCTCTAAAATTAACAAATGCTTTTTTACATGCAACCCCTTGAATTATAGATTCTTCAGAATTTAATAATTTCCAATTAAAATTGACACTATCCTTATAAATTATTGGATTCGCTTCTTTACAAAAGGCTCTGATTGTTAAATCATTTTTGTTAATTTCATGATAAACAGCAAATCCAAGGGAATCAGTAAAGATAGTTTGGCTCTTGAATTCTTGTTCATTTTCTCTCGTCCACTTTGATTTCTCATATTTTTTGAATGTAAAGCTAGATTCTTGACTAGTAAAATCTAAAGTCCCTTCAAAATAGAAAACATCTTCTGCTAATTTGATATCATAGGATGCAGAACCCTTAAAAGATTGGGCATTTAATGAGCTTATAATTGATAAACTCAAAAAATATTTAAAATAGATCATTGCTTTTTTCATAACTTAAATTTTTAAAAAGAAGCGGCTAAAAGAATGGTTTAGCCGCTATAAGTAAAATTATTATTGGTTGTTAATAGCCTTCCAGGCGCGATAAGCTGCCAAAACTTTTTCACAATTTCCTTTTCCATAAAAACCTTTTGGGTCTGATATTTCACAATATGCCAATAGGTTTGGATGGTCTGAATTTATTTTATCAGTAAATCTACCATCAATCTCAATT
>PFPU01000073.1 GCA_002793215.1 Flavobacteriales bacterium CG_4_10_14_0_2_um_filter_35_18
TTTTTTAAATCAAATATTTTGCCAGACCGCATTAATGAACTTCAAGCCATTGATTATGTGATAAATCAAATGAATCCCCAAAAGGTGGTTACGCTTCCAAAAAATGTTCACGTTGAAGGTGGTGATGTCATGCCTTGGAATGACTTTCTTTTTGTTGGCACTTATACCGCTTCCGATTATCCAAATCAAATTACCGCACGAACTAACAAATTTGCCGTTGACTACCTAACTGTCAAATTTCCAAATAAAATAGTCAAGGCTTTCGAACTTCGAAAATCTACAAACCCTAAAGAAAATGCCCTGCATTTAGATTGCTGTTTTCAGCCGGTTGGAAAAGATAAAGCCATCATTCATAAAAATGGTTTTTTAAATGAAGCCGATTATCAATTTCTAATTGATTTATTTGAACCACAAAATGTTTTTGAAATCACTAAAGATGAGATGTTTAATATGAATTCTAATGTGTTTTCAATTTCAGAAAAAGTAGTGGTGTCCGAAAATAATTTTACCCGTTTAAATCACTGGCTCAAAGAAAAAGGCTTTACCGTTGAAGCAATTCCCTATGCCGAAATAGCTAAACAAGAAGGCTTGTTGCGCTGTTCTACCTTGCCACTCGAACGTGAAAGACAATAGATTAAACTAAAAAAATTAAATTATAATTATATTAACTTGTCATTAAGGTAATTTTGTAAAATATAAACGCTAACAATATGGCCCAAGCTACCAATACCATTTTAATGATTCGCCCCGTTGCTTTTAGAATGAACGAGCAAACGGCGGTCAATAATTACTATCAAAAAGTCCTCGATAATGTGCTGCCATCAACCGTTCAGGCTAAAGCTTTAGCCGAATTTGATTTGTTTGTAACCAAATTAAAGCAAATTGGTATCACCGTAATTGTGGTAGAAGACACCTTAAATCCGAGTACACCCGATTCCATTTTTCCTAATAATTGGATCTCTTTTCATCAAAGTGGCAATGTGGGTATTTATCCAATGTTTGCCGAAAACAGACGCCTAGAGCGTCGCGATGAGGTGCTCGATACCCTTGAACAAAACGGACTACTGATAAAGAATGTAATTGATTATTCTTCGGCCGAATCTGAAAATTTATTTTTAGAAGGTACCGGAAGTTTGGTATTAGACCGCGTAAACCGCAAAGCCTATTGTGCCTTATCTCCCAGAGCCAATGAAGAATTATTAGATGAATTTTGTGAAGATTTTGAATATACGCCAGTATCCTTTAAAGCTTATCAAACAGTTAATAATCAGCGAGAAGTAATTTATCATACCAATGTGATGATGTGCATTGCCCCTAAATTTGCCGTGGTTTGTTTAGATTGCATCGATGATAAAAAGGAACGCAAAAATTTTATAAACCATCTCAAACAAGACGGAAAAGAAATTATTGCAATCAGCGAAACGCAAGTCAATAACTTTGCTGGTAATATGTTGTCTCTTTATGGAGCAAATCAAAAGGAATACATTATTATGAGCGAATCGGCATTTAAATGTTTAAATGCTCAACAAAAGATAAACATTGAAAAATATGCTGCAATTTTATATAGCAATGTCGATACTATTGAAGCTTGTGGCGGTGGCAGTGTGCGTTGTATGATGGCAGAAGTTTTTTTGCCTAAGGTTTAATTTTTTACCTTTTTTACAAAAATTGGAATAATTGCTAGGTCATTCAAATAAATCAAAATGGGCTTTATTAATCTTAAATTGATTGATGTGGCAGTGTTTAAAGGTTAAAATACTAAAACAAACAAAATATTTTTTCTTGAAGTTGTCCCATTGGAACGCTGTTTGCTTAGCCACCAAAGGCCAATAATCAAAGGAATTTTTTTGAATATTTATTAGATTCCAACGCAATAAATATTATTTTTGCCTATGCAACAACACCAAGTACTTATCTTAGATTTTGGGTCTCAGTATACGCAACTGATTGCAAGACGCGTAAGAGAGCTCAATATTTTTTGTGAAATAGTTCCTTTTAATCACATTCCTAATAATATCGGCAGTTTTCAAGCAGTAATTTTGTCTGGAAGTCCTTTTTCGGTTCATCAAAAGGATGCGCCACAGCCTAATTTATCATTGATAAAAGGTAAAATACCTTTATTAGCCGTTTGTTATGGGGCGCAATTTTTGGCGCAACAAGCCGGTGGTTATGTAACACCTTCGGAGGTGCGCGAATACGGTCGCGCCCATTTGACTAAAATTGATGCACAATCGCCATTGTTTACTAATATACCCTTGCAATCACAAGTTTGGATGAGTCACGGTGATACCATTGCAAAATTACCGATTAATTTCAAAAATCTGGCAAGTACTGAAACCGTTGAAAATGCCGCTTTTTGCGTTGAAAATGAATTGACTTTTGCCATTCAATTTCATCCTGAAGTTTATCATACCACCGATGGCTTGACCTTACTTAAAAACTTTTTGGTCAACATCGCTAAAGTGTCACAAACATTTACTCCGGCAGCTTTTGTAGAAACTTCGATAGCTGAACTAAAAGCTAAAATTAAATCCGATAAGGTAGTTTTAGGTTTGTCGGGTGGCGTAGATTCTACCGTGGCAGGCGTTTTGTTAAACAAAGCGATTGGCAAAAATCTCTATTGTATTTTTGTGAACAACGGACTTTTGCGCAAAAATGAGTTTGAAAGTGTTTTGGCACAATACAAAGGTATGGGCTTAAACATCAAAGGGGTTGATGCTTCACAACGGTTTTTAAATGCCCTTAAAGGAATTTCGGATCCAGAGCAAAAACGAAAAGCCATTGGCAAAGCTTTTATTGAGGTGTTTGATGCCGAAGCAAAGCGCATTAACGATGTTAATTGGCTGGCACAAGGCACAATTTATCCCGATGTAATTGAATCAGTTTCGGTAAAAGGACCATCGGCAACCATAAAATCACACCACAATGTAGGTGGTTTACCCGATTATATGAAACTACAAATTGTTGAACCTTTGCGGATGTTGTTTAAAGACGAAGTGCGCCGCATCGGAAAAACTTTAAATATTGATGACGAACTTTTAGGTCGCCATCCTTTTCCTGGTCCTGGTTTAGCGATTCGAATTTTAGGCGCTATTACTTCCGAAAAGGTAAATTGCTTACAAGAAGTGGATGCCATTTTTATTGAAGGATTAAAATCTTGGGGACTTTATGAAAAGGTTTGGCAAGCAGGAGCCATACTGTTACCCATAAATTCGGTCGGTGTGATGGGTGATGAACGTACTTACGAAAAAGTGGTAGCTTTACGCGCAGTTTCTTCTACCGACGGGATGACTGCCGATTGGGTAGATTTGCCTTATAAATTTTTACAAAGCATCTCAAATAAAATTATAAATAATGTAAAAGGCGTCAATAGAGTGGTTTATGATATCAGCTCTAAACCGCCCGCAACCATAGAATGGGAATAATAGTTTATATGAAAAACCTTAAAATTATTTTATTAATTACCGCCCTTTTTTGCGGGTTTTATACCAGTTGGGCTCAAAAAAATTATAATACCGTCTTAAACGATTCTATTGCTACGGATGGTTTTTTGTATCATACGCTCACAAATATTGACAACTATAATAGTTTGACAGATTTATATGGCGTTAGCAAACGAGATATCATTCGCTTAAATCCTTTGATTAGACGTGGTTTTGAAATCGGACTCCTCATAAAATTACCTTCCAATGAAAATTTAGTAAAACTAATCAATAATTATCAAGCCACTAAAACCGACAATCGTTATATTGTTAAACATCAGGATACGAAGTTCGGAATTTCTAAACAATATGGCATTTCAACGATTGATTTAGAAAAAATGAACCCTAAACTAAGAATGGGTCTTAAAGAAGGCGACACCATTTTTGTTCCGGCATTAGTTAAAAAAAATCAGTTGGTTGAAGATGAGCATTTTTATATTCACCAAGTTGTTAAGGGGGATACCTTTTATAATCTGATTAAAAAGTACAACCTTACCAAAGCGGAATTAGTTTTGGCCAATCCAAGCCTTAGCGACGGTTTAAAATTAGATAGCTTTTTAAAAATTCCGAAGGTAAAAACGGACGCAAGTCCGCGTAGCATCACCGTGATTGATAACGTTAATCGTAAAAATAAGAATTTGGATGTGTTGATTTTATTGCCATTTAAAGCTTATAATGACAGCATTCCGTTTGATAATGTCAACACCAGCAGTAAACTGCGGAATATTGTAGCCGATTTTTATTTTGGTGCCGAAATCGCCCTTGATTCACTTAGCAAACAAGGCATAAAAATTAAAGCCGAAGTTTATGATACTGACAATAATATAGATACCATTAATAAGATTTTTAAAACACACGATTTTAGCCAAAAGGATTTAGTTGTAGGACCTTTATTTACAAAGAATATTGAGCTTGTTAATCAAAAGCTGGCAAATAACAGTACTTATATTTTATCGCCCTTTTCAATATTGGCAAAAGCCTCGCCCAATGGCACTACAAAAATTGTTCAAGAAACACCTTTACAAAATGAAATGATTGACAAAGTAGTCAATTATATTACCTCGCATTATACTAATGAAAAACTGATTATTGTAACCGATTCTTTATCGAATTCTAAATTGCTATACACCAAAGTTCTCAATAAATTTGCAACCAATAAGGCAATACATTTGAGTAGTATTATTGTGTTAAAACCAGTAAATAATTTTATTCAACGAAGCTATTTTCAACAACATATTCAATCTGCTTCAAGAGGAAAAAACTGGGTTATTAACCTATCTTTAAATGGGGTTGTTTTGGCAGATATGATCAATACTTTAGGTGTTTTTCCAAAAGATTCTTACGACATAAGTCTCTTTACCATCACCAAAAGTGAATTGTTTAGTAATTTTGACAACTATTTTTTAGCGCGACTTAATTTCTGTTTTCCTTCCGAAACCTATATAGATTATCAAGTTGAGGAGGTTAATGCCTTCGAAAAGAAGTATTTTGTGCGTTATAACAATTTGCCATCCGAAAATGCTTATAAAGGTTTTGATATGGTTTATGACGCCTTAGAACGACTTTCAATTAGCGCTAATTTACTAGACAAAACACATGGCATTACACGCCGCTTAGCCTATCAATTTGATTATAGTGAAAATGCCGGTGCTAATAAAATCTTAAACAGAGGTGTTTTTCTTTTACAATACAATGGATTAACTTTAAAAATAGTTGAATAAAACAACCATTTTAGCACATAAAAAAAGCACCTAAAAGGTGCTTTTTTTAAATCATTTGTTTTTATTGTAAGAGCAATAACACCGGATTTTCTATTAAATGTTTAAAGGTCTGTAAAAATTTTGCTCCCGTTGCACCATCAACTGTTCGGTGATCGCAGGCTAGGGTAACTTTCATCACATTGCCAATTGCAAGGACATTATTTTTTACAACAGCTTGTTGTGTGATGGCTCCGACCGATAAAATTGCTGAGTTTGGTGCGTTTATAATTGAAGTAAAATCTTCAATACCAAACATTCCCAAATTAGAAACCGTAAAAGTGCTGCCTTCCATTTCTTGTGGTTGAATTTTTTTACTTCTCGCCTTGTTAGCTAACTCTTTAACTTCTATGCCAATTTGCGACATTGTTTTTTGATCGGCAAATTTAATTACTGGAACCACCAAACCATCTTCAACAGCAACCGCAACGCCAATGTGTATGTGATTATTGATAATCATACTGTTTTCAGTCCATTGCGAATTTACCTGTTTATGTGATCGCAGCGCTATGGCAACGGCTTTTACAACCAAGTCATTAAATGATATTTTGGTATCGGGCATTTGGTTTGCCTGTTCTCTAAAAGAGATTGCATTATCCATATCGAGGCTTATACTCAAATAATAATGAGGAGCAGTAAATTTTGATTCACCCAAACGACGTGCAATAACTTTGCGCATTTGTGAATTTTTTAGCTCCTCAAAACTTTCGGTTGCCGATGCAACAAAAGTGTTTTGAGCAGCAGTAGCAATGCCTTTAAAATTTTCGACGTCACTTTTCACAATGCGACCATTTTCACCACTTCCAGCAATATTTTGAATGGAAATACCTTTTTCTTCTGCCAATTTTTTTGCTAAAGGCGAGGCAAAAACACGCCCACTAGTTACCGCTTGAACTGGTTTTGCAACAATGGGTGCAACGGGCGTTTTGCTTATTGCGGGAGTTGCTTGCTCAACCACTGCTTGTTTTGGCGTTTCAACAATATTTGGGTTTTCTTTTGCCGGCGTTTCTTTAGCTACGCTATGGTGATGACTTTTTAATAAGGCCTCAACATCATCATTTTTATCGCCAATAATTGCTAATAACGCGTCAACTGGAGCGCCATCACCTTCTTGAATACCAATATAAAGGAGTGTTCCTTCATAAAAAGATTCAAATTCCATGGTCGCTTTATCGGTTTCAATATCGGCAAGAATATCTCCTTCGGCAATTTTATCGCCCACTTTTTTATGCCAAACTGCAACAACCCCTTCGGTCATTGTATCACTTAATCTGGGCATTGTAATAATTTCTGCCATAATAGCTTAGTTAAATTTTATGTTTTAAAAAAGGATAATTTTCTTGCTCATAAACAATATCAAACATCAAATCCTTATCGGGATAAGCGGAGGTTTCGGCAAAATTTTCACAAGCATCAATTTCTTCTTTAACGGCTTGATTGATGGCTTTTATCTCATCGTCAGTAGCGTATTTTTCTTTTTGAATAACTTCTAAAACTTGCTTAATTGGGTCTATTTTTTTGTATTCGGCAACTTCATCTTTAGTTCGGTAATGTTGGGCATCGCTCATTGAATGACCGCGATAGCGATAGGTTTTCATTTCTAAAAAGGAAGGACCATTACCACTTCGGGCATATTCAACAGCTTCAAAAATAGCTTCGGCAACCTTAACGGGATTCATTCCGTCAACGGGTTTACAAGGCATATCATAAGCCAAACCAAATTTCCAAATTTCCTCACTATTAGAGGTTCTGGCAACCGAAGTTCCCATGGCATAACCATTATTTTCTACGATAAAAATAACTGGAAGTTTCCAGTTCATCGCCATATTTAAGGTTTCGTGAAGCACACCTTGTCGGGCTGCGCCATCACCAAAAAAGGTCAACGTAACTGCTTTTCGGTCAAAATACTTATCGGCAAAAGCCAAACCGGCACCTAACGGAATTTGTCCGCCCACAATTCCATGACCACCATAAAAGCCGTGTTCTTTAGAAAAAATGTGCATTGAACCACCTAAACCTTGCGATGTTCCTGTTTTTTTACCGTACAATTCTGCCATAATGCGTTTCGGGTCAACTCCCATACCAATGGGCAAAACATGGTTGCGATAGGCAGTAATCATCTTGTCTTTGCTCAAATCAATCGCGTGTAAAGCACCCGCTAAAACCGCTTCTTGACCGTTGTATAAATGCAAAAATCCACGAACTTTTTGTTGGATGTAAACGGCGGCTAGCTTATCTTCAAACTTGCGCCAAAACAGCATATTTTTATACCAATCTAAATAGGTTTTTTTGGTAATTTTTTTCATAATTTTTTTAAAATTGAAAAGTGTTGAGTCGCAAAAATACTACTTTAATTATATTTTTTATAGCGACGTGATTAAAAACAACTAAAACGGTTTAGAAGTTTAACTGAATTATATTCATCTCATTTATAAAACACGAAGTTTAATTCATATAATCTTCAATTGGATTACAGGTGCAAATGAGGTTTCTATCGCCATAACCATCATCAACGCGACTAACGCTCGGCCAAAATTTACTTCGTTTTATAAATTCTAACGGAAAAGCAGCGTGTTGCCTACCATAGGTGAAGGGCCACTCATCTGAAGTAACCATAGCCTCGGTGTGAGGCGCGTTTTTGAGCGCAGAATCCTCATCTTTTTGATAAGCCAAAATTTCTTGTTTAATGCACTTAATGGTTGCTATAAATTTGTCTAATTCCGCTTTATTTTCACTTTCGGTAGGTTCAATCATCAGGGTATCGTGAACAGGAAAAGAGAGCGTTGGCGCGTGATAACCAAAATCCATTAAGCGTTTTGAAACATCGGTAACATCAACGCCATAGTCTGGTTTGATAGCTCTAAAATCAAGTATCATTTCGTGACCCACAAAGCCATTTTCGCCCGAATAAAGGGTTTTAAAGTCATCTTTTAATGCGGCTTTTAAATAATTGGCATTTAAAATGGCGTAACTTGTAGCCGCTTTCAAGCCTTCACTTCCCAACATTTTAATGTAGGCATAAGCAATCAAATCGACTAATGCCGAACCCCAAGGTGCTGCCGAAACACCAGGAATGGCTTGGTCGCCACCGGTTTTAACAATGGCATTGGTAGGTAAAAATGGCGCTAAATGGCTTGCCACACAAATTGGTCCAACGCCTGGTCCGCCACCACCGTGAGGAATGGCAAAGGTTTTATGAAGATTTAAATGGCACACATCGGCACCAATAGTAGCGGGATTTGTCAAGCCAACTTGGGCATTCATATTAGCACCATCCATATAAACTTGACCGCCATTTAGGTGAATTATATTAGTAATTTCGGTTATAGAAGTTTCAAAAACGCCATGTGTAGATGGGTAAGTTACCATTAAAGCTGCTAAATTAGCTTTATAAAATAAGGCTTTTTCGCGAATGTCTTCAACATCAATATTGCCTTCGGGCGTGGTTTTGGTAACAATTACTTCCATACCTGCCATAACTGCCGAAGCAGGATTTGTGCCGTGCGCCGACGAAGGAATAAGCACGATTTTTCGATGGGCATCTCCTCTTGATAGGTGGTAAGCTCTAATGGTCATCAGACCACTATATTCGCCTTGCGCACCAGAATTTGGTTGCAATGAGGTGGCCGAAAATCCCGTTATAACATTTAAGGAATGCTCTAAATCTTTGAGCAATTCTTGATAACCTTCGGCTTGATTAGTGGGCACAAAAGGGTGAATACTATTCCAGTTTGCCGAACTTAATGGCAACATTTCGGTCGCTGCATTGAGTTTCATGGTGCAAGAACCTAAAGAAATCATGCTGTTTGTCAATGAGATATCTTTTTTTTCTAGAGTTTTAAGGTAACGCATCATTTCAGTTTCGGAATGATAATTATTAAAAACTTCGTTGTTTAAAAACGAGGAAGTTCTTTTTAATTGCGGTGGTATTGAAGTCGTTTCAAAATAATCGGTAATGTTTGGAGCCGTTTTACCTTCAGCTTTAGCTAAAACGGTGATAATCTGTTTGACATCATCTAAAGAAGTAGTCTCGTTTAGCGAGATGCCAACCGTAGTGTTGTCGATAATTAAAAAGTTAAGTTCGTGTTGTTCGGCAAGTGTTTTTAATTTTGCGGAATCTGAAATTTTAATTTGTAAGGTGTCAAAATACGCTGAGTTTAACTGATTTAAACCCATTTTTAAAACCGCCTCATTTAAGATATTGGCAAGTGAATGGATTTTTTTTGCGATGCGTTTCAAGCCATCAGCACCGTGATAAACGCCATACATTCCAGCCATAACGGCTAAAAATACTTGGGCGGTACAAATGTTTGAAGTTGCTTTTTCGCGCTTAATATGTTGCTCGCGCGTTTGTAAAGCCATTCGCAAAGCGCGGTTGCCTTGTGCGTCTTTTGAAATGCCAATAATTCTGCCTGGAATTTGGCGTTTATAAGCATCTGAAGTGGCAAAATAACCGGCGTGAGGTCCGCCGTAACCGAGTGGAATGCCAAAGCGTTGGCTTGTGCCAACAGCTACATCGGCTCCCAATTCGGCTGGGGTTTTGAGCATTACCAAGCTCAATAAATCGGCTGCCATTATCACTTTTAGCGCTTTTTGATGCGCGGTTTCTATAAAAGTTTGATAATGGTTAACCTGGCCATATTTGCCGGGATATTGTAAAATACAGCCGTACATTTTTGAAGTTAGTTCAACCGTGTTAAAATTGCCATAAACCAGTTCAATGCCGAGTGGTGCTGAACGGGTTTCTAAAACAGATTTGGTTTGTGGCAACACCTCATCTGAGACTAAAAATTGGTTTACACCATCTTTAATTTGCGTGCGACTTCGGGCATTAAACAGCATAATCATGGCTTCGGCAGCCGAAGTTGCTTCGTCTAGCAAAGAGGAATTTGCCAAGCTAAATCCGGTTAAATCGCAAACGAGTGTTTGAAAGTTTAACAAAGCCTCTAAACGACCTTGTGAAATTTCGGCTTGATAGGGTGTGTAGGAGGTGTACCAACTCGGATTTTCGAAAATATTGCGTTGAATAACGGCAGGTAAAATGGTTGGATGATAACCTAAACCGATGTAGGTTTTATACAATTTATTTTTTAAACCTAGTTTATTGATAAAATTTGTAAACTCATATTCAGACATGGCTTTCGGAAGGTCTAAATCTGCTTTTAATCGGATGTTTTTTGGGATGGTTTTGTCTATTAATTCATTTAGTGAATCGACCCCTATGGTCATTAACATTTCCTTTAAATCTGTGGCGTTAGGACCAATATGCCTTGAAGCAAAAGCCTGATTATCCATATTGTTTGAGCGTTTTAAATTAGTTGCCCAAAAGTACTTAATTTTTAAGAAAAATCAGGACTTATAGACGTGAAAGTATGTGATAAATTGGTGTTAAATTTTTAGATATATTTGCGATATGCCCCCTCTAAAAAAACTATTCAACGTTTATATTTTTGGCAACCTTCATGTGGCGTTGGCAAGTTTTAGCTTGACCAAATTAAGTTTGTTAACTCAGCAAAATAGCGACAATATAATTCCGTTTTTTGTGTTTTTTGCTACCATTTTATCCTATAATTACATCCGTTTAATGCGTATAAATACTATAAAGTCAGAGCTTTATAATGAGATAAACCGTTGGCGGATTTATTTAATTTTGCTAAGCATTTTTGCGCTAACAGCTTGTGCTTTTTTAATAGTTAAAATCCGCTGGCAAGCCCTAATCAGTTTAATGCCCTTTGCTTTGTTAACGGGATTTTATGTCTTGCCACCAAGCATTTCTAGTAAAATGACCCTTAGATCCCTTCCTGGTTTTAAAATATTTGTAATTGCTTTTACTTGGGCTGGAATTACAGTTCTATTCCCACTATCACAATACGATATGGTTGACGCATCTATTTTTTGGCTCTTTTTTCAGCGATTTTTATTTTTAATTGTGTTGACCATACCTTTTGATATTAGAG
>PFPU01000149.1 GCA_002793215.1 Flavobacteriales bacterium CG_4_10_14_0_2_um_filter_35_18
TAATAACCCAAATTGTTTTTTTCATTTTATAAATGAGATTCTATCATTTGAGGTTTCCCCGATTTTGAAGGTGCAATTGAATCGACAACTAAAAAATTGATTTTAAAAGTCTTGTCATCGATATATTTTTGCAATAGTGCTTGAGCTTTATCAACATCGGCATTCGAAAAGCGCTCCCCTTTAATGATTTCAATGTCAATACTATTGAGATTTTTTTGCACCACTTTAAACTGTTTTATCCCAGAAATGTGTTCAAAAATTCCTGTAAAAGAATGAACCACCAACGACTTGCCATTTTTAGTTTTAACCACATCGGTTTCTCTGCCTACAATTTGTTGTAAAAGTGGGTAGTTATAGGCTCTTTTTTTGGGATAATTTTCTTTAGGCAACATAATCCCCAAATCGCCCAATCTGTAACGAATCATTGGCATGGCATAACCATCTAATCTGGTAATGAGGATATTGCCCATTGTGCCATCGGATACCGGCTTATTTTCATCATCAACAATCTCGATTAAAACATGAGGCGATAAAATGTAATAAGCGTTTAAATCTTTTTGGGCTGCAATCATAAAACCTTCGGCCGACCCATAGGTGTCAAAAACTTCACAGTTAAAGGCTTTTTTTATATTCGTTTTATAGTGATTAAATAGTTTATCGCCTAAGCTGATTACCGCTTTTAATTCAAGCTTTAATTTATATTTTAAAGCGGTTTCGGCCATTAAATTAACCGAAGAAGCATAGCCAGCAATGGTATAATTTTTTCCTTTAATTTTGTCTAAAACCTTTAAAATCTGCGGTTCTGAATGTACAAAAGCATCCACATAGATGGTTCGTAAAAAAATATCTTTTATTGACTTAAATAAACCTCTGTTTGGGGTGATGCCGGTTTGAACAATTGGTGCGCCCAAGCGATAACCGCTCCACTCCCACAAATGCATTAAAATAGATCGATTGCTTTGCAACTCGGCTTTTGATTCATAAACACAAGTTTGCATTCCGGAGGAGCCGCTGCTGCAAAATTTTACTAATTTTTTAGGATTTTGCGTTAGCAAATCGGATTCTTGAGTCCTGACAATTTCTTTGGTAAGCATTGGAAATTGTGTGAGCCATTCAAAAGGATTTTCACCTTTAAATTGTATATTTTGGTATAATTTACAATGTGATTGTGCGTGGATTAACAGGCTTTTTAAATTATTAATTTGGATTTTTTCTAATTCATCAGCCGAAAGTAAGTCATATTTACGCCATTTAACAAGGTTTTTAGTATAGGATGTCTTTAAAAGCACATCACTAAGGGGAAAAACAATGTTGTTAATGAAATTAGGATACCACATAAAAATCTATTTTTTTCCTAGTAGGTAAAAATAACGCATAAACGATTCTTTTTTGGCGATTGTAAATCCAGATTCTTGCATAGCCTCTTCCATTGGTTTAGCATTATGAAAATGCAAGGTGTGGTCATCAACCGAAACGCGATTGGCTAATTGAAATAATTTTCGAGCGACAATTTCGAGTAGAACTGGTAAGGATAGTTTTAGCGTTTTAAGTTTGGTTAAAATCCGACCGCCAAGAGGCACGTCTAAATGACTAAATATCAATAGTTGTCCATCTTTTTTTAGGATGCGATGTGCTTCTTTAATAAACGCCTTATAATCGGCAAAATGGTCAATAGAAGCTAAACTCATCACAATATCTACCGAATGGTCTTTAAAAGGTAATTTTTCGGCATGTGATAAAATGTGATTCATTTTAGTTTCAAGCAATTGCGGATAAACTCTGATAAATTGATCGTGCAACAAGCGCACATTTGGGTCAACCAAAAAATAAGTATTTTCTTCAGGGTATCTAAAAAAACTGCATTGCGATTGTCCGGTACCGGCGCCAACATCAACAATGGTTTTGCCTTTTACATGTGCTAAATTGGTTACCGCACTCACATAGTGTGTTAGCGGTAAATTTCGCATAAGGGCATAAGAAGTAAGCGATTTGTGATAATTGAGAAATTTTTCATTTAGGCGACTCCACTTTTTATCGTGATCTAAAATTGATTGGTCTCTAAAATCGGCGATATTATCTGTTATTTTATAGGATTTTGTTAGCGAAATGTTTGTTAAAACCCCGTTTTTTAAAGTTAGCGGTTCTCCTGTTTCAATACATTGAAGCCAGTCAATATATTGACTCACATCTGCCCTATTTTGTTGATATAAATGAGCTTGCTGATAAACGTTGCGTTGTTTATCAATTAAATCAAAATAGTATTGGTCGATTTTATTCATAATTTATATTTATTATTTTAAAAGTGCAAACCAGGCATTTTTTACTTGATTCCAATCGAATGACTCCGCTTTTTTGCGTGCTAGGGTTGCGATTTGGCTTGCAAATAACGGATTTTTAAGCAAATTTACAATCTCAAAAGCCATTTGTTTTACGTCGCCTTTATTTACGAGTACCCCATCCAGTTTATCTTCTATTAAATAGGGCAAGCCGCCCGCATTGGTGCTAACAATTGGCAAACCAAGCGCCATGGCTTCCATAATGCTAACCGGGGTATTGTCAAAATTGGTGGTATTGATAAAAATATCAAAAGCTTCAGACTTTTTACACCACATTTCTTTTGGTAAAACACCCGTAATTTCGACGCTATTTTCAAGATTCAGCGCTTTTATTTTGAGTAATGTTTCTTGATATGAATGATCTTTAGCAGGTCCTATCATACATAAAGTTGCTTGTGGATAAGTTTTTTGTAACGCAAACAAAACCTCAATAGCCATTGTTGGGTTATAAATTTTGTCAAAGGCGCGGACGTATAATAGATTAGGTTTTAGAGTCATTCGAGATTTAAAATCGTAATCAGAAATATTCAACACATTCGGAATATATAAAGTTTTAAATCCTATTTTTTCAAAAGCTACTTTTAAGTAATTTGAAGGTGCTACATTGGCATAAGCATGCTTAAAAATCAGTTTTGAAAGAATTGGAAACTGTTCTAAACGATGCGGCAAATTACCGCCGTGTAAAATAGGAACGTATTTAATTTTTAATAAACGTGCTAATTGTGAAATGATTAACGCATAATAAAAATTTATCGTACTAAACGTATCAATCAGGATAAAATCAGTTTGTTTATTAAATTTTATAACTGCCGAAATCATATCGATAAGCCTTAAAAACTTGTTTGGCTTTGCCGAAGCTACTCGCACCTGATAATTTTCTTTTAATAGCTTGCTTAAAACGGCAATGGTTGAATTATATCCCGATTTTTGAGTTAGGTTGTTTCCAATATAAAGTATGCTCTTACGAATTTTCATGCTCTAACTTATACATTGATAGGCGTTTCTTCACTATTTACTTCATCTTCATCTAGGGACTCTTCTTCATTAGTATTGGTTAATTGAATTAAACTCAAGCCGTAAATCCATCCCGGAAAGGCAACACGCATAGCCGAATGATTTATCGTTAAAAACCAAAATAAATAAAAGCTGATTAAAAAAGCTCTTACATAATAGTTTTGACCTAATATGTTGGGCAAAGGAGTTATAAAAAGTAATATCAACATAAAGATGCCAATGAGTCCGTGTTCGGCAATTAAGCGACCAATCTCATCATGAGAAGTATTACTTTCAGCACCGCTTTGTTTAAAGTATTTTCCGCCACCAACGCCCACACCAACAAGGGGGTTGGCATAAAACGCAGCCAATTGAGCCTGAAAAATATCAACGCGACCAGCGGTAACATCCTCTTTTTTAACACCACTAGCGTTTTTACCCGTATATCTATTTTCAATCATTCCGCCGGTAACATTGGAAGTATAGAGCCAAATTCCCACCATAATTAGCGACATAATAATGGTGTATTTAAATAGATTTTGCAGTTTATTAGTGCCCCCTAAAATCATAATTAAGGCAAAAATGATGAGAGCTGCGCCAGCAGCCATCATCCCACCTCTTGAAAAAGTTAATAAACCGCGATAAGCAAAATAGATAAGCACCAACACATCGGCAAATAAAAATCCTGTTAAACGTTCTTTAACATAGAGAAATGAAGCCACAACAAATACTGCAAAACCTATGATTGTAGCCACTTGATTGGGACCAAAACCACCAGTAGTTTCACTCAAAGCAACCCCCCCGAAACGAATTTCGGCAAGATCTGGAGTTCTGAGATACATAAAAGTAATCATAGAAAATATGGGAAGCATTAAATAAAAGAGCGCTCTAAACAACTGTTCTTTTGTAATGATTCGTTTATAAAAATAGATTGCAGCCATTCCCAACAAAAAAGGCCCACTTAAATTAAAGGCGATAACGCGTCGCAGGGACTCACCAAAAGGTACATCAGTAAAGACAATTCCAAGTAATAAAAGTGCTAAATAAAAAAAATAGATTAGTGGAATTCCGTGCCTTCTCTTTTCAATTGCTAATCCTAAAATTAAGAATACTATTACAGAATATTTGTTTAATTCATAAAAAAAGATACCTTTAGTCATTCTTAAAAATACCTCACTACCAACCAGATAGGCTGTCCAAAGGGTTACTTCTTCATGATTGTTTGCGCTTCTAAAAATCATAACAAACCCAATGACAATCACTATATAGCTATAAAGTTCGGCCACTACTTCCGATAAGGCTAAAAATCCAATCAAGATATGGACAAAGATTGCGAAAAGTCTTATATGTTTTACGTTTGTAAGCACCTTTGATAGATTTTTATAACAGATTTAATAGCCTTTTCCTTTGAGTAATTTTCTTTAATATTTAGATATAAATTCTCTCCAAATCTAACTAGATCTTCTTTTGATTTTGCTAATTTACTTAAATAAAATGCTAATTCATTTGGATTTTGCGGCGGAACCATGTATCCAGAAAAATTGTGTGTGATTACCGAAGAACATTCTCCAACATCCGTGCAAACAACCGGTAATTTTGCCAATCCATATTCTAATAAAGCTATTGGCAAACCTTCTGATTTTGAAGATAAAACACCTATGGTAGTTTGTGACAAAATATGTTTAATATCTGAACAAATACCAAGTAAAAAAACTTTATCCATTAAATGTTCTATCTTTATATAATCTTTAACCTGTTGCGCATACAAATCATCATAATCTTTTCCTACCAAATGCAAGGACCAATCGGGTAATTCTTGCAAAACAATTTTAAAAGCCCTTAATAAATTTAAATGATCTTTTTCAGCTCTTAATCCAGCTAAACAAACAATTATCTTTTGACTAGCCCCACATAAAATGGTGATTTTTTGTTGATTATCTAATGATGCAAAGTTTGGTAAATAATAATTATTTTTAGCAGTTAACTTTTTTTCAGCCCAACTATTTAAATCTTTATTAACGCTTATGATAGCATCAAAATAGAATGAAGATAATTTTAACACCCAGAGTTTAATACCTTTTAAAACAGTATAAGCACCTGTATGATTGTGCCAAATAACTTTGCAATTGCAACCCATTAATATCATCATAAAAGCGATAAATGAGGAGGTAGAATGGGCGTGAATTATATCTATTTGATTTTGTTTTAAATATTTTTTAAGTTTGAAAAAGGCCGTTAGGTCTAACGTTTTTTTTCTATTCAAAAAAAGATACTTTACCTTATTATTGAGATTGTTTTTTAAATCGCCTTCTTTTCTAGTAGCGCATAAATGAATATCCAAATCTTCATCTGCCAAGGCATTGACTAAATTTAAGGCGATACTTTCAGCACCACCGACTTGTAAGGAATCTATAAGGTGTAAAACCCTCAAAATTATTGTATTAAAGATTAAGAAAAATTAAAGCGGTTTTTATAATCATCATCTTCTAAAAGCTCATATTCAGCTCTTAAAATTGAAATTGAATAGTTATCGTGATAAGTTTTATTCATATAGATGCTTTGACGTTCATTGCCCTCAACCAGCCATCCACATTTTTCAAATAACTTTAAAGAACTTTTATTATAGGCTACAATACTTGTAAAAAGACGGTGCATGTTCATCTTGTTAAACAGAAAAGACATCATCAATTTAAGCACATCGGTACCAAAGTTTTTACCTCGAGATTCTTTTACAAATTTTAAGGCAATTTTACCAGTTTTAGAAACCTCATTGGTCATTTTAAACGAAAAATAGCCTACTTTTTGATTGGAACCAATTTCATAAATAATATAGCGCAAGCCATTATTTAAATTATTTTTAAACCATTCGCGCTGTTTAAATTCTGAAATTAGAAACTCATTTTTGGCTTCCCAAAAGGTAATTTCTTGATCATTAGCCATTTCGAGCATAAAGTCAATGTCCTCATTTTGAAGTGGCAATAAATAAATTAATTTTCCTTTAATCATAACACGTCATTTATAATTTTAGCTAATTTAAGTTTAAAATTTTCAAGCGACAATGCATTTGCAAAAATTGATAACTCTAAGTTTTTTGAAGTTGTTAAAAAATGATGTGCTTCTATTATTTTAGATGCTAAATCAATTGGGTTGGGTTCAAATAATAAACCTTTATTAACACTATCAATAATATCTGGTAAATTGCCTCTATTAGCCGCTAGCGGATAAACTTGATGCGCCCATGCTTCGGCAACAGGTTTGGGCCAACCTTCTTTTACGCCTGGCATAATGAGCACATGCGATTTTGCTAATAGGTATTGCGCCTCATTAAAAGGCCGCGCTCCATAAAGCGTTATATCATCTTGAACACCATATTGTTGAATTAACTTTTCAATTTCGCCTCTTAAATGGCCGTCGCCAACTAAATGAAAATGCCAATTGAACTCGGGTTTCAATTTTTTTAATTCGGCTAAAGCCATCGGAATTAATTCAAAATTTTTAGTGTATTGCAAACGCCCAATGGCAATAATTTCGAGCCTTTTTAAAATATCAGGTTTTTGAAGCGCGAGGTTTTTAGCATTCTCAATTTCGCTCTCATACATTAATGCAGGAATAAAATTGACAAAATGCTTTTTTTCAATCTTGTCATAGACTAAAACGCGGTGTTTTTTAGAATAGATATCTACTATTTTCCTGTCAATTTTTGCAACCAATGGTTCCCCTTCATAGGGCAAATAACTGCCAGCCCATTTTGTGATAGATGGTTTTTTAAAGATTCTGACAAAGATTCCTAGTACAGCACTTAATAAAGCGGAATTCCGAATATGAATCAAATCATATTTTCTGATAGCAAAGAGCAACTGCACCGAAACTATAGGAAATAAAACAATGAATTTTAATTTTGAACCCAGAGAGCCATTAATAGGATAAGAATACAAATTAATGAGTTTTACATTGTCATATTTAAAACGTGCATATTTATGATTAGCTGTTTCAAAGGGTAGGATAATGGTATATATTTCAACATTTTCAAACAATTCACACCACAGATTCATCTCACGAACATAAGGTTCATAGGCAACAGGTTTGCCATTGAAATCATAGGCATGCTCTGCCAAAGATAAAACCATTAATTTTTTAGCTAAGAACGCCATTCTGTATTTATAAATTTTCTAGTTTGTTCTGCACCGACATTAAAAAGCACATCTAATACCGATAAACCCGGCACAAATGTTCCATTGATTTGAGGATAAACAATGCTTTGATTTGGAAATTCTTGCCATAATATTTCAATATTGTTACGCTTAAAAAGCTCTAAATCCATATAATTTTTACCACCTTTACCTGCAATATAATGGGTCGCATTAAAATGGGAGCAAAGTTTTACCAAACGTTCATTGGGGTTTGCAACGGTTCCAACATTAATTTCAGATGATTTTACAATTTGGGTAGTAATACCCAAAACCCTGTTGAAATAGGTAAACAAACTGTAATTTAATTCGCTTAAATATTGATGATTAGCAGATAAAATCAGTGATACATCCTCAAAATAGTCATTAAAAAAAGGGGCTTTAACGTATAATGACTTAATGGTTTTAATCATTTTAAACATAGAATCCTCTAAAATTTCAATCGACTTTATTTCGGCTAAATAATCGGCTTTTTTTATAGGAACTGTAATCCAAAGTTCGGCATTTTGTGTTTTAATTTTTGCGCGGTTTTGAAAGTATCGCCTGCGGTATTGAACGTCGTCTAACCAAATAAATACATTGGCCTTGGCAACTTTATTAAAATAATTCAACCAAGGGAAAAAATGGGGTTGATGAATGGAGACGGTAATCATTAAATTACATTATTAATCGGGTTAATTCAAAACATTCTGCAAAGTCTTTGCCAATTTGTTTTCCCCTAAGTTTAGCTAAATCGGTTATAATATCATTGCTAAAAAACGTGCGTTGCTTTTGTGATTCAAAACAGTTAATAGACTCTTGTTTAACTTTTATATCTTCCTCACTAAGCTCTATAAACACATCCATACTAAATGATAAGCTATTCCAAGGCAACTCGTAACCTAAAATGGTGGCGTATTTAAAGGCACGGCGCGCTTCTTGATAAACTACTTGATGAGATTGGTGAATGTCGTTGCTGTTTGGCACAAAAACAATATCGGGTTTTATGGCTTTATAAGTATCATAAAACAACTGAAGTATTTCCATACGGTCTTTAAATAAATCGCGGGGATCATAATTCTTTAGTATCATGTTTTCTTTTTTAATGCCAAGATGAAAGGCACTTTTCCAAAATTCTTCCATAAAAGAATCGTGGGCAACCATAGGAGGAAGTGAAAGTCCTAAATAATGAACGGTATTTTGTTTACCTAATTTATAAATGGTTCCGCCAACCCCTAATTCAATGTCATCTAAATGCGGTGCTACGGCTAGTATTGTTTTATTTTTTATTTCCATAATCTATTTTATTTATACAACTTTTGGTTTATCAATCAACAGCCGCCACCACGCAAAGCTGCTTCCTATGGCTTCTGTAAAAGCTTCCTTCCGCTTTAAGGAGGTAAATATATTACTAAATTTTACGATTATCAAAGGCAGGTTTTATTTTAAATACTGCTACTATTCCATTTTTCAATATACCAACTTATAAAAAAATGCTTTTCATTTATTAATAGGAGCAAAATCGTAACTTAAACAGATAGTTTACATTTAATAAATGTTTACATTTGTACATCATTTTAATTAAAATTAAATGCTTTTTGAATATTCAAATCATTGCTTAGAGCAGATGCATGTGAGAAATATTTCAAAGCAAATTATTGATTCTGTGATGAATAAACCAGACAGTATCATTTATGAAAAGAATAAACAGCAAATATATCAAAAAGTGACTGGGCAATATTTATATAGAGTCTTTGTTAATGCTAACCGAATACCGACGCTTATAAAAACAGTTTACAAGACATCAAAAATTTCTAAATACAAAACATTATGAAAGTAAAATATGACAAAGAAACCGATATTTTATATATCAAACTAAGCGAAGAAAAAATTGAAGAATCTGACCAAGATAAAAAGGGGTTTATTTTAGATTATTCAAAATCCGGAAATTTAGTTGGTATTGAAATTCTTAATGCTTCAAAATCATCATTAAACCCAACAAAGGTAGAGTATGAGGTTGCTTAACAGTGCAAAATTTATTTTATTGTATTGATTGTCAAAAAAAATCTCATAAATGACTTAAGAAACTTATTTTAATTTGGTTATTACCCTTTTATTTTTTCTTCAACCTAAAACTGATTTTACCATCTACTTTTTCATCACCATGCTTTTATCTTCAATCCAATACTTTTGGTTTATCAATCAACAGCTGCCACCACGCAAAGCTTCTTCCTATGGCTTCTGTAAAAGCTTCCTTCCGCTTTAAGGAGGTAAATATATTACTAAATTTTATGAGCGTTAATAAAAGGGTAATTAAATGCCATTTTATTCTTGCATTTAATGATGGATTTGGATTGCCGACGCGCCAAACATACCAACCATTGCGCACCACCATTTTGCCATAATTAAATTTATTGGGTCTTCCATCGGGTTCATGAAAATGGCCAAGTTGTGCGGCAGTATTAACATACATGGTTCCAAATTTAGAGGCGCGCAAACAAAAATCAGCATCTTCATATAAGCCATAACCAACAAAATAGTTTGAAAATTTAATTTTTTTAAATAATTCTTTTTTAAAAGAGGAAACGCCTCCCATAAAAAATTGAGCTTCATATATTTTACCAGATGGCGGTAAAAAACTAACTGAATAGCCATGCGAAAATTCGCTTATCATGCAAGGTTGTGCCTTTGGCAATAAGCCAAGCCGTTTTCGCAACACAAAGCGACTTCCCATTTTGCGAACATAAGCATCTTTAACATAATCATCATAAAACCTTGTTTCCTCTGGGTTCACTTTTTTCCAACTAACTTCATTTGTGATATAGCCACCAACGCCAACAGCCTGTGGATAGGCGCTGTAAGTGGCTATTAAGGATTCAAAATAAGTCGATGTTAGGATGGTGTCATCATCTAAAAAACAAATAATATCAATACCATTTGCCACTTTTTCAATTCCATAATTTCGTTGTTTAACCAAACCCCGCTTAGTCTCATCAATTAAAAAATAATTTAGATTTTTGAAGTGATTTTTTTCCAATACTTCCCGGGTTTTATTATCGGTAGAGCCATCAATAATTAACAACTCATCAGGGTAAAGTGTTTGATTTTGTACCGATTGCAATAATTTTAGCAAGGGTTTTGGGCGCATATAAGTGCAAATAATGAGGCTAAAAGTCATTGTTTATTATTTTTTGG
>PFPU01000090.1 GCA_002793215.1 Flavobacteriales bacterium CG_4_10_14_0_2_um_filter_35_18
CACCAATGCGTTCTAAATTATAATTAATTTTGAGCAATGCCAAAGCAAATCTTAAATCGGTTGCCACCGGATTGTAAAGGGCAATAAATTGGTCGGTATCTTTTTCAATTTTTAGATCGAGGGCGTTGATGCGGGTTTCTTTTATAATCACATCCTCTGCCAAATCGGTATCAAAAGCAATAAAAGTTTCATAAGCATTCTCAACTTGTATTTTGCAAAGATTGAGCATTTCTTCACAATTTTGACTCAAATTACTGCGTTGTTCTTCAATATTTATCATTGTTTTCAGTTTTTATCCAAAGCGACCTGTAATATAATTTTCGGTTCGTTTTTTTTCAGGATTTGTGAATATTTTTTTTGTTTTATCAAACTCAATCAATTCTCCCATATAAAAAAAGGCGGTATAGTCGCTAATTCTAGAGGCTTGTTGCATATTATGAGTTACAATAATAATGGTGTAAATTTCTTTTAAATGGTGGATAAGTTCTTCAATTTTAGAAGTAGAAATGGGGTCTAAGGCCGAGGTAGGCTCGTCCATTAAAATTATGGAAGGTTCAACGGCTAAAGTACGTGCAATGCACAAACGTTGTTGCTGTCCGCCCGATAAGGTCAATGCCGATTTGTTTAAATCAGCTTTAACCTCATTCCATAAATCGGCTTGTAACAGGGCTTTTTCTACGCGTTCATTAATGAGTTTTTTGTCTTTGATGCCTTGAATTTTTAATCCGTAGGCAACATTTTCAAAAATAGATTTAGGAAAAGGATTTGGTTTTTGAAACACCATTCCAACTTCTTTTCTCAGTTGTTCGAGTTGAATTTTTTTCTTATAAATATTATCGTCGTCAATTTTAATTTTGCCTTCCACTCTAAAACCTTCAATATAATCATTCATTCGGTTAAACAGGCGTAAAAACGTTGATTTTCCACAACCCGAGGGGCCAATAAAAGCGGTGATAGTATTGGGTTTAATGTTCATAGACACCTCTTTAATAGCTTGAAAATCGCCGTAAAAAACATTTACATCTTTGGTTTGCAACTTATATTTTTCGTCAATTAGGGCTTCTATTTTAGCAGCTTCTGATTTTTCTGTCATAATAGTATTCATTATTACTGTAATTTTTTTTGCCATTTATTTCTAAAATACACGGCGATTCCATTCATGATAAAAGTAATAAATAATAAGATAATAATGGCCGCTGCAGCATTGTCAATAAATCCTTGTTGAGGTCTTGAAATCCAGTTAAAAATTTGGATGGGCAACACTGAAAATTGGTCTAGCGGGCCTTTTGGGGCAAAAGGTACATAAGCCAATGCGCCGACAACAATTAGGGGAGCCGTTTCGCCAATGGCTCTTGAAAGCGCTAAAATTACACCCGTTAAAATGCCACCGCTTGAAGCTGGAAGCACCTGATTCCAAATGGTTTGCCATTTAGAAGCGCCCAAGGCATACGAAGCTTCTCTAATTGAATTTGGAACGGCTTTTATGGCTTCACGGGTTGCCACAATAATAATGGGCAAAATTAAAAGCGACAAGGTTAATGCACCCGCCAAAACACTTGCGCCCAAGTGCATGATGCGCACAAAAACCTCCAGACCCAACAATCCGTAAATAATTGAAGGTACGCCGGCTAAATTTGAAATATTAATTTCAAGCAAAGCTGAGAGCCTATTTTTTTTGGCATATTCTTCTAGATAAACCCCTGCAGCAACACTGATTGGAAATGAAATTAAGGCCGTTAAAATTAACACCCACACACTCCCCATTAGCGGTGTCCATATTCCTGATTTTTCTGCTTTACGCGATGGCAAATCGGTTATGAATGCCCAATCTATTCGGCTCAATCCGTCAACTAAAATTCCGCCAATAAAAATAACCAGCAATACCAATCCCGCTAAGGTGCAGGCTATGCCCCAAAATTTGAACAACTGATCTTTCAGCCTATTTTTCTGAATGCTATTCATATTTTTCTCGGTATTTTTTTCTGATTCTAAAACTCACGGTATTCAATAAAAAGGTAAAAATAAATAAAGTGATTCCTGCGGCAAAAATTGTTCTGTATTCTAATGAGCCGTGCTGCACATCGCCCAAACTTACCTGAACAATATAAGCGGTTATGGTTTCGACAGGAACGGTTGGGTCAAGCGTTAGCCTTGGTTGTTGGCCTGCGGCAATAGCCACAATCATTGTTTCTCCAATGGCTCTTGAAATGGCCAATATGATAGAAACAATGATGCCGGAAGAGGCGGCCGGAACAACCACTTTAAAAGCGGTTTGTAGCCGCGTAGCGCCCATACCATAAGAGGCTTCGCGCAATGCTTTTGGAACGGCAAATAAAGCATCTTCACTTAAAGATGACACAAAAGGAATAATCATTATACCCATTACAATACCGGCAGACAGCGAGTTAAACCCCGATAAATTTGGGATAAATTGCTGTAAATAGGGCGTTACCACCACTAAGGCGAAAAAACCGTAAACAACCGATGGCACTGCTGCCAAAAGTTCTAACAAGGGCTTTATGGTTTTTCTAAAACTTCTTGGGGCATATTCACTTAAATAAATGCTTATGGATAAGCCAATGGGCAAGGCAACCGAAATGGCAATAAAAGTGGTGAGCAAGGTTCCCGTTAGCAAGGGGAGAATTCCGTAATGTTTTTGGGTGAATAAGGGCGTCCATTCTATATCGGTAAAGAAATCAAAAATAGAGACTTCCTTAAAAAAACTAAAAGTTTCAATGGTAAGCACTAAAATAATTCCAACGGTAACGGCAATGGTAATTAAGGCACTGGATAAAAGTGATTTTTCAATGATTAATTCTCTTATTTTAGGCATCACATTTTATTTAAAAGCAAAATCAGATGTAATATACATCTGATTTTGTAAATATACTTGAAAACTTTTATTTATTTAATTCGACAAAAGCTTTAAATTTTTCTTTTTGTTTTGCGTAAAGTTCGGCAGGCAGGGCAATATATCCCACTTCTTCCGACAGTTTTGCTGCATTTTCAAGATAAAATTCAACAAATGAAACAACTTCGGGTTTTTTTATTGCGGCACTATTTATATAGATAAATAGGGGTCTTGACAAGGGTTTGTAAGTTCCATTGCTAACTGTTTCTAGAGTTGGTTTTACAACAGATTCGCCATTGTGAACGCCAACCAAGGTTAGTTTCTCTTTGTTTTCAGCATAGTAAGCCAATCCAAAAAAACCTAGTGAATATTTATCACCTGCAATGCCTTGAACCAATACATTATCGTCTTCACTTGCGGTATAATCGCCTCTGCTTGAGCCGCTTTTTCCATTTATCGCTTCGGTAAAGTAATCAAACGTGCCAGATGCAACGCCAGGTCCGTATAAATGGATTTCTTCATTTGGCCATTCCGACCTAATTTGATTCCATTTCATTATTTTTCCTTGGGCTGCAGGCTCCCAAATTTTCTTCAATTCTTCCGAGGTAAAACTGTCAACCCAAGTATTTTCGGGGTTAACCAATACCGCCAAACCGTCATAAGCAACTTCTAATTCTATATAAGTGATGTTGTTTTCAGCACAAGCCGCTATTTCTTTGTCTTTTATTGGGCGAGAAGCGTCTGAAATAGCTGTTTCGCCTCTTGAGAATTTTTGAAAACCGCCACCGGTTCCCGAAACGCCAATGGTTACATTTACATTTGGTTGATTGACTCTAAACTCTTCGGCTACCGCTTCGGTGATGGGGTAAACCGTACTTGAGCCATCAATTGAAATTTGTCCGGTTAAAGATTGTGAATTAGCTTCCTTTTTAGCAGGATTGCCGCAAGAAATTAAACTCGTTACTAAAAGCGTGCATGACGCTAAAAAAAATAGTTTCTTCATTATTATTTTTTATTTTTAAATTGTTACAAAATTACTATAAAAGCCTACTAAACAAGTTAGTGGAATTTAAACTTAAGGTTAAGCTATTGTTATTAAATAGCGAATTTTATATTTTGAAAACATGGTGATTTTAAATTTACCAAGTGATTTATAATTTAAATTCAACACTTAAAAACACCAATGATTTGGCATCTAGCGCGGGTGCATCAAAGCTAAATCCCTGATAATTTAGAGCAAATTTTACCCCCTTTGTAGGCGTATATTGAACACCGGTTATTAGCTGGCTACCATCTTTTGCTAGATTCCAAGCGGTGGTTTGTCCCGTTAAGGTATTAGAACTTAACTGATCATAACGCCCAAAAACTTCAACTTTTTTATTGATGATGTAAGTTGCATAGAATGACACGCCATCAAGTTTGTTATCAACCGCGGGCGTAGAAAACTTTTTGCCGTTATTTAGCTTGTTAAATTCAGCTCCAAAACGCCAATCAATTGCTTGATAACCTGCAAATAAAGCCAAACTTGTTATGGCTTTAGAGCCTGTTGTGGGTTGGTTATCTACATAAATTTTTGTTGTCAATCCTTTAACGGGAATAAACACCAAACTTCCACCCACTTTTTGGTTGCCATCTTCATCTTGAAGTGATTTAAACCCTTCACCATTAAAAACAATAAAATTTGCTTTTAGCGTTTTGCTCAATTTAAATTCGGCATTTATGCCTAAATCGGCACTGCTGCCAAAACCATTTTCATCTTGAAAAGATTTAAACAGATAGCGGTAACCCCAAAATTCTTCTTGGTCATTAAATTGTTTCATGCCAATTAATCCCATACTCAATTTAATGTCATTGGTTAGATTCCAATCTAATTGAGCATTTTTTAAAAGCACGGTATAATTGCTGCCACCTGTGTTATTTGATATATCAAAGATTACTTTGGCCGAAAGCGCTTTAGTGTAGGTGTATTGATAACCTAAATAGGCGCGGTTCAGTTCAAAGGCACTCGTTTTTGTAGCATTTTTTGATAAGTCGCTATGGTAATTCCAAAACACCTTAAATAGGGGCGCACCACTTGGTTTAAAGTCAGTAGGGCTTGTTTGTGAAAAAATTGTGGTAGATAGAAAGATTAGGCTTAAAAAGAATTGCTGCTTTTTCATTTTACTTGCTTATAAAAAAATCTATAAAGATACGGAGCAAAAGTATGTTTATAATTTTATTAAAACGTAAATTAATTATTAAACGAATGTTACGCTAATGTTAAGAGATTAGCATAAAAATAACAATTTGATAAACAAAATTATCACGATGATTATTTTATAGTATTTAGGAAACATGAAACCCCTAATATGAATGAATTCGTAATGGTTTACAGTCACTTATCTAACTAGGAGGTATCGGTTTTTTAGCGTTAAGCGTGCTGTTTTAGGCTATTATTGATAAGATAATGGCGATTTTTTAGAGACCATGCTAATTAAAACAAGTTCTTTAGAAGTAGTTTATAAGTTTCAAAAGATTTCACTTTTAAAGCCAAACCACTATTAAAACCCTTCTGCATTAAGCGCATAGGGTTTCTTTAGGGGCTTTAGGTTTTGAAAGGCGTTAGGGGGCTATTTTTACTAAATGATGGTAAATTTAATAAAAAATGATAGCCTAATCAACCGTTTGATTTTTTTTAAATGGAGGCCGGTTATGGTTAAGATATTAATTGTTTAGGCGCTAGTTATTTGTAATTAAACCATAAACCTAAAATCAAAAAATATTAAAATCGACCTCCAATTATAGGCTAATAAATTTTAGACTTATTAATTTTAAAAGTTAATATGATACCCAAAAGAAAAGGAAATTCCAATATGTTTTTTTAGATAAATCTTATCGCTTGAACCAAACGATTGGTAATGACTTTCAATATTATTATTCAAAAGATTCTCAATTTTAAAATTGATAGCCGATTTTTTTTCGCTTCCTAGATCTTTATTTACAGTAAAGTTTAAACTGTTAAATGGAAGTGTATAAACATCAGAAATAGCACCAATGCCAACTACTTCGAGCGATTTGCCTTGCACGTTATAAAACAAACCTGTTTGCAAGCCGTTGTGGTCGTCAGTATAATTTATACCCGCATTGATTAAATAGGGAGATTGACCTTGTAAACTTCTTTTATCAGATAAGGTTTGGCCAACTCTTAAATTCTGCAATTTAGATTCATATTCACCATTTAAGCTTTTATCCATTAATTGAGAGGATTTTATAACCGATGCATTGCCGTTAATACTGAATTTATTAAAAGCGTCGCCTAAAAAATCTAAATTTTTTCTAATGTCGATTTCAAGACCATAAACCGAAGCCGAACCAATGTTTCTAGGTTGTAAATTGTCGGGAGCAGAAGCGCTAAAAAAAGCCAATTCAATAGGATTGTTAAAGGTTTTATAAAAAGCCGACAAGGCAAAAAGTTGGGCGTCTTCGCCAAAATTTTCATAACGCACATCAAAATTGTTTATATAAGATGGTTGTAAGTTAATATTACCATTAAAAGTAAAATTTGAAATGGGATCAAAAATTTGCGTAATAGAGGCTTCTTTAAACGAAGGTCTCGCCACTGTTTTAGAATAGGATAATCTAATATTTGTTTGGTCATTTGTGTTGTAAATAAAATTTACTGAAGGAAACAAATCAAATTTATCAATGGTTTTAACTTTATCAAAAACGGTAGTTCCGTTGTTGTTTTGGCCGGTATAAAATTGCTCAAATTTTTCTAAACGCAAACCGATAATAGCTTTTAATTTGTCCGAAAACTGTAAGAATTCTGAGCTGTAAAAAGCAAAATTGTTATTGTAAGCATTATAGGTATTTGACGGTTCATAGTTGCCTTCAATATAAGTGCCTAGGCCTGTGCTAGTAGTCCAAATATTGTTTTCTTTTAACAACTCATTTGCATCGCCAACAAGTGTTTCTCCAGCCGAGCCTCTCACCGCAATGATATAATTATCAATACTAAAATCCCTATTTTTATAGGTAAAATTACCACCAAAAAGTAATTTTGAAGGTTTTGAAAACAAGTTGTGTTTTAGGGTAAAATCAATTTTTGAAACCACATCAATTTCATCTAAGTTACGCCATATTCTTTTTGGAGAACCACCCGAACTTGGCCTGATTGAATAAGTATTTGTAGGCTCATCAAAGACAAAGGGTGTGATGCGCCAGTCTTTATCTTGAATTAATGAATAGGTTGGTGAAATTGTCCATTCTGTTAAAAAAGAGGCGTCTTTATTTGAATGTTTACCCGTTAAAAGCAGGTTTGAAATGGCGCGTTGTGTATATTGTAAGTTGTCTTTATAAATGTTAACCGCATCGGTAAAAACCTTTGTTTGCTTTAAATAACCCGCAGTCGATTCGCCATTTTGCAGGTGCATAATATTTAATTTGTATTTGCTTCGTTCAGTTTTATAGGTAAGTCCAGCCAAACCACTTAACAAAACTTCATTTTTGCCGATATCGCCAATTTGATTATCTGAAAGCTCTAGTTCATTAACCGATTTATCGGCGGCTTTTCTATAGGTTCCTGTTTCGTAATTGCGGAAAAAAGAAGTGTTATTTTTATAGGATATGGCTGCTAAATAGCCAATTTTATGGTCATTTTTTAAGGTATATTGATTGCCTGCTGTGAACGAAAAATTAAAATCCATGGCGCTTGTTCCTTTAGAAGCCTTTAATATAGGATTAAATGTTTTAATGATGGTTGTTAGCGCCGGATTGTTTGAAAAGGGACCCGGTATAAATTGATTTCTTGAAATTGGAAGTTGGCGTGTTCCATTGTCAAAACCCAAAAAGTCGGTTGCCGAACCTTTGTATTTTAAATAATTAGCATTAAAATGCATGGTGGGATTGTAAGAGCCACCAACACCGAAGCTATAGGTTTTTTGTGTTGGGAAATCTTTGGTAATGATATTGACCATACCTCCAGTAAAATCGGCTGGAAGATCGGCGGTTGATGATTTAATTACCTGAATATTATCAATAATATTTGTAGGAAACACATCTAATTGAACGGTATTTCTATCGGGATCTAAACCCGGAATATCAACGCCGTTTAAAATTGACTTTGTATATCGGTCACCCAAACCACGTACATAAACATATTTTGCATCCTGAACGGAAACGCCAGGAACATTTTTTATTGCGGCAGCCACATCACTAACCGATAATTTTTGAAAAGTTTGTGAAGAAATGCCATCCATAAGATTTATTGATTTTTTTTGCATGGCTAGAATTGAAACCTCGGTATTGCGTGCTCTGCTGGCAGTTATCACAATTGTTTCAATGCTTATACCCGCTGCTTTTAAAGTAACATCCAAGCTTGAAACATTGTTGCTTGTTACTTTAACATCAGAGATTTCTTTAGTGTCAAATCCAAGAAATGAAAATACTAAATTATAAGTACCCTCGGGGAGGGTTAGCGTGTAATTTCCCTCAAAATCGGTTGTAACGCCTTTGTCAGTTCCCTTAACAATAACACTTGCAAAAGCCAATGTTTCGTTGGTGTCGGCTTCTATTACTTTTCCGGTTATAATGCCTGTTTGGGCAAAAGCATAACAAGAAACAAAAAAACTAATAAATAAATACTTTAATTTTGATTTCATTTGAAAAATGTTTAAAAAACAAATTGCTCGCCTTATAAAAGACGGGCAATTTGTAAATGATTATTTTTAAGATTTATACTAAAATGCACTTTTATTTTTTGCTATTGTCCAACTAAATACCGAAATATCAGCACCAGTTGTTTGGCTACCTGCAGTTACAGGAGTAGCCCAAGTAGCTGCATCAGCACTAAAAGTGGGTGCTAAAAGGGAAGCTGATTTATCTTTAAATAAAGAAGTAATATCTGTGATACCGGTAGGTAAAACCATTTGCCAATTTGTAAAAATCAATTTGCCATTTACATAATTTTGCGCAACATTGTCTTTGTTGATTCTAACAATAGAAGTTGGCTGAAAATTATAAGCATATAGATTCTTTACCGTTCCTTGAGCAGCGCTTCTAAAATCAGCAAATTTACCTCCAACGGCGTTGGCATCTCCTTTTAAAGAGATATTAGTAAGGGTGTAATCTCTTTGTAAAGAACCCTCTCCACCATCAATTTCGAGTGCACTATCCGAAATATTGGTTAAAATCACTAAGGCATTTGATGCGCTACCATTCCAACCTTGATCAACATCTAATCCATCATCACCTTGACCCCAAACAATTATATTTGATATATTTACAGCACCTCCAAAAATTTCAATACCATCGTCAAGTGTTGCCATGATTTCGATATTTTTTACAATCGTAGCGCTACCAACGGCTCCTAAAGTTAAACCATTGATTTCATTAGCAGCACCTATTTCTGCACCACCATGGCGTATTGAAAGATACTCTAAATGACCCGAATTATCGGCATCATCACTACCGCCATACAACCCAAAAAAATCGCTTGCAGGGATTCCTTCAATTTGAAATTCGGAAACATCTCCCGAAAATGAGCCTTTTGCTTTTCCTAAGATTAACAAACCACCCCATTTGCTATTATCAGCTATGGTTAAGTTAGTTCCAACTTTTTCGCCAATTTTAATATTATCAGCAATTGAAGTAAAGATAATTGGCTTATCGGCAGTGCCTACTGCATTTAATTTGCCACCTCTGGCTACAATTAGCGCAGATGCTAATGACCCAGAACCTTCTTTTCCTTTAATAATGGTACCAGCTTCAATGGTAAGTGTTACACCGTCATTAACAACAACTTTTCCATTTAAAATCCAAATTTTGTTGGCGGTCCAAGTGGTGTTTGCGGTTATTAATCCCGAAACATTCTCTTCTGTTGCGGCAGGAGGTGTTACATCAATAATTGGGGCTGTTCCGCCACCTGTTGAACAAGAGGTTAAAACCGAGCTTGCAAGAATAAAAAGATAAAATAATTTTTTCATTTTTAAAGTTTTTAAGTTTTATTTAATAATTTGATGCAAAAATAGAGCGGTTTAATTCCCTGAAAATTATCTAAAGGTTACTAATAAACTAAGGTGTATTAATAAAGTATTAGCAATGTTAACAAAAGGTTAGCGATGGCTTTTTTAAGAGTGCTTGTTAAAACCTTGCTTAAAAATAAAACTGCCTAGCAGCCAGATAAGTAAGGTGCCAATTTGCCTAAAAATGACACTGATTTTAAAATCGCTACAAAGTTTGTTGGGTAAAAAAGCAGCAAAACCACAGCGGTTTAAGCACCTCCTAAAAACCAAAGGCTTTGACTAAATAAAAAGTATATTTTAATGATTTTTAATGAATTATTTATATTTTTACCAAAATAAAGTATGTAAATTTTTATACCTATTTATTTAAAATAGTTGGATAGGTATAAGGAAGTCATATATATAAGTAAGTTGGGCGCCAATGCTAAAAAAGAACAGTGCAACACGACAATGACAGAGAAAAAACAAACATATGAAAGTAAAAAAAACCGAGTGACTGACCAACTTGAACAGTCGACAATTGGAAAAAGTGAACAGAATGAAAAAATTTTATTTTTTGCCGACCCGCATTTTTTGTTTTTAATTCCTGACGCTCATTTGGCACATTGCCTTTTACCCGCCAACGCACAACCCAACCGACAGGGCAAAAGTCAAAGAGCCAAATTGCCAACGCTTTTGAATAACAGGTTAATAAGTAAAGCCGTTTTTCACTCGATAAAAGGCAATAATTTACTTACTTTGTAACTTAGAAATAGATATTCCAAATAAAAATAATGACACTAGAAAGTATAGAAATAACGAAGTATACATTCTCAGGACACGACTCCTTT
>PFPU01000033.1 GCA_002793215.1 Flavobacteriales bacterium CG_4_10_14_0_2_um_filter_35_18
ATTCCCTGAATCTTTTAACTGACCAATCCATCGAGCGGCATGAATGTATTGCTGACAAATAAATAAGATTTTCATTGAACTGTTATAATTAAATATACAAAATAAGAACTAGGCAGAATAAAATATTGAATAATTATTGGTTTTCCAACCACTTTTCTAAAGTAAACAATAAATACAACTTATTATAATCTACTTGGTTTTTATCTGAAAATTGCTTCTTCAATTCATTTTGATTTAAATAATTAAAAATGAGACTATTTTTATTTTGAATTATCATCTCAAATTCTTTTCCAGGCGCTGAGTTATGGTTAAACCAATCTGCTAAAGGAACTGTAAATCCCTGCTTTTTGCGTTTGATAAAATCAATACCAAATCTTTTTGCGGCGATGGTGTTGAGTATTTTTTTCTTTTCCCAAGTGCCGTTAAAGTTGCGGCTAATTTTAAATTTAGTGGGGATTTGAGCCATTAAATTTACCATTTCAACATCTATAAATGGGGTTCGTACTTCCAAACTATTCATCATGGCGGCAATATCTACTTTTGTTAAAATATCGCCGTGAATATAAGTTTTATAATCAAGATAACTTGCTAAACTATAAATATCTAATTTTTGTTCTTGTCCTTTTTGATACCATTTAGCATAACTATTTGCTTCTGTATCAATGTTATTAAATACTTCGTGGAGAAATAGCCTTTGGCTTTGCGCTTCATTAAAAATACTCACCAAATTAATCCAGTCAGTTAAATTGGGTTGGCGTGGTGTGGATTGATAGGTTTTTCCCACCAACTTTAAGGCTGTTTTAAGGTAATTTTTATAAGCCTGATTCGGGGCACTCGGGTTTAATATTTTTAAAAAATTTTGATAACTATAATAACCACCAAAAGCTTCATCGCCACCATCTCCCGATAAAACTACCGGCAAATATTCCCTAATTTTTTTAGTGATAAAATAGGTTGGAATAGCCGAACTATCGGCAAAAGGTTCTCCGAAATGTTTTATCAATTTAGGAAAAATGCTTTGCATATCGGTCATATCAATAAATTCGATATGATGATTCAAATGATACATTTTGGCAACTTGCTCAGCATAAGGAACTTCATTTATATTTTTATTGGCGAAACCCATAGTAAAAGCTTCGACCTTATTCCCTTGTTCTGCTAAAGACGAAGCAATTAAACTTGAATCAATGCCCCCGGATAAAAAAGTGCCATAAGCTACATCAGCAATTTTGTGATAAGCAACCGAAGTATCCAATGCTTGCGTAACGCTTTCAACCCAATCATTATAAGAAACCGAATAAATGGGTTTAAATTGCACGTCGTAATAAACTTTTTTCTCGATAATTTTTCCTTTAAAATTAATTATCAAATAGTTACCAGGTTCAAGTTTATATAAATCGTTATAAATACTTAATGGCGCTGGTATATAAGCGTATTTAAAATATTCGGCTAAAGCCGATACATTTATTTCTTTTTTAAAATGTGGATGTTCTTTAAATTGCTGTATTTCAGAACCAAACATAAAATAATCGGATCCTTGATAATAAACTAAAGGCTTGATTCCAAAATGATCTCTGGCAATAAAAATTTGTTGTTTTTCGATATCGGCTACGGCAAACGAAAACATGCCTCGTAAATGGTTTACAACAGCTTCTCCCCAATGTTGATAAGCAACCAAAATAACTTCGGTGTCGCTATTAGTTTTAAATTGATAACCAACTTTTATAAGTTGGTATTTTAGCTCTAAATAATTGTAAATCTCACCATTATAGGTAATGCACAATTTATTATCTTCAATTTGGAGCGGTTGGTTGCCACTTTTTAAATCGATAATTGATAAGCGCCGATGTCCAAAACCAATATTATTGTGCATCCAAAATCCAAATCCGTCAGGCCCACGATGCGCTACGGCATGTGTAACCGATTCTAAAATTTGCTTAGAAACTGAATTAGATGTATCGTAATTTATGATTCCTGCAATGCCACACATACTTATTTAATTATTATTTTATTCATAGCAAAATTTGCACCATCTAAAGCAACTAATTTTTCAGTACCATTTTCATTTAATATTGAAAGTTGGTGAACGGCATCTTTAAAAATTCCAGACTTTTTAAAAAACAGCGGTTCTTTTATGGCGCGTTCAACATAATTAGTTTTACTAATTTCTAGAATTTGATAAAGATTAATTCCAGATCCATATCCTTTAGTACCATCTTGAGCTACCCTATATAACTTGCAGTTATACTTTATTATAGGCCCTGCATTTCGATTATTTTTAACATAATTAGTCAATGGTGAACACGGATGTTTAATCCAAGGTGCTTTTAAATTTTCAGAATAAAAAAGCAAGAGTTCGTTTGAAATTAAATTAGTTGTTATCCAATAATAAATTGCGTCAACTTCAACAAAAATAGTATCCACAAACTGCACACCTTCAAACAAAACAGTATCTAGAACCCAATTTTCAGGAAAATTTTTTGCTTTATATAAACGCACCTGATTAGATTGATAAGATTCGGGCAACATATAAAAATTCTCATCTTTTTTAAAAACATAAGGATAGGACTGGTGAAATGGTTCTTGAAGAATTTTTTTTTGATAAACCCAATCAATTCCATTTTTACTTGTTGCATAGGCAATATCAGCCCCTTTTTTTAAATATTTATGATATTCATATTCAAAAAAGAGATAATAGTTACTATCTTCTTTAAACAGAAAGGGGTCAGCTAAACCACTACAATCTTTATCAGCCAAATTAATTGTGCTTTTATGGGGTAGGTTTATCGTGTTAAATTGCTCTAAAGGTTTACTTGTTTTAAAGGTAAGAATGGTCCAACCCTGTTTATAAGGCTTTAAAAACAAGTTAAAGGGAAATTTTAATATAATTTTTTCTAAAGCCTTATTGCTGTGATTTTTAGATCTAATATACAGTGCCATATTCACAATCCAAAAGATTGTGAAAAGCATAATAAATACAATTAATAGCTTTATAATCATTTTTTAGTTGCTACAACAAAAACTCCCGAGATTAATAAATCTAATGCGGGAAGTTTTTTAAATTCGTTCGCTAATTTACTTCTTACTTGTTCAATATAATTCAAATGATTGTCATCATAATCCTGTCTATAAACAATATTATTTTTATGAGGGATAAACTCATTTTCGTTTGATCCAAAAATATGCGTAATATAAAAGGTTGATTTAAAATGTAAGCTTTCTAATAATATTTTATAGTGTGAAATTCGATTTCTGTTTGGAAGCCCAGAGTGATTGGTCATTAATTTATAAATCCAAGAAGGATACATTAAATTTCCTAACTGGTGATTATTAGCTTTTGTAAACATTCCATAATCGCGTAAATCTATTTTATGAAGCATCATTCCGCCATTCTTTAAAATAGCATTCATCACCTTAAAAGCCTTTTTGGTATTGCTTATTTCTTGCATCACAGCTCTTGAAACAATCAGGTCAACTGGATTATTTTTAAATACCTTTTGACCCTCTTCAATTCCAAAACCATATATGTATTCTAATTTATCAGGGTTGATTTTTAAACTACTATTAATTAGTGAAATAGCGTTATCAAATCTTTTTTGGTCGGCAGCGTTCAATGATGCTCTCAAGTTATTATAAATTGTTATTTGTTGAATATCATCTCGTTCTGAATAAAATTTATCGAGTAAATAAACTTTTTTAGCACCTAAGGCCAAAAATTTTAAGGCTACTCCAAAATTATCTCCGGGACCGATTTCTAAAATAGTCTTGTCAAAAATTGATTCTTTTGACAAATTACCGTATTTTAAATAATCTTCAAATACGTTGTTAATATAGGTAATACTTTCACTTACGGTTCTTGATTTATGGGTTGCACCAGCAAAAGCCAAGTGGTTTCCTAAAACACTTTTTAGGTGTCTTTTCTGATTTTTTACAACATTTTTAAAAATAAATCTAAGTTCCTTAAAAAGTGCCATTCTGTTTTATATTAAGCTGTTCTAAATTTAAATTAATA
>PFPU01000003.1 GCA_002793215.1 Flavobacteriales bacterium CG_4_10_14_0_2_um_filter_35_18
GCAATAGACAAGAAACAACGAACCGCCAACAGCACCAACCCAAAAAGCGTGGTTAATTGCTGGCAGCCAACTTTGTGGTAGCCCAAAGTTCAATGCGCCGCATCAACATTTGTGTTAAAAAGTCCGTCCTTTGCAAATCGGCAAACCGTAAAAACAAAAAACCTATATTTGCTTGAATTTATAGCTTATGAACTGGGAACAACTCCTTTCTTTAAAGCGCTTTGGCGATACCGAACCAAGATGGCGCAAAAATCAAGATGAAACGCGTTTGGGTTTTGAAGTCGATTATGACCGCATTGTTTTTTCAAACGCTTTTAGAAGTCTGCAAGACAAAACACAAGTTGTGCCTTTGTCAAAAACCGATTTTGTCCACACCCGCTTAACGCACAGTTTAGAGGTGTCGGTAGTGGCGCGTTCATTGGGCCGAATTGTGGGTAAAGCCTTGCTTGAAAAGCATCCAACCTTAACGCAAAAAGGATTTAAAGTCAACGATTTTGGAGCCATTGTTGCCGCTGCTGCCCTGGCACACGATATTGGCAATCCGCCTTTTGGTCATGCCGGCGAAAAAGCCATTGGCGACTATTTTAATTCCGGAAACGGCAAGCATTTTAAGCCACTTTTATCTGATAAAGAATGGCAAGATTTAATAGATTTTGAAGGTAACGCTAACGGATTTAAGATTTTAACTCAAAATTCAATCGGCAGCGAAGGTGGCTTGCGGATGTCGTATGCCACTTTGGGAGCTTTTATAAAGTATCCTAAAGAATCGCTTCCCAAAAAACCAACAGCGCATGTGGCAGATAAAAAATATGGCATTTTTCAGTCGGAAGTTCCCTTCTTTACCGAATTAGCTAACCATTTAGGCCTAAATGACGCCAATGAAAAATCAAAAAAATACCACCGCCATCCCTTAGCTTTTTTAGTTGAAGCAGCCGATGACATTTGCTATACCATTATTGATTTTGAAGACGGCATCAACCTCGGTTTAATTGAAGAAGAATACGCCTTAGAATACCTCATCAATTTAGTGAGAGATAGCATCGATACCAAAAAATATTATGCCTTGCCAAATAAAAGCAGTCGTTTGAGCTATTTGCGCGCTTTGGCCATTGGCGCTTTAATTAACGAGGCAGCACTTCAGTTTTTAGCGCATGAATCGGCTATTTTAAAGGGTGATTTTAACCTTGCTTTGTTAGATAAATGCAAATATGAAGCGCAAATAAACGACATCCTAAAATTGAGTGTCGCCAAAATTTACAAGAGCAAGGAAGTGCTAGAAAAAGAAATTTCGGGCTATCGCGTTATCGCCGATTTGCTAGATTGTTTTAGCAATGCCGCCACCCATAAATTAGAAAAATCGGAAACAGACTATGATGCCTTGTTGTTGCAAGTGGTTCCCGATTATTTTACCGAAAAAATTATAAATCCCTATCAAACCTTGATTTCTATTTCCGGATTTATTGCGAGCCTATCCGATAGTCAAGCCCTTTTGTTGCATAAAAAAATTAAAGGTTATTTGATTTAATTGCTTTTAACTTGAATTTTTATAAATCATTTGATTAAATTTGGAGGGTGTTTATAAGCTATAAATCAATTATAATGAGGACAAATCTAACAATTCCAACCCTTTTTTTAGTCACTTTTTTTATTGGCCTTGTCAATTCAAGTTTCCATCAAAAAAGCGAATCCTTAAAACAACACCATACCTATTTTTTAAAACACCATCCCTTTAACAAAAGTTTAAATCTTGCTAAAAGCGTGCGTTTTAACCAAGATCTTCCACCAAATAAGTACTTTGAACGCGAATATCTTTTAGAGATGAACCCGGCATTAGGGCGTCCCACACCCGAAAAATTAGCGTTGTTACAAGACGAACAAAACAACAAATTAAAAGGGTTGAGAGCGCCAGGCGATGCCAGCAATAACACTTGGGTAGAACGCGGACCAAATAATATTGGCGGTAGAACACGCGCCTTATTATACGACCCAAATGACGCCACGCATAAACGTGTTTTTGCCGGTGGTGTGAGTGGCGGTTTATGGGTAAATAGTGATATTACCAATGCTAATAGCGCTTGGACGCGCATTAATGGCATCTCCGAAAATATTTCGGTAACCGCCTTTACGGTTGACCCAAATAATCCTAATAACATTTATGTCGCTACCGGCGAAAGTTATGTTGGTGGCGATGTTACGGGCAATGGCGTTTGGAAATCGGCAGATGGTGGCGCAAATTGGACACATGTTTTTGGTGGTTCAACAGGTGCAACCACAACAAATTCTAACGGACAATACCTCGTTGCAGGGCAATATAATGTCAATGATATCAAAGCTTGGAATAATGGTGGAACCACGGTTATTTTTGCCGCTGTTGGCGCTAATTCGTTCCGGTTTTCGGGTGTAAATGCCACCTTTATTGGTGGTTTTCAATATGGGTTTTATAGTTCAAATAATAATGGAGCCTCATGGACAAAAATTGGAATATTCGAAAATAGTACCAATACCCCCATTCCCTACGAAATTAATGATATTGAAATTGCTGCCGATAATAGCATTTGGCTGGCAACCAAAAGCAATGTTTTTGGCACAGGAGGTGGCACTATTTTAACCTCAACTAATGGCGCTACATTTACGGTAAAGAAAAGCATTACCGACGGCAAACGCACGCAAATTGCCACATCGGCAACCAATGCCGGTACGTTTTATGTGCTCGCCCAATTATCAACAGCAGGCACGCCCATCGCTTTTATAAAAACAACAAACGGTTTTGCTAGCACCTCTAACCTAACATTGCCCAATGATGCCGACAATGATATTCCAGCCAATGATTTTACCCGAACTCAGGCTTTTTACAATTTATTATTAGAAGTCGATCCCGCGAATGATGCCATTGTTTATGCGGGCGGTATTGATTTATTTCGTTCAACGTCAAGCGGAAGTGCTTGGACTCAAATTACAAAATGGTCAAACAATGCAAACCTAAACAGTTTGAATGTGCCAACCGTTCACGCCGATTTTCACGCGTTAACGTTTAATCCTGCTAACACCAATACAGCGCTAATTGGCAATGATGGCGGCGTTTATTACGCCAGTTCACTTTCGGGCGCTTTAGCATCAACAACCGCCATTTCGTCGAGAAATAAAAATTACAACATCACCCAATTTTATTCTGCTGCAATAGGTCAAAACACTTCAACCGATTTATTTTTAGGAGGGGCTCAAGATAATGGCTCTTTATTTGTAACAGCTGCTGTGCCTAGCCTTAACGGATTTACGGATATTTTTGGTGGCGATGGCGCTGCTGAATTTATCGATAAAGATGGCGCTTATCTCATTGTGTCTTATACCAATAATACTTACAGCAAATTTCCTTTGCCTTATACCGGAGCAGGTGAAGTGGTAATTCAAAATGACGACGCAACAGGCGACTTTATCAATGCAGCCGATTTAGATGATCAGCTAGATATTTTGTATGCCGATGGCACCATAAACGCCTCGTCAACTTATCAAATTTCGAGGTATTCGGCGCTTAACGCAAGTCCAGTTCGAACCAATTTAACCAATGCCTTATTAACAGGCGAACCTACGGCTTTTAAAGTGTCGCCTTTTACCACAACTTCAAGCTTGCTTTTGGTTGGAACCGATAACGGAAAGTTGTTAAAATTAACAAATGCCAATACCGCTACACCAACGTGGTCTAACCTTTCAGTTGCAGGTTTTGTAGGTAGCATTTCGGCGATTGAATTTGGGGCGAACGAAAATGAAATCATCGTTACCTTTCACAATTATGGGGTTGCCAATGTGTGGTATTCATCCAATGGCGGAATGTCTTGGTCAAATAAAGAAGGTGATTTGCCCGATTTACCCATAAAAGCAGTGTTGATGAATCCTTTAAATAACGATGAAGTTATTTTAGGAACCGATTTAGGTGTTTGGCGAACTGCCAGTTTTAAAACAGCGAGTCCAACGTGGGTGCAATCTCAAAACGGCATGCAAAATGCAAAGGTTACCAGCTTTGATTTGCGCACCGCCGACAACACCGTTTTAGCCGCAACTTATGGCAGAGGTCTGTTTACCGGGACCTTTACTACCGGCACTTTAGCAACGCCAAATTATGAACTTTCTAAAAGGGCTTTCACGGTTTATCCCACAGTTTCTAATGGGCAAATTTCTATCAAGGCCAAGCAAAATCTTGGCCAAACCCAAATAAGTATTTACGATATGAGTGGCCGAGAAGTTTACAAATCTCAGCTATTGTTAAATCAAGCGGCGATTACCGATTTAAATTTGAATCTAAAAAGAGGAATTTATATCTTTAAAGCCAAGGCAAACAATCAGGTATTTTCTCAAAAGATTATCATAAAATAGCATCTTTTAATTATTTAACATTGATAGTTAAATTAATTTTCTATTTTTGGACATCATTCTAAAAGCCCAACTTATGTCTAAAAAATTACGTACTGTTCTCATCATGGCAATTGTTTCAATTTCTGTGTTATTGTTGATGCTAAACCAACCAAGCAAAACGGAAAAATTGCGCATGCAATACGCTGAACTTATCGCAAAAAGTCCTTATTCTAAAACCAAAATTCTGAAAAAGGCCGAATTAAAAAAAATCCCTAAACAAGACCGACCCGACTTAGCTTTTCAACAAGATTTTTTGCAAACTTTAGACCCAAATACGGGACGTCCCGAGCCTTTGCGCTTGTTAAAAATATTAAATGCCGATAAAAATAAAGGTCAGGTATTTAAAACCAATAGCACCTTAAATTGGGAATCTAGAGGGCCTTTGCAAGTAGGTGGCCGCACCCGCGCGCTTATGTTTGACCCCAATGATGTAACTGCTAAAAAAGTTTGGGCAGGTGGTGCTTCGGGAGGTATTTGGGTTAACAATGACATTACCGATTCGTTGTCCGTTTGGCAACAATCTAACGAAAGTATGGCTAATTTTTCGATTAGCACTATTACCTCCGACCCGGTAAATACTCAAAATTTTTATGTTGGAACCGGAGAAGGCTATTTTAATATTGACGCCGTTTACGGAGCAGGTATTTGGAAATCGGCCGATGGCGGGGCAACCTGGAATAACTTAGCGTCAACAATAGACTTTGAATTTATTTATGATATGGTGGTGCGCAATGAAGCAGGCGTTGGCGTTGTTTATGCCATTGTGCGCGATTTACAAGACAATGTTAATGGCACTGAGGTTTTGCGCTCTATCAATGGTGGTGCTACCTTTACACTTGCCAGTCACGAACCTTTTAGAGATTTAGAATTAGGCCCCGATAATACCTTATGGGCAGGCGATGCTATTGGGGGTGTTTGGAAATCGACCGATGGCACTACTTGGACTAAAGTTTATCAGGCAGGCGCTGGTTCCGCTGCTGGTGGGCATACCATTGCAACGCCAAGACGTGTTGAATTAGCGGTCGCCCCTTCAAATGCTAATAATGTTTTTGTTTTAATTGCCGACGATAGCGCCTTAGGTGAAATTATAGTAACTTTAGATGGCGGTGCAACATGGATTGATGCCGGAGAGCCATCTGATGCGGGTGATTCAACAGTGCCAAATACCGATTTTACCAGAGGACAAGCTTGGTATGATTTAATCGCTGCGGTTCATCCCACAAGAGATTTAGAACTCTTTGTTGGAGGGGTTAACGCTTTTAAATTAAATGCGGGTTTAGAATTCAAAAAAATATCAACTTGGCACAATCAAGTAGATGCCACGGTGAGTTTTGCTCATGCCGACCACCATGCTTTTGCCTTTAGACCAGGTCATAATGATGAAGCCATTATGGGTACCGATGGTGGGGTGTTTTACATTCCTAATGTGGCAACTGTCGAAACGGTTACCAACGGTATTAAAATGAGAAACAGAGGCTATGTGGTAACGCAGTTTTATTCGGCCGCCATAGACCCTGTCAACACCAATGGCTTTTTAGCGGGCGCACAAGATAACGGAACGCTCTATTTTAGCGGTCCAGGTATTGACGACACCACCGAATTTAGAGGTGGTGATGGCGGATTTTGTTTTATAGATCAAACCTTTAAAGATGCTACCGATGGCTTGTATTATATTGTGGCTACAACCGGTAATGAATACCGTTTACACGATTTTAGCACCACACCAGGAACCTTTTTCATCCCTTTAATCGACACCGGAAATGGCGCTTTTATCAATCCTGCCGATTATGATGATGAAAATAATAGTTTATATTCTTATGAATCAAATACAACCTCCAATACCACAATAACAAAAATTATCTTAGCTGCCGATGGGGCTAATCAAGGCACGCAATCGGCTGGTACGGCTACCAGAGAAGATATTGTCATGGCCGAATTTGGAGCAGCTATTTCACATATTCGTGTTTCGCCCTACAATGTTGCTAACCGAACGGTTTTTTTAGGTACCGGCAACAGTCAAGTTGCCAAAATGGCCGCCGATAAAACCATAACTATGATTACGCCACCTACTTTGGTAGGATCTGTTTCGTGCATTGAAGTGGGTGCTAGCGATGATGAACTATTGGTAACTGCCTCAAATTATGGGGTGGTAAGTGTTTTTTATACCAATGATGGTGGCGCTACTTGGACCGAAAAAGAAGGCGATTTGCCCGATATGCCGGTGCGTTGGGCTTTATTTAATCCTTTAAACAGAAATGAAGTTTTGTTAGCTACCGAAGTCGGCGTTTGGAAAACCTTAAACATCAGTGCCAGTACCCCAGCCTGGGAAAAAGCCAATACCGGTATGGGAAATGTGCGTGTTGACATGCTTCAATACCGCGCTTTAGACAACACCATTGTTGCCGCAACGCACGGTCGTGGTTTATTTACCTCGACTAATTTTACACTCGATGTTAAAGAAAACGTTTTGGTGAAAAATACAAATATTAAAATATTCCCAACAGTTTCAAATGGTTTGATTACCGTTGCCTCACGAGTAAATGCGCAAAATGCTAAATTTACGGCTTATGACCTTAGTGGTAAACAGGTGTTTAGCAAATCGTTAAACTTAGTTAATGGCGGTGAACAACCTATTAATTTAAACGTAAAGCGTGGCATTTATCTAATTTCGATTAAAACGGATACATTTAGCTCGTCCTATAAAATCATTATCAAATAAATGGTTTAAAACATCATAAAAAAAGAGGTCAGTGACCTCTTTTTTTATGCCAATTTTTCTGTGATTTTTTGAGCAATAGACTGAAAATCAATGCCCACTTTACAATAGAGTTGTGCTAGTGTGCCGTGTGTAATAAATTCATCGGGAATACCCAAACAAGTAATGTTTAAGGTGTTAAAATTTGTGTGATGGGCTTGTTCTAAAATAGCACTTCCAAAACCACCTGCCAAAACGCCGTCTTCAATGGTGATGATTTGCTTAAACGATTTAAAAACAGTAGAGAGCAATGCAACATCGAGCGGTTTTAGAAAACGCATGTCGTAATGGGCGACTCTTAATTGGGTGTTTGTATCTAATTCCGACAAGGCTTTGATAACCTCTAAACCAATGGTTCCGATGCTTAAAATGGCTAAATCTGTTCCTTTTTTAAGACAAATTCCTTTGCCAATTGCCAGTTTTTTAAAAGGGACTTTCCAATCATAGTTAGGGCTTGTGCCACGGGGATAACGGATGGCTAAAGGGTGGTTCACGTCGCTTTGTGCCGTATAGAGCATGTGGCGCAAATCGATGGCGTTAAGTGGCGCAAAAATGATAAAATTAGGAATTAATCTCAGGTAAGCCAAATCAAATACGCCGTGATGTGTGGAACCATCTTCGCCAACCAAACCGGCGCGGTCAATACAAAAAACAACGGGCAAGTTTTGAAGGGCGACATCATGAATTATTTGATCGTAGGCGCGCTGTAAAAAAGTGGAATAAATGGCGCAAAATACCCTAAAACCCTGTGTAGCAAAACCCGCTGCTAAGGTTACGGCATGTTGCTCGGCAATGCCCACATCAAAAGCCCTTTCGGGGAGCTCTTTAATCATATATTTTAGCGAAGTGCCCGTTGGCATAGCCGCGGTAATGCCGATAATTTTTTCATTTTGTTTGGCGAGTTCTAGCAAGGTAAGTCCAAAAACATCTTGATATTTTGGCAGCTGGTTGAGTTCTTTATTTATTTCGCGCACACCCGTAGAGCTGTTAAATTTTCCGGGTGCGTGATAAGTTATTTGATCGGCTTCGGCGTTTTTTAAGCCCTTGCCTTTGGTGGTAATAACATGCAGCAATTTAGGACCATTAACCGATTTTAAATGCCTTAAAGTTTTTAAAAGTAAGGGAATATTATGTCCATCAATAGGACCAAAATAGGAAAAGTTCAGGGCTTCAAATAGGTTTTTACCTTGTGGGGGAATTCCATTTTTAATTTCGGTTAAGTAGTTTTTTAGTGCGCCCACATTCGGGTCGATGCCCATTTCATTATCATTTAAAATGACCAGTAAATTTGCCTTGCTGGCACCCGCTTGGTTTAAGCCTTCAAAAGCCATACCGGCGGCAATGCTGGCATCGCCAATGACGGCAATGTGTTGTTTTTTATAATCGCCCTGAAGTTGTGAGGCGATAGCCATTCCTAAAGTTGCCGAAATAGAAGTGCCCGCGTGACCAACACCAAAGGAGTCGTAAACACTTTCGTTGCGGTTTGGAAATCCGCTAAGGCCACCCAGCTGCCTATTGGTGTGAAAGCGTTCACGCCGACCGGTTAAAATTTTATGTCCGTAGGCTTGATGACCAACATCCCAAACCAGCAAATCGCTTGGTGTGTTAAACACATAGTGCAAGGCAATGGTCAGTTCAACCACACCTAAACTCGCCCCTAAATGACCTTCTTTTACGGCGACAATCGCTATGATAAATTGACGCAATTCCGCAGCGAGTTCGGGTAGTTTAGCCTCGGGCAACAGGCGCAAATCGCTAGGAAAATTGACGGTATTTAAAAGCGGTGTATTCATATTGTAAAAGTACAATAATTATTATTTTAAAGTGTAATTAGGGGCAAAGCCTTATCTTTACGCCATGCAAAATCCGTTTGACGATACCTATTTTATGAAGCAGGCGCTAAAAGAAGCGCAATTGGCTTTTGACAAAAACGAAATTCCTGTTGGCGCGGTGATTGTGTGCCAAAATCAAATTATTGCGCGTGCGCATAACCTCACACAAACCTTAACGGATGTTACGGCACATGCCGAAATGCAGGTTTTTACCTCGGCAGCTTCGTATTTGGGCAGTAAATATTTAAAAAATTGCGTGCTTTACGTTACTTTAGAACCTTGCTGCATGTGCGCCGGCGCTAGTTTTTGGACGCAAATTGGCAAAATAGTTTATGGTGCATCCGATGAAAATCGTGGATTTTTAAAACACAAAATTCCACTTCATCCAAAAACAGAAGTCGTTTCGGGCATTTTAAAAACCGACTGTAGCGCCTTGCTTTGGCAATTTTTTGAAAAGCAACGGAAGTTAAAATCTTAATTTTTTTGGTGGGGGTTTTCGTGTTTTGGCAGGTCTTTTGGAAACTTGTATTGCGATAATTTTTTGTCCTTAAAGCGCGTGTATAAAAAGAAGGGAAGTAGTATAAAAGCCAACATTAAAACAGACAATCCAATGTAAAAATCACCGCGAAGTGGGTTTGAAGATTTAATGTAGTAGCCAAATAATAAGCCGGCACCGTTTATCGCCAGTAAAAGTTTTAAGATAATTTTCATAATTTTTTTAGCGCTTTTAACGCTTGCTAAATTACAAAATGTTATACCTTTAAGCACAAATAATAGACTTAATTAGCTTGGTATATGTTTAATTATTTAGCCCTTTTAAATCCTAAAACCAGCTTAAAAGTCATAAAAATAGGTACCTCCGTTTTTATGCTTTTGGGAATTTTTATGGCTTTTAAAGTTTGGACTTTAAATCATCTGTTTCCAGTGCTTAAGGTTTTTGAAAAGCTCCCTGCCATTTCAAATAACATTACCGTTGCAGCACTTTTGATTTTAATTTTACTTCTAGTTGTGTCATTATTTTGGCAACATTCATCTATTTATTGGGGGATTTTAGCGCTGACTATGCTACTTTTATCACAAGATTATATGCGCTGGCAGCCGTGGATTTATATGTATGGTTTAATGTTTGTCTCCTTTTTATTCGATAAAAAAAGTAGCGCTGATAAAACCTTATTTTTATTGAGAATCATTCTATCTGCCACCTATTTTTGGGCGGGCTTTCACAAATTAAACCCTTATTTTATCAATACATTTCCCTTAGATTTATCAAATGATCTTATCCGCTTTTTTCAGATAGAGCACCCTTGGCTTATATACAAACTGCGTTATTTTGGGTATTTAATTCCCTTAATCGAAATTGGCATCGCTCTAGGATTAT